>DASWMI010000118.1:0-60161 GCA_036399835.1 Pyrinomonadaceae bacterium | reverse complement strand
GGCAGGACCAGCGTGGATGTGCGCCACGCTGTCATACACTCTGAGCCGAAGCGTCTCGCCGAGGCGCGTCGCGAGCCTCTCCCGCCGCGCCTACAGGAGATACTCGACAAGGCGATGGCGAAGAATCCTCACGCTCGTTACCAGAAGATTTCCGAATTGCGTGATGAGCTAAAGAGCCTGATGCGAGAGGTCTCGGAGAGTTATGTGGACAGCGAGGCCCGTACCCTGCCGATGCAGGTCGCGCCGCGTCACCTCTACAGCCGTGGACCAGTCTCTCGCGCCGTGCGCTGGCTGCGTAACATTACGGGAAGCGAGAACCCGACCGCGCCGCGCTCCTCTTCGCCGATGCCTACCAGAGACAGCCACGACACGCCCCTCACCAGCATCGGCGACCCGGACCGCAAGAGCCTGGCTATCCTGCCATTCAAGAATCTGAACCGCGACCCGTCGGCCAGCTTCTACGAATTCTCGCTCGCCGATGCTGTCATCACGGAACTGGCGCGCGTGCGTTCCCTGGTCGTGCGTCCCTCTTCGGCCATCGTCAAATACCAGGGCCAGCAGATAGACCCGCGCGATGCCGGGCGGCAGCTCAATGTCAATGCTGTCCTCTCGGCTGGCTTTCTGCGCTCGGGCGACCGCATACGCGTAACGGCCCAGTTGGTTGATGTCACGACCGGCGACATCCTCTGGAGCGACCGCATGGATGCTGACGCGACCGACATCATCACGATGCAGGACATGATCGCGCATCACATCGTGCAGGGGCTGCGGCTGGAGCTGACGCAGGATGAGCAGGTCAATCTTGAGCGGCAGGCGACGCAGAATGCAGAGGCTTACGAAGAATACCTGCGCGGGCGCGATGCTATGGGTCGTTATATCTACCACAGTCTCTCGAACGAAGACGTAGAGCAGGCGATAGACTATTTCAAGCACGCGATAGAGTTGGACCCGAACTTCGCTCTGGCCTATTGCGCGCTCGGCGGCTGCTATGCCAACCGCGTCATCAAGAGTATGGGCGACGTGGATGATTACGCGCGCGCGCAGGAGGCTTTTGATAAAGGGCTGGCCCTGGACCCGACCATTATCGAAGCGCGTATGCACATGGTCTTTCTCTATCTGGCGCGGGGGGAGAAGAAGAAGGCGCGCGACGAGGCCGCCAAGCTGCGCGAGGAAGCGCCGAGCAACGTCGGCGTGCATTTCGTCTCTTCTTATCTTTACCGGCTGGACGGAGAGTATGACAAGGCTCTGCGGAGCCTGGACCGTATGCTGCGGCTCAACCCCGCAGAGCGTGTCGTCGTCAGCTATAACCGCGCTCGCATCTACATGTATCAGGGGCGCTACGATGATGCTATGCTTGAGCTGGACCTGGGCGCGGCGGTCGAGCCGGACCACCCGCTCATCAAGACCTTCCGCGCGACGACGCTTTTCCGGCGCGGCGAGCCGCAGAAGGCCGCAGATATTTTGAGCGAACTGCTTGAGACGCACCCTGAGATGGACGGCATACGCCCGCATTACGCGATGGCGCTGAGCGCGCTCGGTCGCCACGAGGAGGCGCGCGCGCAACTTACCGAGAGGGTCAAAGAGGTGGCGCGTGCGGATCACGATGCGCCCTACTGGCTCGCCTCTGCTTACGTTATGGAGGGAATGTACGACGAGGCGCTCGATTGGTTGGAGCGTGCGATTGATTTGGGCAACGAGAATCTCCCCTGGTTTGAATCCAACCCTATCTGGGAGCCTCTGCACGACCACCCGCGCTTTAAGGAGCTGATAGCCCGCGTCGAAACAGGACGCGAGCAGGTCAAAGGATAAAGCCTCGCATGAAAACTTTCGTCATCGGAGACATACACGGGAGACGGGCGCAGCTCAATCTCATTCTTGAGATGATACCGCGCGAGCCGCTTCAGGATACGCTGGTCTTCCTCGGCGATTTTATTGACAGGGGGCCTGACGCGCCCGGCGTCGTCTCCGACGTGATTCGATGGCAGGGCGAAAATCCGGAGCGCGTCGTCTGTTTGCGCGGCAATCACGAGCAGATGCTGTTGGATTTTATGGAGGGCGGCTCTCATCTCTGGCTCTCGCCCGTGACGGGCGGCGAGATGTCTTTCGAGCAATATACGGGCGGCCTTCTGCGTCTCGTCAAGGAAGAGGATTTCGACAGAGCGCGTGAACGTATCAAGCAGATGCTCCCGCCTGAGCATCTTGAATTCTTCCATCGCCTGCCCCTCTTCTACGAAGACGAATTTGCCTTCTACGTTCACGCCGGATTGGAGAGCGGCAAGCACCCGCGCGAGACGGACCCGCACACGCTGCTCTGGTCACGCGACCTGGATTTCTTCAAAAACTATCACGGCAAGCCCTGCATCTTCGGCCACACGCCGACGCCTTTTCTGCCCCTGCTCGGACGGCTCGGACGCCACGGCATATACATCTCGCACAGCGTCATAGGCCTCGACACGGGCTATAACCACCAGTCTCCGCTGAGCTGTCTTTCGCTCCCAGACTTCACTCTCTACCAGGCATTTGCAGATGGCCACACCGCCACGCATCACATCACGACCTTTATCCCCGAAGAGCTTCGCGCGATGCAGGAGAGGGCCGCGACCGCTGATTAAGAGATTATTTCAAACCCCGAACGTCTGCCACAGAGGCGCAGAGGCACAGAGAATAAAACTGAGAGACAGAGAATAAGAAGGAGAGATGCGTTGAATGGTCTTCTTACCTCCTGATTTGTCTTCTCTCGTGCCTCCGTGCCTGCGGTGGCTAGTTTGATTTATCGGGAGGGCGGAAATATTTAACCGGGCGACGGTTTGAAGCTTTAACGGGCTGGTTGAAATTATAGGACGGCTGGTTTGAAAAAAGGTCCTGGCGGTTTATCTTTCAAGGAAGACGGTTGAAAACTTTAACCGGACAGTTAAAGTTTCAAACCAGTGCGTTGGAAACTTTAACTACCTGGTTGGAAATTCAAACGGCGAGTTTGAAACTTCAACCGACGGGTTTGAATTTCTAACCGCAAGTTTGAAATTCAAACTCCCTGTCTGGAAATTCAAACGGGCCGGTTAAAGTTTTCGAGAGAGCTTCCCAACTTGAAAAAGGCCCGCGTCATAACCTGTGGCGCGGGCCTTCTTCTTTTCCTCATACTCAGACTGGTGAGGGTCTTCTACTGGCTAAAGCGCGCCCTGTATTCCGCCGAATTGATAAAGGCGCGGACCATGCCGTTGTAGTTATTTCTGTCTCGGTTGTTGACGACATCGAGCCAGAAGAGGTAGCCGCCCTCATCCGGGTCGCGCCTCAGATAGCCGAAATACTGCATCAGGACAAAGGCCGGATTCTTCTCGCGCTGGACAAACTCACGTATCTCTATCGCGGCGCGCAAGACCTCTGCGCGAGTCTTGCCGTCGCGCATCTCCTGGGCTAACTGTAAACGCTCGTCCGTGTAAGGAAAGAGCTGCATCGTATCAAAGAGCTTGTTGACGAATTCTTCCGGCGTCATGGTTTCCGGATAAGCCTCTTTGAACTCCGCGCGGTTGGTCCAGTTTTCGGCGAAAGCCTGCTTGCTGGCCTCTATGTTTGGTCCGGCGACCAGCAGGTTGCGGTCGCGCACAAACTCTGCGTAAGCGGGCCGCCGCGCGTAGGAGGCTTTGTAGAAGCGATAGACGAAGTAGCCCGTCTCGTGAAATTCCGCGGAGAGGAAGAAGGCCGCAGAGACGCGATGACGTATGCTGTAGATGCAAGTGCTCAGCCCGTTGCAGGGATTGATTAACTGGTAGGTCCAGTAGGTCAGCCCTCCGGACTCAGGCTCGCGGTTGAGAAAGTCCAGATAGTGCTGGCGGACGAAGAAGTGCGGGTCGTCAATCGGATTACCAAAGACAGAGCCGCTCGCGCTCAAAACGTTAAAGGGCTGCCGGAAGACCAGCGCGCCTCTTGAATAGACCGTGAAGGAATACGAGCCGGGCGGCGTTGGTCCAAGCGAGAAAGCCTGGTTGACGCCCGGACCTCTGCGCACGGGCGCTCCGGTCCAGCGCTCTATCTTGATGTCTATGGAAAAGTCCGTCTCGTGGCGCGCGACCGTTCCCCAGTCCAAAACCCTGACGGGCTGGTCTCCCATGTTCAATGTGACGAAAGCGAAAGTCACTCCCCCGCTGGTCCTGATGCCGATCAGGGTCTGCTCCCTGGTGGGCGTGGCCGCCTCCCAGTGTTCGATGACGGCGACCGGGTCAAAGGGCTGGCTCTCGACCGCCGCGCCCCTGGATTTGACCGAGAAGGTGTACGCGCCCGGAGCGAGCCTCCCAAGCTCATAAATCTGGTCCAGCTCAAGAATCATCTGCCCGGAGACGCCCGTCCATCTTTCCGGCTTAATATCCACGGAAAAGTCGTTGCCGTTTCTGACGACCTCTCCCCAGTCAACAATCCTGTGGCCTGTATTATTGAAAGTCAGCTTGACTCTGGCGTAGGTCAAGCCCTCTGCGCTGGTCCAGATGTGTATCTCTGTCTGGTACGGCTGCAAGGTAAACGGCGCCCACTCTTCAGTCTGGGCCAGCGCGGGCAGAGCCGTTATCAAGAGCAGGAGAATAATCAGAGGCAAGCGAGGTTTCAAGAGAGTATCCTTTCGTCGCAAGGTCAAAATCGCGCGTCACGCGCGGCGATGGAGTATGAAGTCTGCAATCGCAGAGAGTAATGCAGTCGGTCGCTCTATCTGGTCCAGCGCGTCGCGGGCTTCAAGATTGACCCTCCGGGCCAGCTCGCGCGTCTCTTCAAGACCGTGAAGAGCCGGATAGGTAGCCTTGCTTGAGCGCGCATCCTTGCCTGGAGTCTTGCCCAGGTCTTCGGCGCTCGCCGTCACATCGAGCAGGTCATCCGTAATCTGAAAGAGCAGCCCGACGGCGGCAGCATAACGCGTTATGGCTTCGATTTCCAGGTCGCTTGCGCCCGCGATAATCGCGCCCGCGCGCGCGGCTGCGATAATCATCGCGCCCGTCTTGTGCTGATGTATGCGCTCAAGCTCTGCGCCCGTCACGCCAGCGGCTTCGGCTGCCAGATCGAACCCCTGCCCGGCCACCATCCCGCCCGGCGTCCCCGCCGCACGCGCCACTTCCGACAGGAGTCGCACGCGAATCTCAGCCGCCAGGCTCTCATCTTCGGCGATGACCTGAAAGGCCAGCGTCTGAAGCGCATCACCCGCCAGGATGGCCGTCGCTTCGTCAAAACGCACATGGCAGGTCGGACGTCCGCGCCGCAGCTCGTCATCATCCATCGCGGGCAGGTCGTCGTGAATCAGCGAGTAGGTGTGAATCATTTCCAGCGCGCAGGCTGTCGCCAGCAAAGGCTCTTCGTCGGCCAGCTCAAAGGTCCGGCCCACTGCGAGGACGAGCGCGGGTCGCAGTCGCTTGCCTCCGGCGAAGATACTCCAACGCATAGCGCTATGAACACGCTGCGGCCCGTCCTGCTCGGAGGGCAGAAGCCGCGCCAGCCGCTCGTCAACCAGCGTGCGGCACTGCCTGAAGAACCTGAGCACGTCCGCAGCATCCAGGACCACTGGAATCTCAGAAGACGCTCTCATCATCCTCAGCCTCTTCCTCGTCCGCGATTCTCAACCCTTCATCCTCATCGAAGGCGTCGAGCACAGGCCGCCCCGCCTCGTCGCGCAAGAGCACCTCAATCCGCCGCTCGGCCTGATTAAGCCGCTCCTGGCACTCACGCGAAAGACGCACGCCCTGCTCGAACAATTCCAGGCTCTTTTCGAGCGGCAAGTCTCCGCGCTCAAGCTCGCGCACGATCTTCTCCAAAGCGGCGAGCGATGCTTCAAAGCTCTGACTCTGTCTCTCTGTCTTCTTCATCTTGAATAACTTATTGCCTTACCCCCCTCAAGCCGGAAATATTCGATTCCGGTTCTTTTACTTATAGCCGAATCTCGTAGCCATTTTGAATTGTTGAGCAAAGCATCCCTGCTTTATATTTCACTTGTTATCGAGCAGCGGTATATCGGGCACGCCAGGCGGCAGGCGCTTCTTAATCTCCTTGCGCACGTCTGGGAGCGTGGGCTGGCTGGCGGCGGGCTGGCCTTTGGTGATGTTTTCTATGATGCGTGCGGCGAGCGCGTCGTCCTTGAGGGCGACGATTTTCCAGCGTTCGCCGTTGCGTTGCATGGTTAGCTCGACGGGTCTCTCCTTGAGATTGGCTTTGACGCTGGCTGTCTCATCCTGCTGTTTGATGTCTACGGCGAAGGGCATGCCGAGCGCAATCAGCAGGAAGGGTTTGCTTTCGGCGCGCGTGGATAGCTCCTTGATTTGATTCGAGACCTCCTGCCGGACGCGCTCCCTGACCTGCGGCAAAGACCTGAGCGCCACGGACTGTGCCTGCCTGCGCAGCGGGTCGCTCAATCCAGTCAACAGTCCAGCGCCGTTCCTATCCGTCATCTGCTTGACGAAGTTTTCGACGACCTGGTTTGTATCAACCATCTCATCTAAGGTCGCCTGGTCGTTGCGCTGCGCTGCGTCAACGATGAGCGCGAGCGAATAGGCAGGGCGCGTCTTATAGCTCTGCCACCAGAAGTAGATGCCCGCGACGATGGAGAGGATAATGACCAGAAGCAGGATGCCGATGATGCCGAGCACCTTTCCGCCGCTGCCTCCTCCTCTCAGGCCACGCGCCTTCTGCTTAGCGCCTTCGATGTTGATGACGATGCGGTTGCGCTTTCCGCGCGAGCTTTTTTGAGTTGGTCCAGGCATTATTCGTCTTCCGTCTTTTCCACGCGGCAAGAGAGAGAGCCAGCCGAGAGTCGCAGCCTGAGAGTATCGCCCGCTTCAACCGCGCGCGCATCCCGAACGAGCTTTCCCTTTTCGTCCTGGACCAGAGCGTAACCGCGTTTGAGCACCGCGAGCGGAGACATGGCATCGAGCGAAGCCGCCGCGATACCGAGGCGCGCACGCGCTTCCTCAAGGCTCGCGGCAAGGGCCGCATCACGCGCCGTCCGAACAACACCGAAGCGCGTCCGCGCAGCCGAGACGCTCGCGGCCAACTGTACGGGCTGTAGCCTGTGTTGCCAGCCTTCTGCGCGGCGGCGCACGTGTTGAGCCTTGAGCCTGATTAAGGTTTCCATCCTGTGCTGAAGAGACTGGCCCAGAGATTTGGTTGTGCGCAAGCGCGCCTGCACATCGTCGAAGCCCTGCGACATGGCCGCCTCCTGCACGCGCGCGCGCGCCTCCATCAGCTGAAAGCGTATGGCGCGCAGCAGGTCTCGCGTGCGGGTCCGGATGCCGTCGGCGAGTTCGTCTTCACGCGCGGCGACCAACTCGGCTGCGGCTGAAGGCGTGGGCGCGCGCAGGTCCGCAGCGAAATCTGCGATGGTGAAATCGGTCTCGTGACCGACAGCCGAGATGACAGGGATGCGGGAGGCGCGTATGGCGCGGGCCAGCGCCTCATCGTTAAAGGCCCACAAATCTTCCGCAGAGCCGCCGCCCCTGCCAACTATGATGACATCCACCTGGTCTTCTTCGCGACCATTAATGAGAGCGTTGGCGTGATGATTGTTCAAAAGTTCAAGCGCGCGGACGATCTCAAGGCCAGCGCCTTCGCCCTGCACGCGCGCAGGCGAAAGAAGCACATGGACCGTGCGCGTGCGGCGCGCGAGGATGGTCAGGATGTCGCGCAGGGCAGCGCCGTTAGGCGAAGTGACCAGCCCTATGCGGCGAGGCAAAAGCGGCAGCGGGCGCTTGAGCTGTTCGGCAAAGAGGCCCTCCGCCGAGAGACGGTCGCGGAGCTGCTCGAAGGCTACGCGGAGCGCGCCAGCGCCGACGGGGTCCAGCGCCTCGACCATCAACTCGTATTCGCCGCGCGGCTCGTAAACAGTCAAGCGACCGCGCGCGCGTACCTGCAAGCCGTCCGAAGGGCGAAAGCGTATGCGGTTGTTGACGCCGCGAAAGCAGGTCGAGCGCAACTGCGCGCTCTCATCCTTAATCGTGAAATACCAGTGGCCCGAAGCGGCCTCTTTAAAGTTGGAGATTTCCCCTTCGACCCAGACGGAGGCAAAACGCGATTCGAGAGCGCCGCGCACCTGCATCGTCAGTTCCGTGACAGTCAGCGGGCGGCGCTCGGTCGCGTCAAAAAGAGATAGCAGCAGGGGACGAGACATATTCTCAAAGATGATGCAACGGGACGCCTTCAGGGCGCGGCGACGCCGACCGCAGGGCTGAGACGCACGGATGCGCCTTCGCGTGTGGTGCGTATGCGTATGCGGCGCTCGCGCCCGTCGTTTGTGTTAGAGGCGTAGGTAATCGTGTAGGCCATGCGAAGCTGCGCCACTATGTCGTCGTAAGCCTTCTGCAAATCTTCCAGACGCGTGACCTGAAAGTAGACGCCGCCTGAGACTTCCGCCAGCTTGCGGCCCTGTTCTTCCGCGCGCGTCGTAATCGTCAGATAGCGCGTGCGCAAGGGGTCTAGCGTAGTCTGGCTGGCAGGCACGCTCGATTCGGGAATGAGACCCGAAGGGACGTAGAGCGGATAGATCAGAGCGCCGGATTCAATCGTCGCTTCGAGCACCGCAGGGAAAGGCACAAAAGAGCGATTGTCGTCGCCGTCAGAGAGGATGACGATAGCAGTCCTTTCGCCGCGCACTTTTCGGAGCTGTCCGACAAGGGTATAAGCCAGAGCGTCGTAGAGCGCGGTCGCGCCGCCCGCGTCAATCTCTTCCAGACGCTGCGAGAGAAGCTGTCTGTCTGTCGTAAAATCAGAGATGACCTGTATGTCGTCGCGAAAGCTGATGATAGCTATGCTGTCCTGCGGGCTGACCGTGCGCAGGAAATCTCGCGCAGCCTTTCTGATAAAGTTCATGTGGTCTTCGACGCTTCCCGAAACGTCCAGCAGGAGGACCAGATTGAAAGGCTCGCTGGCGGTTGCGACATTCATCACCTTGCGCTCTTCGCCGTTTTCGATGACCGTAAAATCCTTTACGCCGAGACCGCTGACGGCGCGTCCGTGCCTGTCCGTGACGCTCGCGTTGATGCGCATGAGCTGCGGCGCAACCTGCGTGGCGAGCAGTGTGGCAGGGCGGCGAGAGAGCAGCGCAGGCTCATCTTTGGGCGGCGGGAGCGTCTTGGCATAGTCGCCGAAGTAGCGCGGGCTAATCTTGCGTATGGCGTCAATCAGCTCGTTGTCGCCGCTTCTGACGATAGCCTTGGCGGCTTCGGTCAGCGGACGCTCGCGCAAATCCGCTGGCACAGAAGTAGGGTCAACATTGAGCAGCACGACGCCGCGCTGCGTCGTAAAATCAAGCTCGACGCGCGCCTCCCTTTTCGCCTTCTTGTCGCCGACCTTACCGGAAATCGAGAACCAGCCCCCGGCCTTCTCCTTGACCTTTGGCAATTCGACATCGCTCAGAAAGCGCGGGCGGCTGGCCTGCCAGAGAAAGTTGAAACGCAGGGCCTCGACCGGCACGTCCGCGTGAATCGTCCCCGTGTTCGTAGAGACTTCAGCCGCTTCCACGTTGCCGATTACGTCAACCGCCCCGGCTTCCGTCTCGACCTTGACGCGAGCGCGCGGAGGGACAATCAGGTCCAGGTCTATGCGGTCCTTTTCTCCCTGACGCGTGCGCACAGTAATCTCTACTTGGCCGCCGGTCGAGACCGCGCCGACATCGCTTTCGGCCACGGGCGCGCCCGGCGAGCTGGCCTTGAGCGAGACGCCCCTCTGCTCGTCTGAAGCCGTCAGCGTGACGCGGCCATTGCGATTTTTAATCGTCAACTGGACCTTTTCCGGCGTGTCGAAGTGGCGCTCAAGTGACTGTGCGAAGCCTTCGCCGGGCGGGAAGCAAACGCCGACTGCCAGGCAAAAAAACGTCAGGATGATTTTTCGTAGATTCAGGGGACACATAGGAAAAGACGCGTGGGAGATTCTGTCCAACATGACGCGTTTATCTTGCCCGTGCCGGACGGCAGAGGTCAAGGGGCTGAGAGCCTCGGCCTGCGGGTTTGCGAAAAAGGCTCGCGCTTTGCATAATACGCACCTACAGCAATCCGCGATAGAGAAGTCTTTGATTCGCCGCCCGGCCTGCGGGCCGAAGATCAAATTTAATGGAGTGAGACATGACCTACATCGTGACTGAATTATGCGTGGACTGTAAGTACACGGACTGTGCAGCCGTCTGCCCCGTCGAAGCCTTTCACGAGCTTGACGATAGGCTTTATATCAATCCTGAGACCTGCATTGATTGTGATGCCTGCGTGCCTGAATGCCCCGTCGAAGCCATCTTCTCGGAAGCAGCCCTGCCGGACCAGTACCAGCACTGGCTGGAGCTGAACGCGGAGGCGGACCAGTATCCTATCATCAGCATGAAGAAGCCCGCGCTTTATGGACCAAAATGCACGGGCCAGCCCGAATAGCCCCGGGTTTTTGAAGGACCAAGACGCAGGCAGCCGCGCTCAATCTTCCGGAGCGCGGCTGCTGCTGCTGAATCATTCCGCGAGTTCGTCCATTCTTTTAACGCGGGCTATCCGACCATTGATATTCACAGTTGACGGATATATCGTTCGCACATCTCAATCCCGCTGACGAGGGCTGATCTTGTTAGCCTCACGTGTTCGTTTAGTTACCTCTTCCCCCTGAAGTCGTACTTGATATAAGGATCAATCCAATGAACAAGAGATCGCGGCTTCAGGAAGGGTCTCAGGTTCTAGCGCTCCGCTGATTAATCTGCTTGATGAGTTCTATACTTTGCCCGGTATGCAGTCGAAACCGAAGCACATAGTAAGTGCCATCGAAGAGAACAAGGGGCTGCTGCTCGCCGCAGGGAAAAATCAGGATGCGGATGCAGTCGGCAGCATCATTGATAATATTCTTCAGATACGAAATGTGGTTCCGGGGACGGCTGAGATTAGAAAAAATGGGAGCGGTCACGGTGAGTGCGGCAATTCAGGAATTCTTGAGGTGCTGGAAACCGGACTCAGAACCGGGGATTGGAAATCTTCATGGGGGACTGAGGACGAGGCGGCGGAACAGGCGCTGGCATCCATCTGGAGGCTGTTTGATTATGACCCTGCCTCGCTCAGTGAAGATGTAGCGGTCAAGGTTCTCACACACTTTATCTCTATCCGCATGTCATACCCGAAGACGTTTGAATGGCTGTCGTCGAAAAAGAGCTGGTGGTTGATGCCTTTTCTTAAAAATAACAGGAAGTTGCAGGGGATGCCGCTGGGCCGTTTGTCGAACCAGGAGCTGGATGACATCTGGGATTATGTTCTCCCTAAACTGTAAAGCCTGCCCTGTCCCGATTATTCCTCTTTCTATGACAGGGCCAACTCCGGCTCTTCATCCGGTAAGTCTGGACCTTTCTTTTCCGCTTGAATCAATAACATCAAGGGCCGCCCATCATGGAAACCCGCCGCGCCGCGCACGCGTATAAGCTGAGGCTGCGCCGACGGCTGCGAGCCGGCCTTTGACGATACGTCGCAGTCCCTACGCCAATCCGAATCATAGAGGAGAATATTAAGATGCGTTATGCCCTGCTGTTGCTCTGTGCGCTGGCTCTGCTTGCTCCGACCGCGCAGGCGAAGAAGATTAAGACGGCTGAAGAATTAATCGCGGCGATGCAGAAGAAGTATGCGAAGTCTTGGTACAGGACCGCGACCTTTGTCCAGAAGACGACGGAGATTGACAAGGATGGAAAGAGCACGGCTGCCATCTGGTACGAGGCGCTGGCGATGCCCGGAAAGCTGCGTATAGATTTTGACCCCATCAAGGACGGCAACGGCATCCTCTTCGCCGACGACACGCTCTATTCTTTCAAGGCCGGCAAGCTGGAAAGAACGCAGCCGCTCGTGCATCCGCTGCTCGTGCTCGGCTTCGATGTCTATTTTCTGCCGCCTGAGCAAACGATAGCCAAGCTCAAACAGCTCAAGTTCGATTTCTCCGTCCTGCGCGAAGACACATGGCAGGGCCGCCCCGTCTACGTCGTCGGCGCGAAGATGGGAGACCTGCGCTCGCCGCAATTCTGGATTGACCGCGAGCGCCTCTACTTTGTGCGTATGATCAGGCCCGTCGGTAAGGACGGCTCGCTCGTCTCCGAGACGCAGTTCAACAAGTACCAGAAACTCGGCGGCGGCTGGATCGCGCCCGAAGTTATCTTTATGATTAACGGCAAGACCACTACAACCGAAGAATACTCAGACATGCGCGCGGGCGTTGCGCTGGACCAGAGCTTCTTTGACCCGCAACACTGGTCCACCGCGAGCCACTGGCGAAAGTAAGAAAGCAAAAGGTCAAAGGCAGAAGCCAGGCGGCAAACATTTTATTAAAATGTTTGCCGCCTGACTTTTTACTTATGTCTTCTTACTTTGAAAAGTACCAGAAATAGAACGCCTGAAAGATGCCTATCAAGAGGCCTATCATCGCGCCGAACCACTCTATGGTCTTGAGGTGCTGCTGGGCCACGGAGAGCACCAAATCCTCCAGCTTCTGTATCGGATAGTCTTCGACCTTGCGACGCACGACGCTGCCGACATCAAACTCCGCGAGGGCCGCCGGAAGGCGTTCGCGCGCCGTGGTCGTGATGCGTTCCGTGAGAGCCTCGCTGGCATTTCTGACCGTCTGCTCCGAGACGTAATCGGAGAGCTGGCCGATGGGCGTCACCAGCAGCCGCTCGATCTGCGCGCTGAGGATGGCATTGATGGTGCGCGTCGTATCTTCACGCGCCAGCAACTTGACGAGACCCTTTGTGAGCAGGCTCTTTAAACGCTCCGCCGAATCCGCGTTGAGATACTGCAAGAGCGCACGCAAAGTGTGAGGCCGCAGACGCACGAGCGCATCCGTCATATAAGCCGAGACCGAGGTCGCCAGCTCAGGGCCGCGCGCGAGCGCCAGTATGCGTTGGGCCACCTGGTCCTTAATCATCTCAAGCTTGTCAGGCTCGATCTGTCCGACGAGATCGCTGAAGGGACGCGCGAGCACGCTGTCAATCGTCGTGTTGAGAAACGTTTCGGCCTCGGTCTGAAAGGCTTCGCCGACCAGAAACTCTTCGACACGGCGCGGCAGCGTCTTGTTGACCATCTCGTCAACTTCCGTGTGTATGCGTTCGCGCGAGACGAAGATTTTTTTGAAGAAGGAGAGCTGCTGGTAATAATCGTCCACTTCGCGCTTGATGAGACCGCCGATCTGCGCGCGCGTGCGCTGGCTGGTAGCGATGGCCGCCAGCTCGTGGACGATGGGCGGGAGCTGGCGGTCAACGCGTTCCTTGATGAGAGAGACGGTATCGGGCGTGAGCATTTCGGCGAGGGTCGCCTGGCTGTGGGCCAGCTCGTCGAGCCGCTCTCCGATAAAGGCGCGGACCTTTGCCTCGAAGGTCGCGTCCGTCACGAGGCCGCGAAAGCGCTCTTCGATAAAGCCCAAGAGCTTCTCGAAAGCCTCTTCGCTGATGGTTTCGGAAAGACGGCGAGAGAGCAACTGGTCCACGCGCCGGTCCACAAACACGCGTATGGCTTCGGCTGTCTCTTCGCTTCTCAAGGTCTCCGCGATGTAGTCCGCGATGCGATATTGGAGGGCCGAGATGGCATCCAGGACGGGCGCGCGCGCGCCTCTCGGCAAAGCTTCGATAAGCGAAGGATAAGAGCTTGCCAGCAGCTCTTCCGAGTAAGAGTTGACCAATCCTTCGACCTTGCGGCGAAAAAAGTCTGCCTCGAAGAGCGCGTTGATGACGGTCTCCTGCGAGACCAACTCGTTGCCGACGGCGTTGCCGATGGTTTCGGCCAGGCGTTGTCGGTGACGCGGAATCATCCCCTGCGGCCAGATGGTGAGGCCCAGGAGCTTGACCGGGCGGTGCGGTCGAAAAAGCATCCGGATGGCGAGCCAGGCCGCGCCGTAGCCGTGAAAGGTCGCAAGCAGGATCGTGCCGCTGTAGAAGACGTAAGGATTTTGTAGAAAGCCCCGCAGACTATTAATCAGGATTCCGATGGCGAGTCTTGCCCTCCATGCGCGCAGCGAAAACTTTTGTGCCGGACGAGGCGCATGCTAAACGCAGAAGACAGGGCGCGTCAATGCTTATATCCTGCGAGCAATGGACCAGTCTCACAGCTCGGCCAGATAGCCAATCTCTATCTTGACATCTACGGCTCAGACAATCTCATTTGCCGCGCGTCCGAGTTCCTCCAGCAGAGACGCCGTAAAGCTCGCCCTTTCCTCCCAGGCAAGGGAGATGAGGCCGAGCGTCTGGCGGTGCCGGCGGTGGCGATTGGTCCAGCCTGCGGCCTCCTCTGCCAGCCACAAGAGCGTGGCCTGCGCATCCTGTCCGAAGAGGGATGTCAGGATAAACTTTCTTTCGCCGAGCCGCAGGGCCAGACCCATTTTGCGCGCGGCGAGCTTTAAGTCATCGCGGACTAGAATCACCCCGCTCCTCACGGGACTCAAAAGCGACTGGATGAATGCTTCAGCCGTCGTCTCTCGCGGGTCAAGCACACGCGCGGCCTCGCGCAGATGAAGCGGCAGCAGCTCCGGCCTCTCTACTCTCAAGGCTTCCTCAAAAAGAGCCGCCGCCAGCAGCTCTCCCCAGCGTTGATAAAAGGGCGGCGCGATTGCCTTGAGCTTGTCGAGGTAGAAGGGCAGCCAGCTTAAAAGATGTTCCCAGAGAAAGGCCCTGCGCGCATTGGACCACAACCCGCGCGCTCCATCGTCGCCAGCCTGCTCTTCAAGCTCGCAGAGCCGCGCGTAGAGGGCCAGCATTAAAGCCAGATGGTCAGGCTCAGCCGGTGGCACGAGTTCCAGAGCGCGCCAGAATCCTGCGATGCGGTCGCGCGCCTCGCCGCCCAGCATCCCCTCCGGTCCAAGATAAACAGAGGCGTAAGGATAAAGTTGAAAGAGGAAAAGCTGCGTGTACTCGCTCGTCTCTGGCAGCGGCCCAAGCTCCAACGTCCGGGCCACCCGCTCGACCGCCGGAGTCGGAGGCTCAGCCAGCACAGCCAGAGCGCGGAAGAGTTCCATCAGTCAAGCTCAAGCCTCATCAAGGATGCGACGGGCGAAGGCTCATCAAGATAACAGGGATGCTATCACTCAGACTTCTTTTAGCTCAACTTCAGAGGGCAGGCGGTATGCTTCCCTGGCGGGCTTGAGCGGGCGCAAGAGCCAGTAGGGGCGGCGTGTGCCGTCCGGGGAATGATGCTCTGCGGGGCGCGTTCGGGCGAGCCACTTTTTGTAAATCTCGTGCGCCTTGTGCGTATCCACGGAGATGTCGCCGTAGCGGTCTTCGGGTAGTGCCTTGTGGACGCGAACGGCCTGATGCCAGCAGTGCATGCCGGAGATGGGGTCTGGATGAACGGGGAAGGTCAGGTTTTGATGTACGCCCACGTCTGTCCACCAGATGCGCAAGGTATCGGGGTCCGCAGAGGCGAAGGGGCGCGCGCCCTGCTCGCGCTTCAAGCCCCAACGGTCGCCCCTGTGGTCCAGCGAGACGGTCGCCATCAGTTGTCGCTGCCCTTCTTCTTCGCTCAGCTTCCAGCGGCCCATGTGATGGCTGCACGCGACGACGCCGGGGCGAATCCCTTCCGTCACCCAGGCGCGCACGACGAAGTAGCCCGTCTCGGTCTCGACGCGACAGAGGTCGCCCGTGCGCAGGTCCAGCCGCGCCGCGTGCGAAGTATGAATCCAGAGCGGGTTGGTGTGCGCGATTTCGTCCAGCCACTTGGCGTTGGCCGAGCGCGTGTGAATCTGGACGGGCAACCTGAAGGTGGAGATTAAGACGGTCTGGTCCGGTGCGAGTTGTTCGGGGTGGACGTGGCTTTTGATGTAAGTCGGAATGACGTATTCGGGCCAGCCCCAATCTGCGAGGGTTCTGGAATAGAACTCAAGCCGACCGCTCGGCGTGGGGAAGCCGCGCAGGATGCGCCCGTCAACATTGACACCCGCCAGGCGGCGACCGTCTTCATCAGGGTCGGGCGTCGGTACGGGCACGACGTTAGTCGTCGCAGGCTTCTGCGTTCTGGTGTAGACGCGACCGAACCTGTCTTCGCGTGTGTCTTCAAGCTCTTGGTCGGGGACAGGCTCTTCATAGATTGCGCCGACCCTTTTGCGGACCTCGAAAGCACCATAGCGCCGCATGAACTCAAGGGGCGTTAAGTTTTCCTCCGCCGCCCTCTCTTTTAATCCGGGGACGGAGTTCTCGAAGATATAGCCGTAATACTCGTCCACGCCGAGCCGCTCGCCGGGCCTCTCTCTGGATTCGACAAACTGGCGTATGCCCAATTCTCCGTCCGGGTCTATGCGCCATGAAAGCTCAAGCCAGAATTCGTTCTCTTCCCAGACCTCGCCCGGATTAATCTCGCGCGTATCAGCGACCTGCTCGCCCAAGCGCTCGCGCGCCGCGCGCAGCACGGGCTGGCGAAAGCCTATCCACTGCGCATCGTGCGTCTCGTAGGAATGTAGATCGTGTCTTTCGGAGCCGTGGCCCATCGGCAGGATAAAGTCAGCGAAGTAGGCCGTCTCATTCCAGGTTGGGGTCAGCGCGACATAACAGCCTATGAGGCTCTCGTCATTTAAGACTTCGATCCAGGAGAAGCCGTCCGGGTTGGTCCAGACAGGATTGTAGACGCGCGTGAAGTAGACCTCCAGCTTACCGCGTCCCTCCTTGAGAAAGTGTGGCAGGAGGAAAGAAAGCTCGTTGATAGAGAGCGGGTATTCGGTGGGCCAGGTCAGAGTATTCCAGCGCGGCGGGTGCGGCGGCGTATAGATGGGCTTAGGGACAAACTTGTTCCAGGCATTCGGGAAGACGCCGCCCGGTGTTGCGACAGCGCCGAGGAGCGCATTGAGTAGAAAGAGCGTGCGCGCGACCTGCCAGCCGCCGCTGTTGCCCGAAGCGGCGGAGCGCCAGTTGTGGCTGCTAAGGCGCGTGCCCGCCGTCGAGACGACCTCCGCAATCTCTTCGAGCACGCGCTGGTCCACACCGGATTCCGCCGCCGCGTATTCAAAAGTATAGCTTTGATAAATCTCCTTCAGGACCAGCTCGAAATTCTCAAAGTTGGTCTCAAGCTCTGGCCGCTCGACCGCCATGTACTCTTCCCAGTTCCACCAGCGGCGGACGAACTCGCGGTTATAGAGATTGTGCTGAATCAGGTAGTTTGCAATGGCGAGCGCAATCGCAGCTTCGGAGCCTGGGAAGGGCGAGACCCAGTAGTCTGCGTGCGTCGCCGTATTCGAGAGCCGCGTGTCAAAGACGATGAGCTTTGCGCCTTTGGCTTTGGCTTCAATGACGCGCTGCGCGTGCGGGTTAAAGTAGTGGCCCGATTCCAGGTGCGAGCTGATGAGGAAGATGACTTTGGCGTTGGAGTGGTCTGGGCTGGGCCGGTCAAGGCCCATCCAGAATTGATAACCCGCGCGGCTATTTGAAGAGCAGACGTTGGTGTGCGAGTTGTGCCCGTCAACGCCCCAGGCCGCGAGGATTCTTTCCGTAAAGCCGTCCTCGCCCGGACGGCCCACGTGATACATCACCTCGTTGTGCCGCTTTTCAAGGATGGCCTTGCGTATACGCGCGGCAATCTCGTCGAGCGCCTCGTCCCAACTGACGCGGACCCACTTGCCGCCGCCGCGTTGGCCCGCGCGCTTCAATGGATAGAGGATGCGGTCGGGGTCTGTAATCTGGTTGAGCGTCGCCGGACCTTTGGCGCAGTTGCGCCCGCGCGAACCCGGATGCTCGGGGTTGCCCTCAAACTTACGCACCTGCATACTCTCGCGGTCAACATAAGCCAGCAGCCCGCAGGCCGATTCGCAGTTAAAGCAGGTCGTCGGGACAAGCATGTAGCGGCGCTCTTTGCGTTTGGGCCAGGCGCGCGAATCAAGCTCTCGCCAATCGTCCCAGCGCTCCTTCGGCGGAAAGGCCGCGAGGTGAATCCGGCTCGGCCCTGGATAAAAGGTCTCGCCCCTTCCTTCGGTCTCCTCGCGCGCAGCGCTGACGCGCCGGCTCAACTCGCTTAATTCATCTCTCTTCATAAGAAACCCGACCCCGAAGACATCTTCCCAAAGATACTAACTCGGACCCTCGCCGCCTACGCTCAAGCCAGCGGCACGGACTGTCCAGCCTGTACATAAGCATGTTCATAAAAAAGAAGTCCGGCCAGGGCCAGCGGCGCGGCGGCGAGGCCGAGCCAGGGAGCGAAGATGCTGACCAGCGCCATGAAGAGGCCCAGCCCGAAGAAGACTCTATAACGCCCCCTTGTCATCTGCCAGACGGCGAGGCGCGCGTGCGTGGTCGGATGCGTCAGCGTGATTTCGCCCAGGACCATCAGGATGTGCAGGAGGCTCATCGCACCTAAAATCCAGAGCAGGCGCTGGACCAGTCGCGGCTCAAGCCACGCGGCGAGAGGCAGCAGCGCAGCCGAGCCTGCGAGCAGAGATTGGACCAGTAGATGCGGCGGCAGCAAGGGGTTCTGCCACATGTCGCGCGCCTTGGCCTGCGCGAAGAGATACGCGGTATAAACGGCTGTCAGGATGGCGAGCGGGACTCCGGGCAGGATTAAGAGGAGCTGCGTTCGCGTGTCTCCCAACAACGAGGCGAGAAAATGCAAAGCCAGGACCAGAGAATATCCGGCGATGATGAAAGCGCCACGGACCAGCCAGCTTCGCCATTGAGGTCGCGTGAAGATCATGTAAAAGCGCGTGGGATGCTCTAAATCCCAGATGAGCAGCCCGCCCGTGACGGCCAGAAAAACGCCTGAGATGACGGGAGTGGACCAGAGCCAGAAGGGACTGGCGGCGAGCGGCCAGTCGAGCATCTCTTGCGGAGAGCCTGGCACGGCTTCCGTCAAGCCGTACATCAGTTGGAAGGCCAAGAGCAGGATTGAAACCAAGTACGCGCCTGAGCTGATACCTTTGGTCCAGGTGTAAAGGCTGACTCGCCAGTCCCAGGGAATCGCGTGCGGGACATCGTAAGAGAGCAGCGCGGCGGCGGAGCTGTTTTGGTACAGGGGATTGCCAGAGGCGACGGTTTCCCTGTCCTCCTTCTGCTCGCTCCACATGTAGAGTCCGCCCGGTGGACGGCGCGCGGCCAGCGGGTCTAACGTCGCCTGGTGCGCGCCCTTGTAAAAGAGCTTGGGCAGCGTCTCCTTTTCCGGGCGACGGACGTTGACAGGCTCACGGTTGACTATCTCGGCCACCTTCGATTGCGGGTCGTTCATGTCTCCGACGAGGATGGCTTCGGTCGGGCAGACGACGACGCAGGCTGGCTCTAATCCCTGGTCTATACGGTGCGCGCAGAAGTTGCACTTCTCCGCCGAATGGTCTTCGGGGTTGATAAAGATGGCATCGTAAGGACAGGCGGCCATGCAAGCCTTACAGCCGATGCAGATGGATTTATCGAAGTCCACAATCCCGTCTGCGCGTTTGAACATGGCGCTGGTCGGGCAGGCCGTCACGCACGGAGCATGCGCGCACTGGTTGCAGCGCGTCACCTGATGCGCGCGTCGCGTTTGCGGAAACTCTCCGACATCAACGTGCTTGACGTAGGTCCGCGTGACCGAGAGCGGGACTTCGTTTTCGGATTTACAGGCGGTCGTGCAGGCGTGGCAGCCTATGCATCGCGTGTGGTCAATGACCTTGGCCCATTGAAGCTGAGGAACGCGGGTCTCGTAGACTGGTAGCTCTCTCATCAATCTCTCTTTTTAATTTGAATTCTGCGCATCTTAGCTTAAACGGACGACGCAATCAAAATCAACGCGTGATGCGGGAGCGATAAACTCGCGGGAGACGCTATTGAGAGTTTGTCTCAAAACTCGGAATCAGCCACCGAGCCACGGAGACACGGAGGCATGGAAAATAGATATGGGAAGCTTAAAATATTTTATCTGCTTTCAGCTCTGTGCCTGCGTGTCTCGGTGGCTAAGTTTTGAAATGAACTTTAAGCGTGAGCGGTTGAATCAATCAGTCGGTGAGTCAATCTCTTTAGTTCATCGTTCATCGTCTCTATTTCCCCACGTCAACGATGCGTCCGGCGCGTTCGGAGGCGAGCGCAAAGATTTATCGCCCGCAGATATTTTTGAATGCTTTCGATTTCCCATCAGGCTCTCCTTTATCTCTCATCACAGCGCGCCGCGCGGGCCGACTCATTGCGGCTGCTCAGGGGCGCAGCCTGAAGGTCGTGGCGATCACGTGCAGGTCGCCTGGGCGGGTGCGTCCGTCGTTCTGCCGCAGATAGTAGAGTTCGCCTGTGAAATGCTGATTAAATTTTTTGCTGAGACCGACTGCAAAGCGATTGCGCACCCACTCATTAACGCTCCAATCGTAGAAAACTTCGTCGGAAGCGAAGATGCTGAGCGGCAACCGGGCCAGCGGGTGCTCGATTTGCAGGCGGTTGCGATAACGCGTCGAATCAATCTGCGGGCTGCGATAGCGGCGCTCGAACGTGTTGCGGTCGCTGAGCGTGAATTTGCCGAGAGTCGTGCGCAGCGTGGCGGCCAGGCTGAGCCTGTCTTCATAACCTTCGCGCCCTCCCTTGGGGCGCGTCCAGATGCCCGTATAGCCCGGCTGCAAACTCAAATACTTGCCCAGCCTGAAATTAAAAGCGAGGCCGAGCCGCTCTTCCACGGGTCTGCTCAGATCGCTCCCGATGCGCAGCGTGCCGCTAAAGATGGCGTCCACACTCTTGCCCATCGGGACGGTGAGCAACGTATCATTCCAGAATTGCGTGTCGTTGTGCGGCGCGGGCTGCGCGCGAGTTTGAGCAGACGCCGCGCCAACATCGAAGAGAAGGATGAGCGCCGCCAGCATGGACCAGAAAGAAATGGACCACAAAGGTCGAGCGGTCGAACTGTTTTTGAGTATAGTTATCCGCAAAAGGATTTTCCCTCTCAAGCGTCCAGCCATTCTCCTGACTTGCTTTCTACTCTGGTTGCGATGCGATGGCGTTTCTATAGCATACCTACGCCATCTCGGGGAAGCTTTTTTGTGGCGGGTCTTAACCGGCGGGCCGCAGCACGCGGCGCAGTGTGAGCGCGCCCATCTTGAGGACCAGCGCCGTGCGCAGCAGGTCTCGCGCGATGCGACGATATGAGTGACGGCCCGACAGCACGTCGTAGAGAATCGAGTAGAGGTCTTCGTTGGTCCGGGCAAGCTCTATCACGCCGTCCATCACGCCCGTACTCATGCCCATCCGGCAGAGACGGCGCAAGAGCCTGCCGTGATAGTAATCTTCCGTCAGGATGCGCAGGCGCTGCGCGTAAGCTTCGAGCGCGACGCCGTCCACCCCGCGCTCAAGCATCACGTCGGCGGCAGCCGTGCCAGTCTGAATCGCCGTCGTAATCCCCATCCCCTTGAACGGACGCAGCCACCCGGTAGCATCCCCGACCGCCACGAAGCGATCCCAGTAGACCTTGCGAGCGGGACGCACGGGAGCGCGTCCTTCGTAGTAGTCGAGCTGCTGAAGATTAAAGCGCGGCAGAAGCGTGCGCACTTTCCTGTGGAGGAGAAAATCTTCCATGTCTGTCGAGCGCACGTGTCGGCCAGTGATGTTGACGATGAGGTGGTCCAGCTTTGGGGTAATCGCGCCGAACTCTATGCGCGGCAGGTCCGAGAGCAGAAAGGCATGTATCTCGCCGCCGAGACGCTTTTCAATGTGTCGCTCATCGCAGGGGAGCTTGATGATAATCGAGTGCATGTACTCTGCGGGTCGTTTGTAACGACTGAGGCGCGGGCTGGCCTGTTCGAGCACGGAGAGGAGGCCATCGTCCAGACCGCAGGCGGCGACAATCATGTCAGCCGAGCGAGATGCGCCTTCGGAATAGACGCGCACGGGATGTTCCAGATTATCAGGATGAAATTCAAGGCCCGTCACGCGATCAGGTATCACCTGCGCTCCGGCCAGCGCCGCGCGCTCAAGCAGCAGACGGTCGAACTCCGAGCGCGAGACCATCAGCGAAGGCTCGTCCGTGGAGGGCGCGCGCAACTCTATGTCGCTGCGGTCGCCGTGCAGCCTGTAGCCTTTGATCGTGCGCTTAATCATCTCTGCGGGAAGCTCTATGCCTAGACGCTCGCGCAGGAGTTCTGCGGTCGGCGGCGCGAGTACGCCGATGCAGGCGTTGTGATGGCGCGGAAAAGATTTCGGCTCGTAGATGGTAACGCGCAAATCCATCCCACGCGCGCGGGCCTGGCTCAGTAGACGCAGCGCGCAGGACGCGCCGCCCGGACCACCGCCGATAATCGCCACGCGCGAGCCGTCGCGCAGGTAAAGGCCGCGCAGGGGCTGACGCTCAGAGCGCGAGACGATGGAGCGTGCGCGCGCCATGACAAGCGTACCGGCGCGCCCCATCATGCGTGCGGCCAGGCGGGGGTTGAGCGCGCTGAGGAGTATGCGTCTGTAAGACTGGTCGCCGGTGAAGGCTGCCAGCAGCGCGTTTGAGAGGAGCGCGCCGGGCCGCGCCTTGAGCTTGCGTTCGGAGCGCAGCACGGCGAAGTAAACGGGGGCGAGCAAGGGATGCGGAAAGATGCGGTCGTAAATCTCAAAGAGGATGCGACCGTAGAGATTATCTCGACCGAAGACGCGATTACAGCGCCGCCAGAAATGTTTCTCAAAATCGCGCGCCGTGACCCCGTGATTAATCACGCAGTCTACGGCGAGCCGCGCCGTCACCAGCGCAGACTCTATACCGTTCTTGAGGTATCTGGAATCCGAAGCGTCGCCGATGATGCAGAAGCGCTCGCTATAGGGCAGGCGTGCCGCGCCGACGGCGACGCGCGGGTGACAATGGCAATCGAGCTTCCAGTCTTCGGGCAGATAATCACGCATGTAAGAGGTGCGCAGCAGCCTTTCGGTCGTGATGACATCAACGTCCTGACCGATGGCCGTGATGGTCACATGCTCGCCCTTAGGAATGAGCGCGACATAGCGTATGTCTGCCTGCTTGAGGATAAAGAAGTGAATCAGGTTGTGCAGCTTTTCGCGCTGAAACTCGCGTGGGACGCGCGCTTCTATAACACAGGTCTTCCAGGTCGGCGGCGGCTCATAACCGTAGAGCAGGCGCTGGGCCAGCGGCGAGTTGACGCCGAAGGCTCCTATCACGAGATCGTATTCGGTGCGCGCTTCCGGCGTCTTGCCCTGAAAGCGCACAGCCGGACGCGATTCGAGCGTGGCGGGGACATCTATATCGTGGATGTTCTGCGCGATGTGTTGCGCGCCGAGCGAGATGGCCTGTTCGAGTAAGAACTGGTCGAAGCTGCGCGCGCCTTCGGGATGCTCTGTGCTGACTGGACCAGCGCCGCGATAGACTCCGTAAATCTTTTTGGCAGGGTCGTTTTCCAGCCGCGCGGAAGAGCCTTGATAATGCACGGCGTAGCCTTCCAGCTCATAGTGTATGACCTCTCGCGGAATCGCCGTCGTAGCCCGCTCGATCTCCTGAATCAGCTTGTGGCCGATAGCCCCGGCGCACATGTTGCAACCGGCAGCGCCCTTCCTGGCAAAGCTCTTCCCGTCGTAAATATCTACATTGATGGAGAGACCCAGAGAGCGAGCGCGGCGCAGCAGCTCAATCGCAAAGAAAGAGCCTGCCGGTCCACCGCCGACAACGGCGACGCGGCTGCCCGAAGTAAGATAGGTCGGCTGCGACATCAGAGAACACCTCGCAAGCCTGAAACCCCTACTGCCAAAAGAGGCGCGCTGTTGCGACACGAAGGCGAAGGCCGCGCGTCGGCCTCAAGAGAGTTAATCAACTATTCGTGCCGGGTTTGCTCCTTGAAGGATAGGCGCGCACGGGAGCGCATGTCAATCAAGCGGCCAACCCTGACGAGAGCCTCTGGCCGCGGCTGAATCTCTGACGTTCGGGTTGGCTCTATACCTCTCGCGGCTCGTTATTCAACCGTGGCAACGTCTTCGGACTGAACCTTCGTCCCGGTCTGGCGGTCAGTGATGACGATCCTGATCCAGCTTGGCGGTATCTCGTCCTGCTCAAGCGCGAACCAGAGGTTTGCGAGGCCGTCATTACTGCCGAGGGCGCAGAAGCCGTAGAGCCGCTTGCCTCTGCTATCGAAGATGTCTACCCATGTGCGCGAAGCCTTTGTGTTATTGCCGCAGGGCGGAAGAGCTGGCGCGGGAGCAAACAGCGCGTCCGGGTAAGCCTCGCGGTTATCCACCTCGTACTTGTACCTGACCCATTGCTTACCGTTGGCGCTGTAATATTCAGCTCCCGTAAAGACGACGACCGGCACGGGCAGAGTTGACTGTCTGACCGGAACGGCATAGGTTTCGAGCAGAAATATCAAGCTGACGCATAAAAGCAGCGCGGCCTTTCTGGCTGGTGTGAGTTTCATCGTTTTCCTTTCCGGGTCTCCGAAGAGGCGGGCGGCTTTAATCTGGCTGCGGCTCGCCGTGTTTCTCAAAGCAGATGCTGACCATAAAAAACCTGTGCTTATTTATGTCACGTTTGAAGGCATGTCAAGAGCTTGATGATAAAAGGCTGGCTGGTTGTGATCTGCCTCAGGTGTCCTCTAATTTGTGATGTCGCCTTGAACATGATAGAAATAGTCGCGTATGGATTGATTCCCTTCAAGGGCGGCGCGCTCCTCTCGCCTGTCTTTGATAAAGCATTGTCAATTCGCTTTGAGGGCTACAGTTAATTTTATCGGAGGTGAGCTTAATGCGTCTTCTTTTTTCGCTGTCTGCGGGAATTGTCCTGGCAGTCTTCCTGCTGGCAGCATGTAATTCAACGGAGCAGCAGCACCGCGCGGCGACCAATTCCGGCGCGAAGCCGCCCGCAGCCAGTACGAATCCGGGCGCGCCCACTCCTGCCGCTCAGACAGCTCCCAACACGCCGAGCGATGGCGTGCGCCGCATGACGACGGCTGAGCTAAAGGACGCTCTGGATAAGGGCGAGGCCGTAGTAGTTGACGTGCGCGGCGAGTCGTCTTACGAAGCGGGCCACATCAAGGGCGCGCGCTGGATACAGACCAGCGACATCCTGGTCAAATCGGGCGAACTGCCGCGCGACAAGGTGATCGTCACCTATTGCTCTTGACCAAGCGAACACTCGAGCGCCGGTGCGGTGCTCAACCTCAGAACTAAGGGAATCGAAAACGCTGCCGCCCTGCTCGGCGGCTTTGACGCCTGGAAGAACGCCGGTCTCCCGGTTGAAACGGGCAAGCCTCAATAAGAGTCTGAGAGTCTGAGAGTCCGAGAGTCTGGAGTCAAAAGATAAAAGCTTTGGGCCTTTGACTCTCAGACTCCAGACTCTCGGACTCTCAGACTTTTCACGTTTGCGGGACGGGTTCTGTGACGAGGGCGGGGATGGGTGTGACGGCGCGGCCTGAGGGGACGCAGAGGACGGGGCAGGGTGCGTTGCGCACGACGCGCTCGATGTCCGGGCCGAGCGCGGGAGCGCCCCCGAAGAGCGATGCGTGAACGCTGGTCCCGATGACTATGAGGTCAAAATCCCTCTCGGTGGCGAGCCTCACGATTTCGGCATACGGCCTGCCCTCCGCGATGTGCGTCTTGAGCGGGCTGCCTGCCTCGCGCGCGAAGCCTTCCATACGCTCCTCAACGTATCCGCGCCATCTGGATAGCGACGCGCCCGCCGTGTCCGGAAAGATGTCCGCAATCTGCTCCATGTAATCACCAATCACGTAGATAACGTGAAACTCCGCTCCCGTGCGCCGGACCAATTCCGACGCGACGTGTGCAGCGACCATCGAAGAAGGGCGGAAGTTTGTCGCCAGCAGGACGCGATTAAGGCGCATAGCGGTGTGGCCTTCCCTGTGCTCTACGAAATCGCGCTGAGGCGGGCGCACAGTGAGCACTGGGCAGGTGGCCTCTGCGATAATCTCTTCGGCGGTCGAACCCCAGAGCGCACGCGCCAGCCCTTTGCGTCCATGCGTCACGATTGTCACGAGGTCTATGTCATAGTCGCGGACGGCGCGCGCAATCTCTTCCGCCGGCTCGCCCTCTATAATCACAGGCTCGACCTCCAGCCCGCTAAGCAGTGGGTCTCCCAGCACATCCTCAACATCCATGCGCAACTGTTGCAGCCATTTTTGGTCCGGCTGCTCTTCAAAGACACGCGCGGAGAGATTCATCAGGTTGGCCGGCACGGTCCCGCCCTGCACGCTGAAGAGCACTATGCGCCCGCCGCTCTCGCGCGCAAACGCGGCCGCATACTTGAGGGCCGCGCGCGCGTGAGGCGTGAAATCGGTCGGATACAGAATATTTCGGAATGGATACATAACGCTTGAACGCTTGAGCGCCTTCGTCGTCAATCATCAATAGATAAATCCTGCTCTTCCATTGACGATTGATGATTCGAGCACCCGCGCGTCTTTTCGCCTTTCTAAAGTTTCCCCCAGAGCATCAACACGCCGATAACGATAAAAGCGACGGCGGCCAGCTTGCGTATCAAGTTAGTCGGTAAATACTCGCCGAGGAGCGCGCCGAGCGCAACGCCGATCAGCGAGACGAGCACGAGCGCCAGCGCCGCGCCGAGAAAGACCGAGACGGGCGAGCCCGTCTGGGCCGCCAGCGTAATCGCCGCAAGCTGCGTCTTATCGCCCATCTCCGCCAGAAACAACACGCTCAGAGTGGTCCAGAAAGCGTTCCATTTGAACATAGGTTTTTCCGGTTTTCAGTTTTCAGTTAAAAGCAATTTGTCTGTGCTGAAAACTCAAAACTGAAAACTGTTTTTACAAAACTCTCGTGCCCGCGATGCGGTCAAGCTGCGACGCGAGCTTGAAGCGCGCGAGCTGTGTTTGCCGCCTGCGCGCGAGCACGGCCAGTTCCAGCGCGACGCGCTCGCGCATGCGCCCTTCGTGCGCGCCCTTCGCCAGCTTCTCGACAGAGCGGCGCAGGCATTCGGCCAGGCTCTGCACATAAGCGCTGAGGCCCGGCTGCGCTTGCAAATGAACCTTCCCTTGCGCGTAGGTCAAGCGATTCGTGGCCGGGTCCAGAAAAGAGTAGTCGTCGGCCATCTCTAAACGCGCGGCGCGGAAGGCTGCGTTGAAATCGCCGCCGACGCTCTGCGCCGCACGCTCTATGGTGGCAATCAGCTCGCCGCTCAAACGCAAAAGCTCGCGCCATTCAACCTCTTCATCCGTCAGCTTGCCGCCGGATTGGTCCAAGCCTTCGGCACTTAATGGACCAGCCGGAGCGGATAATCCAGCATCGCTCGCGGGCAGCTCGCTCGCACCCTCGTAGACGCTGACGAGTCCGCCCGGCTGCGTCGCCCTCACGAGCAGACGGCGCAAAGCCTCTTCGCCTTCTCCCTTGCGCCCTGTGGCGTGGTCCGTCTCGCGCACGCGCGGCTCTTGAGCGCCCTGCAAGAAGACATCCGCGTCATACTCGTCCAGCTCTACGTGGACGCGCCCGGTGAATTCGCGCTGCCGCAAATAGCGCAGCAACGCGCTCAGATTGACATAGCTCGTATCCAGATTCTGATGAAGGATACGAGATTTTGCGTCCTCTTGCATACGAGACCGATCACGGGCCTGCTGGTTTGCGGCGGAGCATAGCAAGGTAAAAGTAAAAAGGCAAAAACAGTTTTCAGTTTTGAGTTTTCAGTTTCCGGTTTTCAGTCGAAAGCAAGCTGTCTGTGCTGAAAACTGAAAACCGGAAACTGAAAACTTTTTTAGTTGCGTTCGAGTATATGGCTGTGCCAAACTCCGCGCACCAGTTTCAGCATTTTAGCCGTGTCCTTCTCAAGCTCTTGAAAGCGATTTCACTCTAAGCTCAGGGAGAAGAAAATCTTGCTTCGAGGCATCTTTCGCACCAAAAATCTGGACGATATTCTGGCGGCGGCGGGCGGGCCGCAGTTTTCACTCAAGCGCACGCTCGGAGCCTTTAACATCACGCTGCTAGGGATCGGCGCGATTATCGGCGCGGGCATCTTCGCAACCGTCGGGACGGCAGCCGCAGGCGATGCCGTCAGGCCAGGCGCGGGCGCATCGCTCATGCTCTCCTTTGTCATCACGGCGATTGTCTGCGGCTTTACGGCGCTCTGCTATGCGGAGTTTGCTTCGATGGTCCCGATTAGCGGCTCGGCCTATACATATTCTTACGCGACCTTGGGCGAGTTGGTCGCCTGGATTATCGGCTGGGACCTGATTATCGAATATGCCGTCGGCAACATCGCCGTCGCCATCAGTTGGGCCAACTATTTCCGCACGCTGCTCGACGATCTGGGCATACACTTTCCGCAATGGCTCGCGACAGACTACCGGACGGCGGCCAAGATTCCAGGTCTCTACGAGAGCGCGCCGCATATCTTCGGCGTGCCCATCGTCTTTAACCTGCTGGCCTTCGGCATTGTCGCGCTCATCACGATTGTTCTCGTCTGGGGCATCAAAGAGTCAGCCGGCTTTAACGCCGTGATGGTCGGCATCAAGATTCTGGTCCTGCTCTTCTTCATCGTCGTCGCGCTCTACTTTGTCTCGCCCGCGACGATGGTCAAAAACTGGCAGCCCTTTCAGCCCAACGGCTGGTCCGGCACTTTTACCGGAGCGGCCCTCGTCTTCTTCGCTTACATAGGCTTCGACGCGGTCTCGACCGTCGCCGAAGAATGCAAGAATCCTTCGCGCGACCTGCCCATCGGCATCATCGCTTCGCTCGTCATCTGCACGATCTTTTACGTCGTCGTCGCGGCGGTCTTTACCGGCATCATCCCCTACCAGGAACTGGTCCAGCGTCTTTCGACCGAACAGGCGGAGCCTCTGACGATGGCGCTCGATCACGTCGCGCCACAGGCCAACTGGGCCAGCGCGATTGTCGCCTTCGGCTCGGTCGTGGCCCATACGGCAGTCCTGCTCGTCTTTCAACTGGGCCAGCCGCGCATCTTCTTTTCGATGGCGAGAGACGGGCTGCTCCCTTCCGTCTTTGCGAGCGTTCATCCCAAATACAAAACGCCGCACGTGACGACGATTTTGACCGGTATCTTCGTCGGAGGCTTTGCCGCCTTTGCGAGCATAGACGAGATGGTGGACCTGACGAACATCGGCACGCTCTTCGCCTTCGTGCTCGTCTGCATAGGCATCATCATCCTGCGCTACAAAGACCCCGCGAGGCCAAGGCCGTTTCGCGTTCCCTTCGGCCCATGGTTTCTGCCTCTGCTCGGCGCGGCCTCCTGCTTCTTCCTGATGTACTACCTGCCGCCCGCTTCCTGGTGGCGTTTTATCGGCTGGCTCGTCCTCGGGATGGCAATCTATACCTCTTTCGGGTACACGCACAGCGCGATAGGGATGAAGATGGGGCGGCCCGCGCGTGCCCCGCTGCCGCTCAAGCTGGCGGCGCTCGGCTTTCTGCTGGTCGCCTGCGGCCTCTTTACCATCCCGCACGATGCAGGCCCATCCAGGTTAATCAATGAAGCCATCAACTCCGGCGCGGAAGACCACGCGCGCGCGCTTGCCGGACTCATCCTGATTGTCATCGGACTATTGCTGGGTATCGCGGGCACTGCGATGGGCGCTTCGCAGCCTGACAAGCCGGATGACGCCGCGAGTAATGTTTAAGAGACTGGCAGGCTGCCCTTTTAGCTTTCTATGAAAATTCTCGTACTCGGCGCGGGCCGCATGGGTCTCGGCGCGGCATTTGATCTGGTCCAGGCCGCGGATGTCCAATCGGTGACGGTCGCCGACCTGGACCTCGAACGCGCACGCGCCGTCGCCCACACCATCGGCAGCGACAAGCTCAAGCCTGTGCAGCTTGATGTCGCGGATATGGGCCAGGCTGTCGCCCTGATGCGCGGTCATGATGCTGCGATGAGCTGCGTCGTTTATCATCACAACCTGAATCTGGCGCGCGCCGCGATTGAAGCCCGGACCAGCTTCTGCGATCTGGGCGGCAACAACTCTGTCGTGGACCAGGAACTGTCGCTGGACCAGGAAGCGCGCGCCGCTGGCATACACCTGATCCCTGACTGTGGTCTAGCGCCCGGCATGGTCTCCGTGCTGGCCGCGCACGGCGCTGCGCGTTTCCACACGCTCGAAGAGATTCACATACGCGTCGGCGGCCTGCCGCAGTCTCCCAGGCCACCGCTCGATTACCAGATAGTCTTTTCCGTCGAAGGGTTAATCAACGAATATGTCGAGCGTGCGCGCGTCATTCGTGATGGACGGATTGTCGAAGTGGATTCGATGACCGAGTTGGAAGAGCTGGAATTTCCCGCGCCCTTTCAGAGGATGGAAGCCTTTCAGACTTCCGGCGGCACGTCGACCCTGCCCGAAAGTTTTCTGGGCCGACTGCGCGAGCTTGATTACAAAACGATACGCTATCCGGGCCACTGCGAGAGATTCAGGCTCTTGATTGAGCTGGGGCTGGCGAGCAGCGAGCCGATTGAGGTGGACGGCGCGCGCACGACTCCCAGGCGCGTGCTCGGCGAGATGCTCCTGCGCCGCCTGCCTGCGGACGAACCCGACGTGGTGCTCATCCGCGTAGAGTTTCGTGGCCGGATGACGGATGCCGCGCAGCCGCAGCTGCTGCGTTACGACATCATAGACCGTTTCGATAAGAGCACCGGTTTGAGCGCGATGATGCGCACGACAGCCTTTCCCGCTTCGATTATCGCGCAGATGATGGGGCGCGGAGAGATTAAAGAGCAGGGCGCGATCCCGCAGGAGCGATGTGTTCCGCCCGAAGCTTTTGTGGCCGAGCTGGCAAAGCGCAATATCATCATCGAAGAAAAGCTTATCGAAGATTGAAAGACGCGTTTGCGGTCTCGCGGCGATGAACTTCAAGGACCACTTTTCCACCCATTCGGTTGACTACGCCAAATACCGCCCGCTTTATCCGGCGGAGCTGTTCGCTTATCTGGCCTCGCTGGTTTTCGCGCGCGAAAGGGCCTGGGACTGCGCGACGGGCAACGGGCAGGCTGCGCAGGGCCTCGCAAGATTCTTCGAGCACGTCATCGCGACGGATGCGAGCCAGTCCCAGATTGCCAGCGCAGCCGCGCACGCGAAGATTGAATACAGGACTGCTCCGGCGGAAAACTCCGGCCTCGAATCCGGCTCGATAGATTTAATCACCGTCGCGCAGGCTCTACACTGGCTCAACCTCGAAGATTTTTACAATGAAGCGAAGCGCACTTTGCGACCCGGGGGCGTTGTCGCCGTCTGGTGCTATAACCTGCTGACCATCAATGAGGAGCTGGACCAGCCCATCAATAGATTTTACGGCGAAACGGTTGGGCCATACTGGCCGCCCGAAAGAGTCATCGTCGAAGACAAATATCGCTCGATTCCTTTCCCTTTCATAGAGCTAAACCCGCCGCAGTTTTATATCGAAGTTGATTGGTCTCTCTTAGACCTGCTCGGCTATCTGCGCACCTGGTCCGCGACGCAAAGGTTTATCAAAGAGCGCGGGTTCGACCCAGTGACGGAGGGGCTGGCAGACGAGTTGCTCGCGCTCTGGGGAGAGCCTGAGCGCAGGCAGCTCGTCAGATGGCCGCTCCACCTGAGGGTTGGCAGGCATCAGCCCTGACTTACGACTCAAGAGCGTTTTGCCTGCCCGCCGATTTGTGGAATACTTGAAGGCGAACGGCAAACTATTTGTAGCAAGTTTTCAAGGAGAGCCAGATGGCAACCTACACACCACCACCCTATTTTCCGCAAAGCTCTTTAGCGCCGCCCGATAAAAACCGTTACAGGAAATTCAAGCTGGCCGTCGGCAGCCTGGTTGTGCTGCTCCTGCTGCTCCTCGGTGGAGCGGTTGTCGGAGCGTTCTACCTGCTCAGGTGGCTCTTCTGAGTTTCTGGTCCAGCCATGAATGTGTCCGGTCCATAAAGACGCAGGTCAAAGCCTTGTGAGCCGCGAGGTCTAGATTATGGAGAGGGTCAACGCCTTACCGATTATCATTGGCGCTTTGTGCGTGATGGCCGTTGCGTATCGCTACTATTCGGCTTTCATCGCGGCGAAAGTCCTCGCGCTCGATGATACCAACCCCATGCCGTCGCAGACGATGTACGACGGGCATAACTATTACCCGACGAACAAGTGGGTGCTCTTCGGCCACCACTTCGCGGCCATCTCGGGCGCTGGTCCACTGGTCGGGCCTGTGCTGGCGGCGCAATTCGGCTTTTTGCCTGGTCTGCTGTGGCTGGTGATAGGCGTCTGTCTGGGCGGAGCCGTCCACGATTTTATGATTCTGGTGGCGAGCGTGCGCCGCAAAGGGAAATCGCTCGCCGAGATTGCGCGCACGGAAATCAGCCCGCTCTCGGGTCTCGTCGCAGGCATAGCGATTCTCTTTATCGTCGTCATCGCGCTCGCGGGTCTGGGTCTCGTCGTCGTCAACGCGCTGGCCGAATCGCCCTGGGGCACTTTCACAGTCGGCTTCACGATTCCGCTCGCGCTCCTGATGGGACTCTACATGTACCGCATACGCCCTGGCCGCATCGCTGAAGCGAGCGCCATCGGCGTCGTCTGTCTGCTGCTCGCGGTCTTTCTCGGTGGGCGCATCGCCGAATCTGGCTGGGCCGCGAGCTTCACCTTTTCGCGCGAGAAGATTATTTTGTTGATGGCGGCCTACGGCTTTATCGCCTCCGTGCTTCCCGTCTGGATGCTTCTCTGCCCGCGCGATTATCTCTCTTCTTACTTGAAAATCGGCACGGTCGCCTTCCTCATCCTCGGCGTTATTCTGGTCCATCCTTATCTGAACATGCCCGCCGTGACGCCCTTCGTCGCGGGCGGTGGACCAGTTATCCCCGGCAAGGTTTATCCCTTCGTCTTTATCACCATCGCTTGCGGCGCGATCAGCGGTTTTCACGCGCTCATCTCTTCGGGGACGACGCCGAAGATGCTCGCCAAAGAAAAGGATGCGCGGGTCATAGGCTACGGCGGGATGCTGATGGAGGGCGTCGTCGGGGTGGTCGCCTTGATTGCCGCGACCTCGCTCTTTCCGGGCGACTACTTTGTCATCAATACTCCGCAGAGGACCGAAGCGCAAAAGGCCGCCTACGTCCAGATGGTGGACACGCATACTGCCGGAGGGTTTGATCTTCAGCCGAAGGAGATTGACCGGCTGGAAGCGGAATCGGGCGAGAAAAACTTGCGCGGGCGCACGGGCGGCGCGGTCACGCTCGCGCTCGGCATCGCCAAGATTTTCGACGCCGTGCCGGGCCTCAGCGGTCTGATGAAATACTGGTATCACTTCGCCATCATGTTCGAGGCGCTCTTTATCCTGACGACGATTGATACGGGGACGCGCGTCGCGCGTTTTCTGGTCGGAGAGTTTGGCGGGCGCTTCTATCGCAGGTTTGAAGAGCCGACCTGGCTGCCGGGTTCTCTCATCACGACGGCGCTCGTGGTGGGCGGGTGGGCGGCCTTCATCTGGTCCGGCTCGATCTCTACGATCTGGCCCATGTTCGGCATCGCCAACCAGTTGCTCGCGGCGGTCGCGCTCTGCGTGGCGACGACCGTTATCATCAACATGGGGCGAGCGCGCTACGCCTGGGTCACAATCATGCCGCTTGTCTTCGTCGCCACGACGACGCTCGTCGCCGGTTGGAAATCAATCACGGACAACTTCTGGCCGCTCTCGCAAAAGAGCGAGACAGCCGCGCAGGGCTATCTCAACGTCGCGCTGACGGCTATCCTCATGCTTGCCGCCGTCATCATCCTGATAGACTCCATCAGACGCTGGACCAGCAATAGAAAACACCCCGCGATGACCGCAGGCTCAAATCTGGCCGATGCTGAAGGATGAAAAGTAAGAGATAAGGGATTGAAAGGAAAACGCGGCGGCGCGTGAATGAAAGACAAAGGCTCTACAGTTCACGCGTGGCCGCGTCCAGTCTTTTTCTTTTATGCTTTCTCTTTCTCTTTGAGCCAGTTGAAGACGGCCTCGTAATACATGCCGTCCTCGTCCCTGTTGATGGCGACTAAAAAAAGCTCAAACGCGCCCATCCGTTCGTGCTCAAGGCTGAAGGTGCGTTGGAGAAGCTGCGGGTCGAGCGGGCCGCGAAAACGAATGGAGAACATCTCCTGCCTGGGCGCACGCTTGAGCTGCGTAATTTCTATCAGCTCAAGCTCCATCGGACTCTGGCCGCCGTAGTGCAAGAGAAATTTCGTGTTCAGATTTTGCGAGAAATTCTCGTGAGTTAAATTCTCATTCACTGCTTTAGCCTACCTGGACCGCCTCGGCGAATTTTCCTTCAGTAAAGCGAGCGCCCTTTATATTAGAACAAGCGGATAAAAGCAAACGGCGCTTGATTGTCATTTAAATGGAGAGTTATTTGTCCAGATACATCTTAGTCCACTCTCTTGGACATGGTCTTTAAGGATTTATAATCTGAATAATCTTTGCAATTATCTGCTGCATCTTCTTTGCGTCCAGTACGCCTGCCCGATACAAGATGATGTTCGAGTCGGCTGTAAAGAGCCGATTTGGACGCACATGGCTTTCTTGATGGAGGCTTCCGGCCATGAAATCAGTGTTTGTGATGGTGACAGCATAGCTGTCAGATATGGCCTTGCTCGTAATCTGGCATAAGATCACATCATTACCTTGGAGCGAGGCAATGACCAAGGCGGGTCGCCGCTTGGCAGCACTTAAATCAGAGAATGGGAATGGGACAACGACAACCTCGCCTTTTACAAATTTGCCCATGCCGCATCCTCTTCGGAAAGTTGCCAGTCCCGACTCAGTGCAGATTCAGAGGCCAGCATTGTTTGAAAGCTTTCCGAATCTTCGTTTTGCCTGGCGAGGTACGAAACGAAATAATAGACAGCCATGAGCTTCTCAGGCGGCAGGTCGCGTAGATGCTCTTCAATCTGAGAGATAGTTACCGTTTGCATAGGCGCGCTCCTTTGTCGCTATTCTACCCTAACTTATTTGTCCAGATACATCTTGGCGGCCATCTTCGCCAGCTTCCACATCTTGGCCCATTCGACGCGCCCTGCGCCCTCTGTGCGTCCCGTCAGCTTGTCTATAATCAGCTTGCGGAAATGCTTGCCTTCGCGGCGCAGCATGAACTCTTTGGCGAAGGGCTTGGCCGTGTCGAAGAAGCTGAATTCAGGGTCTGTCACGATGCCTATGCCTTCGAGCGTCATCAGCGCGCGCATGATGTAGGTGAAGTTGGCGGGCAGGCGAAAAGGATATTCGTACATCACTTCGGCCAGATCATAGGTCAGCTCTTTGAAATTGACTTCGCCCAGCTTGAGATTGAGGTAATGCTTGAACAAGCCTTCGACGACGGGGCGGACCGTTTCAGGGTCTACGCCGGGCTTGAGAAAATTGAGATTGATTAAATCCTGCGACAGCCCGCGCACGTCTCGCTCGACGACATGAAAGAAGGCGTCAATCATCAGGGCCTGTAGGCGCTGCGTAATCCTGCCCGTCATGCCGAAATCGAAGAAGGCGAGGTGTCCTGTGTCCATCACGAGGAGGTTGCCCGGATGCGGGTCTGCGTGAAAGAAGCCGTCTTCGAGAAGCTGCTTGAGATAGGTGCGAATGAGCAGGCGATTGACCTTGAGCGGCGAGATGCGACGCGCGCGAAGCTGGTCCAGGTCCGTGACCTTCGTGCCGCGTATGAACTCCATCGTGAGCACATGCCGCGACGTGTGCGACCAGTAGATTTTCGGCACACGGACGGCGCGCCAGCCTTTGAAATGCTCGCGGAAGCGGTCTGCGTTGCGCCCTTCCTGCACATAGTCCATCTCTTCAAAGATGGTCTCGGCAAACTCTTGCAGCATACCCTGCCAGTCGGCGTTCTGGTTGGCCTGCGGGAGAAAGCGATTGATGAGCCGGACCAGCTCGCGCAGGACGGCGATGTCAAAGCTGACAATCTTCGCCAGATTCGGGCGCTGGACTTTGATGGCTACTTCCTGGCCCGTGTGCAGCCGCGCGCGGTAAACCTGGCCCAAAGAGGCGGCGGCAATCGGCTCGGCATCTATCTCCGCGTAAGCCTCTTGAAGTGTGCGGCCCAGCTCCGCTTCGATGCGCGCGTAAGCCTCCGCGGAAGGAAACGGCGGAACCTGGTCCTGTAGTTTCGACAGCTCTTTAACATAAGAGAGCGGCAGGAGGTCTCCGCGCGTGCCGAGCGATTGGCCGATCTTGATAAAGGTTGGTCCAAGCGCGATCAGTCTTTCTTTGAGCCAGACGGCCTGCCGCTCCTGTCGTGCCTCTTTATTCCGAGTCCCTTCCGCGCCGCGAAAGACTATGAAACGCAGAGCGCGAGTTAGTTTATCGAGCACGCGCCGGTCCAGATCGCGGCTCCACTCCTGAAAGTGCGCCACACGCCCGCGCGCTCTGGCTTCTTGACGCAGGCGCGCGGCCATACGGCGGTAGAAGTTCGAGCGTATCTCGTAGCCGTCAAGATAGAGATAGAGCGAGAGCATGCCGAGCACGCGCCCGATCTTGAAGAGTCGCAGCCAGCCGCGCAAGCCCTGGTTCTTGAGAGTTTCGGTATTTATCTGGTCCACTTCCGGGTGCGTGCCGGAGAGTAGGACCAGTTGCTCCGCGCCGACGGCCATCTGAGTCTTCACAAGAGAACTGCTGCCCACTTCACTGCCGTCGCTCTCGCTCCCGTTGGTCCGGCTCGCTGGCCTGTCATGCTCATCGCGCAGGCTGAGGGCCTCGTTCTGTTCGGTTGCTGCCGCCATAATCAATTTTTTAGATAAACTTTATCGCTATCCTTTGCTGAAAGCAGGATTATTCTGACGCTAAACTATCGCTAACGTGTGTCGCACGCCGCGCCGCTCGAAATATTGACGGGCGCGTTTCGAGTCCTGCTCAATCTGCCTTTTCAAATCCTCTACGGAGTCAAACTTTCTCTCGTCGCGCAGGCGATGCAGAAAGCGCACGCGCACGACATCGCCGTAGAGGTCTCCGGCCCAATCTATAACGAATGTTTCAACGGAAGGTTCCGCATCGCTTTCAAAGGTGGGGCGCGTGCCCACGTTGGTGATGCTGCGCCGCCATGCGCCTTCAATCAAAGTTGCCGTCACGTAAACGCCCCGACGGGGTATGACGCGATTTTGCGGGCGCAGGTTGGCCGTCGGGAAGCCCAGCGTGCGCCCTCTTTCCTGTCCTCTCACGACGCGCCCCTCGACACCATAAGGGCGGCCCAACATGCTGCGCGCAAGGTTGACTCGCCCTTCCGAGAGAAGCTGTCGAATCCTGCTTGAGCTGATGCGCTGCCCGCGCAACTGAACTTCCGGCACTTCATCAGCATGAAAGCCAAGCTCATTACTGACACGCCGCAGCAGCTCTATGTTGCCCTCTCGATGATGCCCGAAGGCAAAGCCGCGACCCAGGTAGACTTCCCTCGCCTGCAAACGTTCGCGCACGACATCGCGCAGAAAGTCTTCCGCCCCGACTCGCGCAAACTCTCTGGTAAAGTGGATGACAATCGCCTGCCGGATGCCGAGCACGCCGAGCGCCTCGATTTTCTGGTCGAAGGTTTGCAGTAGCGGCGGGGCGGATTCCGGATGCAGAACTGCTCGCGGGTGCGGGTCGAAAGTAATCACGGTCGGGACGGCTTCGAGCCTGCGCGCGCGCTCGACAACCGTGCGCATAATCAGTTGATGGCCCAGATGCAGACCGTCAAAGACGCCGAGCGTCAAAACGGTCGGACGCGCAACCTCCGCGTTGTCAGCTCCATGAAATAAACGCATAAAAGTGATGAGCGATGAGTGATGAGTGATGAGAAAGCAGCGATTCGTCAACCTTCAAACGTCAAGAGCAATTTTCCAGTGACGATTGAAGATTGACCATGAGCTTCCCTTTCATCATTCATCACTCATCACTTATTTCCAATCCGTCGTATGCGAATTCGACGCCGCGCGGTAAGCGTTCAGCATCGCGCGCATATTTAATGTCGTGTGCGATGTGCGTCAGGTACGCGCGGCGCGGCTTCAATTCTTCTATATATTCGAGGGCGCGCGCGACCCAGAGATGCGTCGGGTGCTCCGTGAAGCGCAGGCAGTCGAGCACGAGCACGTCAAGTCCGCGCAGAGCCTCCATCGTCTGCGGCGGAATCAGGCTTAAATCGGTCGCGTAAGCAAAGTCATTAAAGCGATAGGCGATGACGGGCAGACGCCCGTGTATGACTTCGAGCGGGGTGATGTGCAGTTCTGGACCAAGACAGAAGGAAGCGCCGGGCGTGACCGTGTGGGCCAGAACCTGCGGCAGCCCGCCGCCGTAATGCGAAGGCTCGAAGATGTACTGGAAGATGCGGCGTATGTCTTTCCAGGCTCGCTCGTTGGCGTAGAGGCCGAGCGCGCCGTGGCGAAAGTTGAGCGGGCGTATATCGTCCAGGCCGAAGATGTGGTCGGCGTGACAGTGCGTGATAAGCACGGCGTCGAGCCAGTTGATTTTGTGGCGTAGCGCCTGCTGGCGAAAATCCGAAGAAGTGTCCACGAGCACAGTCTGCCCGCCGTGCTCTACGAGGATGGAGACGCGCAGCCGCTTGTCGCGCGGGTCATCGGAACTGCACGTCTCGCACTCGCAGCCAATGGAAGGCACGCCCGTCGAAGTCCCCGTGCCGAGAAAAGTCAATTTCATAGGAGTCTGGAGTCTGGAGTCCGGAGTCTGGAGTCAAAGGCCAAAAGCTCTTTTTCTTCTGACTCTCGGACTCTTTGACTCCAGACTTTATTTCCCGCCGAGGATGTCTCGGCCCGTGAAGCCGCGCGGGCTGGTGGGGCGCGGCGCTGTGGTGAGCGCGACATACTGCATACGCAGGTCTGCCAGGAGTCCTTCAAAAATCTGCTTTTCCTGCGCTACAAGATTGCCCTGCGTCTTGTGTTGCAACATGCCGAGCACATCAATCCAGTGTTTGGCGAGTTCGAGGTCCACGCCGCGCTGGCCCGTCACCGGATGCTCCATCATGCCGAGCGCCGAAGCCGCGTTCGAGGCGATGGACATCAGGAAATTGATAAAGCTCGCGGGGTCGTCTGCGCCCGGCATCTCCGCGCCGATATAATCCTCTTCGAGCGGCTCGTCCGACGGCTGGTCGGCGGGAGGAGCAGCGGCGCTCGCGCCCGTCGCAGCCGCACGCGTGCTTGCGGCGGCGGCCTCCTGTGTGCCTGCGCCCCCTGATGCGTCTGCGGTCGCAGCACCGGAGAGCACGGCGGCAGCATCTGCCGTCTCGGCGTGTGGCGCGGAGGTTGTTTCGGGGACGACTGCGGGCGGCGGCGTCTCTTCGCGTTCAATTTCTCGCGGCGAGCCGTCGGCGTTAAAGAGGCGTCTGTCTGTGACTTTAAAAACCGGTTTCTCTTCGCTCATGGTAAACCATCTGAAGGCGCAGCGACATCTCTTGCGAGAGCGAGGCCGCGCGTTTGGAGTTGAACTATAAAAATCACTTGGAGCGATGGTAGCACCTCTTTCAGTCCAAAGTCCAAAGTCTGTGCGTACAGGTTTGAGGAACGCTCGCAGGGCTTGGAAGATTGGACCCGAAGCCTTAGACTCTGTGGCTTACAATTTCAAATTCCGGACCAAAATATATGGCTGCTACATTCAATGATCTGGTCGCTCTGATGGCACGCTTGCGCTCGCCCGAAGGGTGTCCGTGGGATAGGGAGCAGACTTACGAGACGCTCGCCCCGATGCTGCTCGAAGAGGCTTACGAGGCTTTCGAGGCGGTCGAGGAGGCGCGCGGCGGCAAGCCCCTTGAGCTGCGCGACGAGCTGGGCGACCTGCTCTTTCAAATAGTCTTTTACGCGCAGGTGGCGAAGGAGCGCGGCGAGTTTACGATTGAAGACGTGACGGACACAGTGCACAGCAAGATGGTCCGCCGTCACCCGCATGTCTTTAGCGATGTGCGCGCCGACGATACCGCGGAGGTCTTGAAAAACTGGGAAGCGATCAAGGCAGAAGAAAAGCGCGCGGCGGGAAAAGAGACGCCTAGCGAGCAGTTTGCTTCGCTCCTCGAAGGGGTTTCCGCGAAGCTCCCCGCGCTGATGGAGGCATACCAGCTTTCGACCAAGGCCGCGCGCGTGGGCTTTGACTGGCAGCGCATCGAAGACATCTTCGACAAGCTTCACGAAGAGTTGGACGAGCTGCGCTTGGCGATCAAAGAGCATGCCGCATCCTCAAGTGAGGTGGACCAGTTGCGCGTGCGTGAAGAGATGGGCGATGTGCTTTTCGCCCTGACGAATATCGCGCGCCACTTGCAGGTCGAGCCTGAAGCGGCCTTGAAAGTCACCAATCGTAAGTTTCGTCGCCGCTTTCTACACATCGAGCGGCAGCTTGCGGCGCGTGGGCGCTCGCTCGAAACGGCCACGCTCGAAGAGATGGAGGCGCTCTGGCAGGAAGCAAAAAACCAGTAACGATTGATGAGAGAAACGCGATTAAGAGAATGGGTGACAAGAGAAAACCGAATTGTTATCTTATGCTCTGTCGCGCTCGCCCTTGAGGGTCGGGCACAAGGCTCGCGGATTGTCTCATCGCTTATCACTGATTACTTGTTTTTGAGGAGATGCAAGCATGGCTCTCATCCAGTTCGTCAACAATTACGAAGACCTTTCGACCGATCGCGGTTTCCAGTTTAAGTTTCACTGCGACAAGTGCGGCAACGGATATATGTCGCGCTTCCAGGCCTCAACGCTCGGCACGGCTGGCTCGCTCCTGCGCGCTGCCGGAGACCTTTTCGGCGGTTGGGCCAGCTCCGCCGGAAACTCCGCCTACGAAGTGCAGCGGGCCGTCGGCGGCTCTGCTCACGACAAGGCTTTGCAGCAGGCCGTAGAGGAAGGCAAGCAGCATTTTCATCAATGCTCGCGCTGCGGCAGGTGGGTCTGCCCGGAAGTTTGCTGGAACGCTCAGGCCGGACAATGTGAAGAATGCGCGCCGGATTACCAGGAGGAGCTGGCTTCATCGCACGCGCAAGCTAAAGCCAACGCCGCGCGCGAGCAGCTAGATGAAAAGGCTCGCCAGACCGATTACGTCTCGAAGATTGATATGAGCGCGGAGGCTTACGTCAAAGCGCCTGCGCCGCCCGCGCAGAATGCTCCGGCCTCGGCTTCGGCGTGCAGTAATTGCGGAAGCGAGACGGGCAAAGCCAAGTTCTGTCCTGAGTGCGGCACGCCCACCAAGCCCGCGCGCGCGACCTGCGCAGGCTGCGGACACCAACCCGAAAACCCCACGAAGTTTTGCCCCGAATGCGGCGCGAAGATGCCGCTCTTTAGTTAAGGCAAGAGGCCAAAATAAGAGAGCCGCGAGCGGAGGATGAGAGCATGGCTCCCGGTCCTCCGCGCGCGGCCTTCCTGCTTTTTACACGACCTTGTTTTTCGTCTACTCGCGCCGCCCTCTAGTCGTTAAGCTGTATCGAGCGCAGCACGTTCTGGAAAGTTCCCTGGTAGTTTCTATACTCGGCCTGCGGCGCGACGCCAATCATGTAGAAGAGGCTGCCGTCGCGCAACAGCGTCGTATAGATGACGACGACCTCGCTCTGCCCAGTGGCTTCGTTCTGGTTTAAGAGCGTCGAGGCGAGCGCGGTATGGCCGGAAATCGTTCCGCGCGCATAACCGCCCTGCCGCTGCATACGGTTATTCTGCGTCAAAGAACTGAGGAAGTAGTCTGTCGCCTGTCGCAGGTTAGTGCTCTGCGCTTGCGTCACGCCGAGGTTGACGCCGTGCGTGAAAACATTCGTCCCCTGCACCGAGCCGTAAGCGCCTTCGGGAGCAAACCAGATGTCGTTATTGCCAGGCAGTTGCCGCCAGTTGTCCGGGACGCTGACGCGGAAAAGATTGCCTCCGGTATAAGAGCGATAACGCCCTGAAGGATACTCTACGCGAGAGCGACCGACGCTGCCCTCAGGGTACTGCTGACCGCCGCTCGGATTGCGCTGGCCGCTGCGCGCGATCTCTTCCATCGTCTGCGCACGACCCATCCCGCGCAGCCTGGATTGGACGCGTGTGAAATCCCTCGAATCACGGATAGGATTTTCCACGCGCAGATACTGCGCTTCCTGATTGATACGCGCATAACGGTTGGCCGGATTCGGGTGGCTGCTGAGAAACTCCGGGCCGCCCCTGCCGCTGCCCTGCTGCTCTATGGTCCTGAACATGTTCGCCAGATCGCGCGGGTCATAGCCTGCGCGGGCCATAATCTGCGCGCCCAAAATGTCAGCCTCCGTTTCATACTCGCGGCTAAACTTGAGGAAGTAAGCTCCGACCGCGGCCTGCCCGAGTTGGCCCACCTGTGGACCAACGAGGATTGAACCGAGGATGCCTGCGACGCCCGCGAGCAGTCCGTACTTTTGCGCTTTGGTCGCCTGCGCCGTGCCGTGACGCAGAGCGACGTGGGCCAGCTCGTGCGACATCACACCGGCCATCTCGCCTTCAGAGCGTGCCGCCTCGATCATGCCGCGATTGACGTACATCGGGCCGCCGGGCAGAGCGAAAGCGTTAATGTCGCGCGCGTTGACGATCTTAAAATAGTATCTAAATTCGGAATGCTGAAACTCCGGCGGAATCGAGGACACCAGACGCGAGCCGACACGCTCAAGATAATCCGTCGCATCCGCATCATTGAGAATCGGCAGTTGCTGCTCGGCCTCGGCTGCCGCCTGGCGACCGAGTTGAACATCATCCTGCGCCTTGTATTTATTACTATGTAAGGCAATCTTGGTCTGCGCCAGCGCCGAGAGCGGCATGGCAAAAACGACCAGAGCCAGAAGCCACGCGGTTATTCTTTGTGCATGGCGATGCTTTCGATTAATCATTTCCCCCTCCTCCGATAAAAAGCGCGAGTGCCCGCGCCCGCGCACATTCGTCCTCTGCAAAGATAGAAGAGCGGCGCTGTCCCTCTTCCGCAAAACGGGAGGGCGCGCCGCTCTTTAATGTCCAAGCTTTGCATCTCCCCCGAAAACAGTCTGTCTATAACTGCCCGTTCATGGTCACGCGCAGGGGAGAGAGCAATCCAAGTCTATCTGTGCCAGCCTCGCAACTTTAGCAAACGGTGCGTTAATGGCTGGCAATTTTAAGATGAAACGGCGCAAGCGAGGGTTGGCTTAATCATCACTTAAAAGGAACGCGCCCTCCGCCTGTAACGTCCGCGTCGTTTATAGTTTCGCTCATTCTCGTGACGATTTTGTTCCGCTTCCTTCACATCCGTCTCAAACTTTACGATAGCGCCCGCCGGAGGTCTCGGAATCGAGACGGCGACGAAGGGCGAGGTGAGCACCTGTGTAGTCATTTCGCCAGGGCGCGGCGCTCGCTCGCTGGTTCGCACCGAGAGGGTCGTACCCTCACGACGAATCGCTTCAATCGAGATGCTGTAGCCGCCTGTGTTTTTGCGTCCCTGCTGGACCAGCACGACGGCGCGCGTGTTGAAGTTGACATCCGGCAGGGGCTGGCCGTTGCCTATCGTCTGCCAGGCTCGCTGCCATTCGCTCCGGTCCAGAATCAACTCCACCCTCCGCGTCCCCTCGAAGCTACTCATCGTCCCCGTGGCGAGCACGGAAAAATCAACCCTGCTCGTCTGGTCCAGCGCATCGTCGTTGGGAGCGGAGTTGGCCGAGGTCGCGGCGTCGCCGAGCATGGCGAGGCGTATGATCTTGACGGGCGGCATCCCGTAGCTGAGCAGGCGGTCGTGAAACTCGCCCAGGCGAAACTGTTCGCCCAGGCGCCGCCTGTAGTCTTCACGCAGCCGCAGGATTTCCATCTTGCCGAGCGTATAGACTAGATAGGTCGGGTCAATCGTCCCGCGTCTTGCTTCGCGCTCGGCGGCCAGCCCGTCCTGGTAGCCCTCGCGTATAAAGAACTGCACGGCCTCTTCATAACTCATCCCGCGCGTGTGCAGCCGCAGCCCGACCAGATAACGGCACAGGCGCAGCAGCGCCAGGTTAAGCTGGGCCAGCCTGAGCTGAGGGTTGTTGCCGCCGAATCCTTCATCGAGCATCATCTGCTCGCAGTAATGCGCCCAGCCTTCAGTAAAGCTCGCGGAGCGCAGGACCAGCCGGAGGCGCGAAGGATTTTGACGAGAGATCAGGAATTGATAATAGTGGCCCGGATAGACTTCGTGAATCGAGATGATGGGCAGCGCATAGCGATTGTAGAAGCTGAGGTGCTCTTCCCTGCGTCTTTCATCAAGTTGCGGGTCCGGCAACGTCACGTAGTAATAGGCTTCGGTCGCCGTGCGCTCGAAGGGGCCGGGCGGGTCCATGGAGGCAAAGGTGGTCGCACGCGCGTAGGCTGGCGTTTCGGCCAGAATCAGATTCCCCTGCGCGGGCGGCGTCAGGATACCCTGCGTGCGGACAAAGGCGCTGATGCGGTCCAGTTCCGCGCGTGTCTCACCGAGCAGTCCGTCGGCGGGCGGATGCTCGCGGCCCAGTGTGCGAAGAGCAAAGAGGAGGCCCTTGCCGGGCGCAATCTCTTCTGCAAGCTGCCGCATCTCTTCCTGCGTGCGTCTCAACTCTCTTTCGCCGTCGCGGATGAGCTGCGCGAGCGGCGTTTCGACCATCTCGTCGTAGAGGAGCTTGCGGCGGTAAACATCTTCACCGATGGCGAACTGTCCGGCGGAGCGCGGCAAGAGCTCCTTTTCCAGCCATTCGGCGAAAGCGCGCACAGCCCTGACAGCCGTTTCGTTGACGGACTCAAACTGTGCGCGACGCGCTGCGCTGAGCCGCACACCGCCCGCGCGCTCGACAAGCTGCGGGACGACGCGCGCAAAGTATTCGATGCTGCCGCGAGCCTGCGCCAGCGCAATCTCCGTGTAGATGCGCGGCGGGTTTTCCAGGTTAGCGCGGGCTTCATCAAGCAGCCTCGGAATCTCTCGCTCACGCGCCAGCACGGCGTCCAGACGCTGCTCCACGGGCGCGTAGTTGCGCTTGAGCAGGCTGTCTACGCCCGCGATGGCGAGCCGGTTATAGATGTTCGGGTCGCGCTGCCACATGGCTCTCTCTTCAAGCTCAAGGAGCTGGCCGCGCGCATGAGAAGCGAGCACCAGATAGTCGTAGCGCGCTTCGGGAGAGAGCAGGTGCGGATTGAGGCGTGCGAGGGCGGCGAGCGACTGGCGTAGTCGGCGCACTTCGCGTGTGACTGCTTCGCGGCTGCGCGATTCGAGCTGCGAGTCATAAGCATGAAGGCCAAGCCCTGTGGCCTGCGTCGGGTTAAAGCCGTAATAGCCGCGCAGATATTCATCCGCCAGTTGATTAAAACGCGCCGTGACGAGGCTGCTGGCGGCAGGCTGCGCGGGCGTTGGACCAGTGCGTCTTCCGGGCCAGCGTCTTCTCTGCGCTTCGGTCTTAAAGGGCGCGAGCGTGCCTGTCAGGATAATCAAGGCCAGCAGCAACAGGATGGAAAGTTTTCTCATGAACCCGAAAGCTCTCATAATCTCGAAAAGATGTTTGTCGCATCGTGCGCGCGGAAGTCGGCTGGATACGGCAGCCAGCCGAGAGATTAACACATAAGCTTTGCGCCGAGCGCGATTTGTTTGTGGCGTTTGAAGCCTGCACGCATCCATTCTTCGAGAGGCTTTGTCGCACCACGCGAACGCTTGAGCGGGGCTATCAAATTTGTCCGTTCCTCGTGTATTATCCCACGGACTTAACACCCCTGTATGCGGTTTAGACGGGCCAGCCCGGCTAAGCTTTTAAGGAGAACCCCAGATGTTCAGAAAGATTTTTGTGCCCTCAGCACTGTTTGTGCTGTGCGCGCTGCTGCTAGTCGCCTGCGGCGGCTCGTACACCACGGAGAACGGGAACACGGCGAACAACGCTAATAATGGCAACAAGGCGAGCACCACCACGACGACAACAACCACCACTGCGAGCAGTCCTGCGACGGCCAGCAGTCCGGCTGCTTCCCAGACTACGGCCAGCAGCGGCGACAAGATTGGCGTTCCCGAATGCGACGATTTTCTGGCTAAGTATGAAGCCTGCGTCTCCGGCAAAGTCCCTGAAGCGGCGCGCGCGCAATACAAGTCAAGCATAGAACAATGGCGCAAGTCCTGGCGCACTCTGGCCGCCAACCCACAGACCAAGCCAACATTGGTCCAGGCCTGCAAGACATCAATGGAGCAAGCCAGGCAATCAATGAAATCTTTCGGCTGCGACTTCTAATCCACCGGAGCGAGCGAAGCCTGCTCTGGTCCAGAAAAGGCAACAAGCAGGACAACAGGAAATCAGCCGGGGGCCAAGCTCCGAGGCGCGAAGCCTGAGCGAGCACGAAAGCGGGCCGCCCCCGGCTCATATCCTTTATCCTTGAAGGGCCTCGGAAAACTGTTTGAGTTTGAATTCTGTTTGAGTTGTCAGAGATTAAGCTTGAGCGCGAAGCAGCTTATTTTTTCGGCTCAAGCTTTTCGTTGAGCCATTTGGCTGCGTCGGCCAGCGGCGTGATGACATGCGCTTCGCCCTTCCAGACGCGAATCATAGAGATAATAAAGAAGATGAAGGCCGCAATCGTGAAGAGCGATGAGGCCAGCGCCAGCAGAAAAGAGGCCGGGCCGCGCAAGAGCGCGGAGGCGATAGAGCTGGCCGTGCTAAAGAGCGCGCTGACGATCAGCACGAAGAGATGCAGCGCCAGCCCCTGCGCCGCGTGAAACCGGACGCGCACCTGGTGGCGCGGGACGAGCAGTAGTTCAAGCAATCCGGGCACAGTGCCAATCAGCGGGAAAGGGATATAGGGCAGAATGAGCGCGATGTTTTCCGGCAGGCTGATGCCGGGCACTGTCTGCGAAGTCGGCGCGTGCGTCGCCGCCACTGGCTGCGCCGCGGGTCTCTGCGCGGGAGTCTGCGGCGGCTGGTAGGTCGCCGGAATAAAGACTGACGGATAAGAGGCCGTGTGCGGCGCATTCAAGTGATGTGTCGGCGCTTCGGTATCAACGCCGCGATGCGTTTGCGCTTGCTCCTGCGTTGCGCCGCCGGCAGCGGGTATCTCTTCGGTCGCGCCGCGCACCTCCTCTGTGCGCCGCACGTAATCAGGGTCCAGCGGGTTAGTATCGTACTTGGTTTTCTTAGCCATCGCTCTTTCTTACGAACCTCGCGGGCTACAGGTTCTCAAATCTTCTCAAACGTCCGGGCCGCGAGCGTCTCAATCATCACTGACGGTGTACCGGACGCGCTCCCAGAGGGCTTCACGCTCTTTGATGCGAAAGGCGCGCAGGCGAGGCTTGGCTTCGCCGAGGCCAATAATAAAATAGGTGGCCGACGGATAGTAAGCCAGGCGCACGTCCGACTCGGAAGGCAGAGGCGCTGCGGAGCGCGGGTGCGAATGATAGATGCCAAGTAATTGCTCGCCCCGCTCGCGCATCAGTTTCTGCGCGGCAAACAACTCTTCCGGCGCGGCTTCATAAGCAAAGAGCGGAGCGCGCGCCACGTTGCGCAGGCGATAGACAGTTTGCGCCTCTCCTGAAGGAGAACCGCCGAGCAGCCCGCAGCACTCTGCCGGATGCGCCTCGCGCGCATGCGCGTACATCTGCTCGACATGCGCGCGCCGCAGCGTAATCATAGTTTACTCCGTCAACGAGGGATAGGGGTCCGGGAGTTCTCGTCACCGTTTCCTCTCAGCCGAGGTCCAGCTTCATTCCCGTGTGTGATGCGACGAATCCTAACTCCTGATAAAAACGGTGCGCGTCCGCACGGTCGTTGTTCGTCGTCAACTGGACCAGACGACAATTCTCTTGACGCGCTCTCTGTATGGTCCACTGAATAAGCTGGCGGCCCAGGCCCTGACCTCTATACCTGCTGTCAACGCGCACGGCCTCTATCTGCGCGCGCTTTGCGCCCTGAAAACTCAGACCCGTGATAAAGGTCAACTGCAAAGTCCCTCTGACTTCGCCCTCAGCTTCCAGGACCAGCAACTCGTTGTGCTTATCCCCGTCAATCTCCTCAAACGCGGCGTAGTAAGCTTCCGGCAGCGGGTCTTGATAGTTTTCCCTACCGCTTCCCAATTTATCATCAGCCAGCAGACGGACAATCGCCGGCACATCTTCGCGTCCGGCCCTGCGAATGGAAATATGCGTCTGTTCTTCCCGGCTGTTCATGGCTCGCCTAATCTTCAAGAATCCTGAGATGCAGTTCTTCGAGTTGTCGCGGGTCAACCTCGCCGGGCGCTTCAATCATCAGGTCTGCCGCCGAAGCCGTCTTCGGAAAGGCAATCACGTCGCGTATGTTGTCCGTGCCGAGCAGGACCATCATCAGCCGGTCAATGCCGGGCGCGATGCCGCCATGAGGCGGCGTGCCATATTCGAGCGCGTCCAGGAAGAAGCCGAAACGCTGGCGCGCCTCTTCGGTCGTCATGCCGAGAGCCTTGAAGATAAGTCTCTGTACATCGCGGCGGTGAATACGAATCGAGCCGCTCGCCAGCTCTACGCCGTTAATCACAGGGTCGTAAGCTTTCGCGCGCAACTGGCCGAGCAGCTCCGTTTCGCCGCCCTCAACGGCGCGCTCAAGCAACGTCAGGTCTTCATCGAGCGGCGAAGTAAAGGGATGATGCATGGCGTAATAACGCCCGTCCTCTTCGTGAAACTCGAACATCGGAAACTCAGTCACCCAGAGCGGCGCGTAGAGGTTTTCGGGAATCAACTTTTCGCGGCGCGCCATCTCGTTACGCAGCGCGCCGAGGCTGGCCGCGACGACCTTCGGCTTGCCCGCGATAATCAACACGGCATCGCCCTTTTCAGCTTCCGCCGATAAGGCCATCCGCTCGATTGTTTCCTGCCCCAGCACCTTCAGAAGCGAGGATGAAAGCTCATCTCCCAACTTAATCCAGGCCAGAGCGCCCGCGCCGTAACGTTTCGCATACTCCTGCAACTCGTCCAGAACTTTGCGCGAAAGATGCGCGCCGCCTTTAACGACGATGCCTTTGACTTCACCGCCCGAAGCCAGCGCCGCAGCAAAGGGCGCAAAACCGGTCCCTTGCAGCGGGACTGCCATGTCGCGCAGCTCCATACCGAAGCGCAGGTCCGGTTTGTCCGACCCGAAACGCCTGATGGCTTCCGCATAGGTCAGACGCGGAAAAGGAGTGGGCAATTCCATCCGACGGCCCAACAATTCTCCGGCTCTTTGAAAGACGCGCGCAAACAGTCCTTCGATTAAGGTGTAAACCTGTTCCGGCGTGGCGAAGCTCAACTCCAGGTCGAGCTGCGTGAATTCGGGTTGACGGTCCGCGCGCAGGTCTTCATCACGAAAGCAGTGCGCGATCTGGTAATACTTGTCGAAGCCCGCAATCATGCATAACTGTTTGAAGAGCTGCGGCGATTGCGGCAGCGCGTAAAACTTTCCCGGAAAGGTGCGCGAAGGCACGATGTAATCGCGCGCGCCTTCGGGCGTTGATTTAATCAGGATCGGCGTTTCAATCTCCGTAAAGCCCTGCTCATCCATGTATGCGCGAATCTCCGCGAGGACGCGATGACGCAGCCGCATGTTGGCCTGAAGCTGCGGACGGCGCAGGTCCAGATAACGATACTTCAAACGCAGGTCTTCGCTCGCCAGCGTGTCCGAAGAGACGACTTCGAGCTGGAAGGGCAACGTGCGCGCATCATTGAGGATGAGAATCTCGCTCGCCTGGACCTCGACTTCGCCCGTGGCAATCTTGGGATTGCGCTGCCCTTCTGCACGCTGGACCACTTCGCCCCTGACCGCGATGACGTATTCGCCGCGCACCTCCTTAGCCTTCGCATGAGCCAACGGCGCAGCCTCTTCGTTAAAAACAACCTGCGTCAGCCCGTCGCGGTCGCGCAGGTCAAAGAAAGTGAGCGGTCCGAAATCCCTGCGCCGCGCCACCCAGCCCATCAGGACCACACTCTGCCCGACCGTCTCCCCGCGCAGCTCCCCGCATGAATGCGTGCGCTTCAAGTCTCCCAGATGATCGAGTGCCATAATGATTTCCTGCGATTAAGATTCCTCTTTATTAAGCGTCGCTCGCGTCTCGATGATTTGACGTTCAAGGATGCTGGGCAATCTCTATCCGGTTGCCGCCAGGGTCGCGCACATAAAAACGCAGCCAGCCTTCCACAGGCTGCTTGTCCGGGTAAATCTCCACGCGCGCGCGACGAAATGATTCTTCCGCCGCTGCAAGGTCCTTGACGACATAACAGACGTGCTGACGGCTGCCATCTTTATCCGCCGCGTCCGGTTGCACGGAGAGATGCAACTGGACCAGCCCGATCTGATACCAAGCTCCGCTGCGACCCCTCGACTCGACCGGCTTAGGAATCTCTCGCAGCCCGAGAATCTCTCCGTAAAAGCGTTTCGCCTCGTCTTCAAGAGACTTCGGCACCGTGATGTTGACATGATCGAGCGCTGTGATTTCGATACTCATAGCTTTGATGAATTGAGCAGTCAGCAATCAAGGCAGCACATCTCGAACACTTATCGCTTACTGCTTGCTCCTCACTTTCCTGTCTTCAATTCTTTCGCGCACGACGGCAGCCAGCCGCTCGCGTGCGACCGATTGTTGCTCGCCCGTCTTCATATCTTTAAGCGAAACCTCGCCCCGCGCGCGCTCATCCGCGCCGAGGACGACGACGAAGGGAATCTGCTGCGATGCGGCGTACTTCAACTGCTTGCCGAGTTTGTCGGCCTCCGTGTAGAGGTCCACGCGCAGACCCCTCTCGCGTAAACCCTTGGCGACCGCGAGAGAATCGGTCATCGTCTCTTCATCCCAGATTGTGACCATCACATCAGCCGGAGCAGAAACGAGCGCGGGCGGAAACATCTCGCGCTCGGTCATCAGGAAGATGATTCGCTCAAGACCGAGCGAGAAACCGCACGCGGGAATATTCTGGCCCAGAAACATCCCGACCAGATTATCGTAACGCCCGCCGCCGCCGAGGCTGCCCGCCAGGTCCGGCACGTTAATCTCCATAATCGCCCCTGTGTAGTAAGAGAGTCCGCGCGCCAGGCTCGGGTCAATCTTGATCTTCGAGCCTGCGCCGCACGCAGTGGCAAACTTGATGATAGAACGCAGCTCCTCAATCCCGCGCGCGCCCGCTTCATCATCACCGACAAACTCTACCAGGCGACCGAGCAGAGCCGCGTTTAAAGCCTCTTTGTCCGTCAAGTCGCTATCGCTCGCGGCAATCCGCGCGGCCTGTTCCAGCGAGCCGAGCTTCTCAAAGAAATCCAGCAGAGCGAGGCCCGCATCATCCCTGATGCCGCGCTCTGCAAACTCCCTGCCCACGCCCTCGCGCCCGATCTTGTCCAGCTTATCAAGCGCCACAAGCGCCTCATTCTGTTTCTCCGGCGCAATGCCAGCCGCGCCCAAAATCCCCGCCAGCACCTGCCTGTGATTAAGACGCACAGTGAAATTCGTAAAGCCCAAACGCAAGAGCACATCGCTGACAGCCGCGCACAGTTCCGCTTCGACCAACACGGAGCGAGAGCCGAGCACGTCCACGTCGCATTGATAAAACTCTCGAAAGCGACCGCGTGCAGGACGCTCCGCGCGCCAGACCGGCTGAATTTGATAACGCTTAAAAATGCGCGGCAACTGCGATTGATACTGAGCGACAACGCGCGCGAGCGGCACCGTCAGGTCATAACGCAAAGCCAGATCGGCCTCGCCCGTCTTCTCATGCTCGCCGCGCTTGAGGATTTTGAAGATGAGCTGGTTGCCCTCTTCGCCATACTTCCCCATCAGCGTCTCTATGTTCTCGACCGCCGGAGTTTCCAGCGGCTCGAACCCGTAGCGCTCGTAAACCTCGCGTATGACATTGATGACATACTCGCGCCGCCTGACATCAGCCGGTAAAAAATCGCGCATCCCTCGCGCCGGTTGTGTTTTTGCCATAACTCAACTGATGAATGACAAGCTCAAGACGATAGCTTCGACTCATTCCTCATCCATCATCACTGCTCTTTGTAGAGCTTTGTATACTCGATATAGTTTTTCCAGAAGACATCCAGGCCAGCGACCTCTTCATCGCTGAGCGGGCGCTTGACGCGCGCGGGCTGGCCCATAACGAGCGAGCGCGGCGGAATCTGCGTGCCCGGCGAGACGAGCGAGCCTGCCGCGACCAGACTCTGCGCGCCGATGCGTGCGCCGTCCATCACGATTGAACCCATCCCGATCAGGCAGCCGCGTTCTATATGACAACCATGGAGCGTCACGTTATGGCCCACCGTCACTTCATCTTCGAGGATGGTGGCGTGCGTCCCGTTGGTCACGTGGATGACGGTCCCGTCCTGTATATTGGTCCGGCGGCCTATGCGTATGTAGTAGACATCGCCGCGCACGACCGCGTTGAACCAGACGGACGATTGCTCGCCGATCTGTACGTCGCCGATAATTTGCGCGCTCTCTTCGACAAAGGCCGACGGGTGAATCTCCGGGTGTAGGTTGCGAAAAGTTCTTATCATGATGGTCACACTATAGAGATGGAGCACCTCTTTTGCTCTCTTCAAATGAAAGTCAAAACGGTAGCATGAGCCGCGCGCGATGAGCAAGGAGCAGAGATATTGACTCAAGCGTTAATCCGGCTTTTGAGTAAAGATTGATGGGATTCACCGACGAAGACGCGAGGAGACGTAGGAAGCAAGGAGAGCTGAACGCCTTTCGAGCATCCGTGCTATCTCTCTTGACCGCTGGACCGGATATTGATTGACACGGATTCGAGTCGCGTGCGAAAGTCTCTGGCCGATGAGCATGGAGGCTTGGACATATCTTTTCGGGCGCAGGTCGCGGGCGCTCTGTGCCTGGCTGCTGCTATTGGTAACGCTGGCGGCGGGTTGCGGCGGCTCGCTTTACAGGGTCAAGCCTGTGATCGAAGTGCCAGCCGCGGAGAAAGGCGGGAGCGCGACGGCTGGCGGAATCAATCTGCGCGCCGCGCCGCTCCTCAGCGACGAAGAGAGTCAGGAGTTGTTTGAATCCAATCTGCCGCTCGCGGGGCTGCTCGCCGTGCGCGTCGAACTGACGAACTCAAGCGGGGCTCCCATAGAGTTCAAGCGACTACGCTTTCGCCTGCGTGACGGAGAGGGTCGAGCATGGAAGGCTCGCTCGGCCAAGGAGGCCGCTTCGCGTATCCTGGAAGCAAATGCCGTCATGCTCTATAATCCGCAGGCGCGCAAGAGTTTCGAGGAAGCCTTGAGCCGTCAGACGCTCGATCTGAAAACTCCACTCGCCGCAGCCGAAAGACGACGCGGCCTGATCTTTTTTCAAACGCCGAAGAAAGAGGCCATCGAAGGCCCACGCAATCTGGTGCTCACGCTTGAAGGCTTAGAGCAGCCTTTGGAGCTGCCTCTTAACTGAGAGCCGAACGCCTTTCAACACCCCGCAAGAATCGCTTCACTTGACGAGAGGGAAAGTTCCCCCTCGCCCTTGACATCTTTTCGATGACCCTTAGAAGGAGAGACATGTTATGCCTTTAACCGAAGAGGATTACCAGCAAGCCGCGGAGAAATTGAACTGCGAAGTCGCGGCCATCAAGGCTGTCGCCGAAGTCGAGTCAGGCCCCCACGGCGCATTTTTGCCGACGGGAGAGCCTGTCATTCTTTTCGAGCGACACAAGTTCAGCAAGCTCACAGGAAGAAAGTATGACGCGACGCACCCGGGCATCTCCAACCGCACCCCCGGCGGGTATGGTCCGGTCTCGCAGCAGCACGCAAGGCTCGCCGAAGCCGCCGCCCTGGACAGGGAGGCCGCGCTGCAATCCTGCTCCTGGGGACGCTTTCAAGTGATGGGGTCAAACTGGAAAACGCTCGAATACACTAGCTTGCAGGATTTCATCAACTCCATGTACCAGGGCGAAGCCGGACATCTGGATTCCTTCGTCCGCTTTGTCAAGGTCAACAACCTGGCGAGACATCTGCGAAACAAAAACTGGGCTGCCTTTGCGCTCGGCTATAATGGCAAGACCTACAAGAAGAACAGGTACGACACCAAGCTGGCGGCTGCCTACGCCAAACACAGGAAGCAATAGCCAGCCATAGAAGTGGACCAGCGCGGGAGCTTCGCCTGCGCGACTCTTTTGCGAAGAGCTGCGCCGCAGAAGCAAACGCGCTTTTCCCTCTCAGTCACAAACTATGAAGAACAAGATAGACGGACGTATATACACGCGGCTGCTGGCGCTCTTCCTGTTGCTGATTTGCGCGCGGGCGCTCGCGGCCCAGCAGCCGCAGCCGCTGCCGGACCCGCCCACAGGTTTTGACAAGGCCGAGCAGATGATCCCTATGCGCGACGGCGCGCGTCTCTATACGATCATCTACACGCCGAAGGAGGCGCGAGAGAAATTGCCCTTTATGTTTCTACGCACGCCTTACGGCGTCAGCAGTTGGGGCTATAGGACCATCCCGCGTTATCTCAAATCGCTCGCGGACGACGGCTACATTTTCGTCTTTCAGGACATACGCGGGCGCTATAAGTCTGAAGGGCAGTTTGTGATGGACCGTCCGTCGCGCGACCCTCTTGATGCGAAGGCGATTGATGAAAGTACGGACGCTTACGACACGATTGAGTGGCTGGTCCAGAACGTGCCGAATAACAATGGCCGCGCCGGGATGACCGGAGGCTCTTACGATGCTTTGCTCGCGATGATGGCGATGCTCGACCCGCATCCGGCACTGCGGGCCATCTGCGAGCAGGCATCCCCTGCGGATTCTTTTCTCGGCGACGACTTTTATCACAACGGCGCTTTCCGGCTGAGCTACGGCTTTGAGTATGCCTACCAGCTCGAATCGTCCAAGGAGGACGAGAATTTTAAGTTTGATAAATATGACACCTACGAGTGGTACTTGAGATTGGGCGCGCTCTCAAACGCAGACGCGCGTTACTTTCATGGCAAGCTTCCGACCTGGAACAACTTCGCCAGCCATCCGACTTATGATGCTTTCTGGAAAGGGCAGGCGCTCGGCAATCGTCTGACTCGCGTCAAAGTGCCGACCATGCACGTCGCTGGCTGGTGGGACCAGGAAGACTTTACCGGACCAATCAAGGCTTACAGGATTCTTGAAAAGACGGACGCGGGCCGCATGAATTTTCTCGTCGTCGGCCCATGGAATCACGGCGGCTGGAACGGTGAAGGCAGCAAGCTTGGCAAGATCGAATTTGAGAGCGCGACCGGCAAATATTTCAGAGAGCAGATTCTAGCGCCCTGGTTCGCTTACTATTTGAAAGACAGGGGGCAGCGCAGCCAGCCCGAAGCCCACATCTTCGAGACGGGCAGCAACAAATGGCAGTCATACGATGCCTGGCCTCCGCGTCAGGCCACATCGCGCAAGCTCTATTTTCAAGCTCAAGGGCGTCTCTCGTTCGACGCGCCCGGAGAGGTGGGGAACAAGGCTTTCGACAGTTATGTTTCCGACCCGGCGCATCCTGTGCCCTACCGCCATCGCCCGATTGAGCCGACATACTTTCCGGCAGGCTCCGGCTGGTACACATGGCTCGTGGAGGACCAGCGTTTTGTACACGAGCGCCCGGATGTCTTGAGCTGGGAGACCGACGCGCTGAAGGAGGATGTCACCATCTCCGGCGAGATTATCGCGCATCTTTTTGCCTCGACCACGGGGACCGACAGCGACTGGGTCGTGAAGTTGATTGATGTCTACCCGGAATCTTACGCGAAGGATGTCAAGATGGGCGGTTATCAACTGATGATTGCCAACGACGTGCTGCGCGGCAGATTCCGCCGCAGCTTCGAGCGGGCTGAACCGATTGTTCCCAACAGGGTCGAAGAGTATGTCATAGACCTGCACGGGAGCGACCACGTTTTTCTCAAGGGACACAAGATTATGGTCCAGGTGCAGAGCACCTGGTTTCCGGTCATAGACCGCAATCCACAAAAATTTGTCCCCAACATCTTCAAAGCAAAGGACTCGGACTATCAGCAGGCCACGCAGCGCATCTTTCGCTCAAGACGCTTTGCCTCGCACCTCGAAGTCCCCATCCTGTCTCGCTGAGAAATTGCGTATCGCTGCGGGAGAAAAGTAAAATAAGCGAGTCGCAAAGGATTATCTTCAGAGATTAATGGTCGTGCCCTTTAAGCGTTTGCGCTCAAAACTATTTTTCGCGGCTGCTCTCGCGCTCCTTGTCTTTATCGCGAGCGGCTATCTGCTGAGCGACGCCCTTTTCTTCAAACGCCTGATCAAACAGAACAGTATCAGGACTCCCGAAGAAGCCTTCGCATTTGTGGACCAGTCTACCGATTACCCCGCCAAAGATATGAAGCTCGCGCTCGGGGCGACGCCCAGATACATGCTCACAGAGCAGAAATATCTGTACTGCGACCAGAGCGCCATCCTGATGGCGACCATCGTTCACGAGTTGGGATACGAGACGAGATTGGTTGACCTGGTGGGGGATGACGGCGAGAGCCATCACACTATTCTGGAAGTAAAGCAGGATGGAAGATGGAAGACCTATGACACGACATATATTTTGCAGGGAGCGACATACCAGGAAAGCGCCATCTACTACGAGAGCCGTCAACCCTTTCACGCGCGCCCCGTTTATCGCCCCTATCCGAAATTCTACAACTGGCTGATTCAGAACAATTTTTACCTGAAGCACCTAGCCCTGTTTTTGAGAAGAGAGCGCGGATAAGTTCTCTCAGTTCGGGTTGAACTTATCCGCGCTCTAGACAATCAGGACGGGCAGGCTCGCATCGGTTTTCCGTCTTCAACAGCCGCAACAGCCGCAGCTTTTCAAGCCCCTGTACGCTCTGCCACGCTGACCAGCTTGATGGCTTTCGCCAGCCTGAGCGATTGGAGCGTGCGTATCCCCCACCAGTTCAGGTCTATCTCGTACCAGGCGAGGCCGTGACGGGCTGCCGTCGGGTGCGCGTGATGGTTGTTGTGCCAGCCTTCGCCGAAGGTCAGCAGTGCGACCCACCAGTTGTTGGTCGAATCATCGCGCGTGGCGAAACGGCGCGTGCCCCACATGTGCGTGGCCGAGTTGACGAGCCAGGTGGCGTGCAGATTAAAGGTGACGCGAAAGAAGATGGCCCACATCAGATAGGACCAGCCGCCGAAAGCGAGTAGCAGGAGACCGACGACGACAAGCGGTAGCCAGTAGTATCGGTTGAGCCAGACGTGAAATCGGTCCTTGACCAGGTCCGGCGCATAACGCGCCATCGCTTCGTTGTCATGATGCTGCGCTTTGCCCTTGAGAATCCATCCCATGTGCGCCCACCAGCCGCCATCGCGCGGGCTGTGCGGGTCGCCGGGCGCGTCCGTATGCGCGTGATGTATGCGATGCGTGACAACCCAGTTGATAGGCCCGCCTTCGAGCGCCAGCGTCCCGCAGATGCTGAGAAAATATTCGACCAGCTTTGGCGTCTTGTAAGCGCGGTGCGTCAGGAGACGGTGAAAGCCCATGCCCGCCCCCAAACTCGCTGAAATCCACCAGAGCAGCAGAGTGACCAACAGCGCCTGCCACTTAAACATAAAGAGTGCGGCCACAGCGCCCAGATGAAAGAGCACCATAAAGATGGCTGTGTCCCAGTTAATACGCTTTGCCTGATCCTGTATAATTGCTTCGTTGCCCATCTGAATCCCTCAAACTTTCCCGTACAGCTTCATTGATATGCCTAAACCCGACCCCCGTGTGTCGAGCGCTAAACCACCCAAAGCACAGCTAGATTACCAACTGAAAAAGCGTCCGTCCGTGCGTTGTCACACATAAGCCGCTCGCACGCTTGATGTAGAAGCCAAAAGCGCCCGGCAAAATAGTTGTCTTGCCAGGGCGCTTTCGGCTCCGTGGGGTCGCCGGCCTATCCCTCAGGGGATGACCGGCGAAGCTCCAAGATTAGCGTCTGTAATTGCTGTTTCCGCCACCGCCATTGCGGTTTTCGCGGGGCTTGGCCTCGTTGACCTTGAGGCTGCGGCCATCGACTTCCTTGCCGTCAAATTGCGCGATGGCTGCCGCGCCCTCTTCCTTGGAAGACATTTCGACAAAGCCGAAGCCGCGCGAGCGGCCAGTGTCGCGGTCTTCAACGACTGAAGCTGACTCGACCGTCCCGGCCTCGGCGAAGAGCTGCTGTAGATTTTCGCTCGAAGTCTGGAACGAGAGATTACCGACGTAAAGTTTCATAGACATAGTTGTGTACCTCTCCCTTTATTGGAGTGTAAAGAGAAGCTGCGAATAAAAGTGGCTTCGATGTGAACGGTAGCAGCGAAGGCTTCGGGTTCGGGTGCTCTTGATGGAGCGGCTTCTGCAAATTTAGAACAGCCTACTCTCGAACCATCCAGAACGCCGCCGCCAAAGAAGAGGCATGGGACGCATCACCGTCTAATGAGCAAGAGAAGGATTAACTGCCTGCTTTGATGCGCTCGCGAGCGCGATGGTTGTCAGACTCCTTAGCCAATCATAAACTTACGATATGAGACATACAGATCGGAGAGACGGTCTGCGGCGGCGGGGTCGCCGCGGGCCAGCAAAGTGATAATCTCGTCGCGCCCTGCAAACAACGTCTGGACACCTGTTTTCTGGGCCTGCGTGAAGGCCGAAGCCTCCCCCTTATCAATCTCTTCGCGCAGAGAGGTAAAGAACTGGCTGGTAGCCTGTCGTGAAGGCTCGTAATCGCCGCGCCGCGCGTCTATGACCGCCGCTGAAAGATTATTCTGCACCCTGGCAAGAACCAGTTGCTGCTCGGCTTTGGCGAGTTTTGCGCTGCTCTCACGAGCCTTGAGCCACATCGGGACAAAGCCCAGCAGGAAGACAAAAAGCAGCACGACGGCGTAAATGATAAAGCGCCGTATCAAAGGGGTTTTCCTTGGCGCTACGGGTTGCACCTCTTCGTCGCTCATGGTTGGCCCTGCTTTCTCTCTTAATCTGACTCTTCGTTCAACTTTCGACAGCCTATCTCTCAAACGCTCGTCTCAAGCTTGAGTCTCATCATCGGTCACAAAGCCCCTCAACCGCAAGCGGCTTTTATCCGAGCAAGCGATCAAACTCGTCTTTGACCACACGATAACACTCGCAGACAGTCGCCTCCAGCTTTCTTCGGTCGAGAATCTTGATGTGGCCGCGAACGTAGCTGATCGCTCCCATATCCTGCAATCGGCCCGCGGCCACCGTCACACCTTCGCGGCGGACGCCCAACATATCTGCGATTAGTTCTTGCGTCATGATTATATCGTCCGCCCTAACGCGGTCATGGCTGAGCAGAAGCCAGCGACAGAGTTGCTGTTCGACGGTGTGTAAGCGATTGCAGACGGCTGTCTGTGAAATCTGTGTGATGAGCGCCTGCGTATAGCGCAAGAGCAACTGCTGAAACCGACCACCGCGCGCAAACTCTTCCTGAAGCACACGCGCCTTCATCCTAAAGGCCTTTCCCGCCCCCTGCACGATGGCGCGGTTGGGCATCGTCCCGCCTCCCATAAAGAGGGCTATCCCGACGACGCCTTCATTACCCGCCAGTCCCATCTCGGCTGACGCGCCGTTTTCCATCGTGTAAAGCAGGGAGACGATAGCACCCGCCGGGAAATAGACATAATCCAGGCGGCCACCGGATTCATAGACAACCTGGCCCAGAGAAAAGGAGACCTGCTCCAGGTGCGGCACGATACGCTCCCGCTCTTCTTGCGGGAGCGCCGCGAGCAGCAGATTCTCCATCGGCTCAGGGGGTCTGACCGGGACGGGCATGAGTGGGTCTCCATGCTTTCCGACAACTTAAAAAGATTTGTTGGCGCGAGGGGGCAGCGGCTTTAACTTGATGCCGGAAGGGGAATCTTTATTAAGCAAACCTGACTGTGAATGAACTTACACCGAAATCATATCATATATGTGGTCTAACGCACAGACATCCTCGCCTACCTGGCCTATTATAGTCTGGCATAAAAGTCTCGCAGGCAGCTTGTGGGAAAGCTCTCTGAGGTCTAAGATAAAACCACATTGCCATCGCTCGCGCAAAGTGTCTTCGCGATTGTGGAAGATTAGTTGGCAAGCCTTTTTTTTGAAGACACAGACTCATACCCGAGAATCGGAGTATCTAATGACTGTCACAGACCAATCTACACATAACGGCTTTAGCCACATCTCGAACGAAGAGGAATGGCCTGGAATTGATTCAAAGTTTCGGCTCATCATCATCGCGGCGATGAGAAGCAAGCAGCTCCTGCGCGGCTCAGTGCCACGCATAGAAGTTGACGTGCGCCGGCGCAGGAATACAAGCATCGCCCTTGAAGAAGTTAAAAGAGGGCTTGTGCCTTTTACTATCACTCAGAAGGACTCTGAAGATAATGATGGCGAGACGCCGGACCAGGATGAATAGTCCGGCGATGAAACGATTATGACTATCAGCAGCAAAGCAAAGGAGACCTTTAGCGTCAGGTTTATAGACGCGGGCGCAAAGGTTCTCTTAGAACTGGTCAACGAAACGGACCAGACGCTGAGGAGCGTCGAGATTCTGACAGTCTTTCTCAAGGACGAAG
>DASWMI010000117.1:0-30417 GCA_036399835.1 Pyrinomonadaceae bacterium | reverse complement strand
CGGGAAGCCGTCAAACAAAGCGATGAACAATTCAACTTCCAGCGTGCTTCAGCCTAACAGGTCGCCGCTCGTTACCTTTCGCCTACTCTTTATGACAGGCTCTGCCTCAGACCCGAAAGGCAGAGAGGGCCTCGCCTCGCTGACGGCGGCCATGCTCGCAGAAGGCGGCTCGCGCGCGATGCCCTACGACAAGATTGTCGAAGCGACATATCCGATGGGCCTTTCATCTCCGCTCAACTGGCAGGTTGACAAGGAGATGATTGTCTTCAGCGGGACGACGCACATAGACAATCTTGAAAAATACTACTCGCTCATCAGCCAGATGCTGCTCGACCCGGGCTTTCGTGAAGACGATTTCAAGCGGCTCAAGGCAGATGCGATCAACTATCTCAAAGTCTCTCTACGCGGCGGCAATGATGAAGAGCTTGGCAAGGAGGTCCTTTATCAGATGATCTACGAAGGGCAGCCCTACGGCCATCAGAACAGGGGCCGCGTGAGCGCGCTCGAAGCCATGACGCTCGAAGACGTGCGCGGCTTTTATCGACAGAATTTCACGCAGGCCAACATGCTTCTGGGTCTGGCGGGCGGCTATCCTTCGGAGTTCGCCCAAAGAGTGGAAAAGGATTTCGCGCGCCTGCCGAAAGGCAAAGCCAATAGGACCAAATTTTCCACGCCGCAGCTTGAGAGCGGCACGAAGATCGAGATTATCAAACGCGAGACGCGCTCGACCGCCATCTCGCTCGGCTTTCCCATCAAGGTCACGCGCGCCAGCAAGGACTGGCCCGCGCTCGCCCTCGTCGCCTCCTACTTCGGCCAGCATCGCTCGTCGAACAGTTATCTCTACGGTCGGCTGCGCGAGCTGCGCGGTCTCAATTACGGCGACTACGCCTACATAGAATATTTCCCGCGCGGCATGTTTCAGTTCGAGCCTGACCCCAACCTTGGGCGGCAGCAGCAGATTTTTCAAATCTGGATTCGCCCGGTCGAACCCAAAAACGGCCACTTCACTCTGCGCGCCGCGCTCTACGAATATGACAAGCTCGTGCGCGAAGGGATGTCTCAGGAAACTTTCGAGGCGACGCGCGAATTCCTCTCGAAATACGTCAACGTCCTGACGCAGACGCAGAACGCGCAGCTCGGCTACGCGCTCGACAGCCGTTATTACGGCATCCCAGATTTCAACAACTACATGCGCGAGCAACTGGCAAAGCTCACGCTCGAAGATGTCAACCGCGTTATCCGCCAGCAGCTCAAATCCGACTCGATGCGTATCGCTATCATCACCAAAGATGCCGAAGCCCTGCGCGATGCCATCAGCAGCAACAGGCCCTCTCCCATTACCTACAACTCGCCCAAGCCGAAAGAGATTACCGACGAGGACAAGTTGATAGAGGCTTACACGATAAAAGTTAAGCCCGAAAACGTGACGATTATTCCGGTGGAGAGCGTCTTTCAGTAAGGAGCGGGGCCGAGGTTATCAACTCCGGCTGATGCGGGCAGGACTGGACCAGTCCTGCCCCTCTGCTTTTAATCTCCCACGCCGACTTCCCTTTCGCCAGCTTCCTTCAAGCCTTCGTTCTCGACAGCCGCGCTCTCATCCTCACCTGCGGGTTTGCGCCGCGCAAAGGCTGTGCGAAAGCCGCCCTTGATAAAGTTGAAGAAGACGGCGGAGCGTCTGGCGAAGGCGCGGCCCCAGGCCGTGGCCGCCAGGTCGTCGAAGATTGAATAGGCGACTGGCGTGGCAATCAGCGTGAGGAGCAGCGAGAGGGTCTGCCCGCCGATGACGACGACGGCGATGGAGCGGCGCTCTTCCGCGCCTGGACCAGTGCCGACGGCGAGCGGGAGCATCCCCGCGACGAGCGCGAGCGTCGTCATCAAAATCGGACGCAGGCGGTCGCGGTTGGCCTGCATGATCGCGTCATATCGCTCCCAGCCCTTGGCGCGCAGGTTGTTCATGTGGTCAATCTGGAGGATGGAATTCTTTTTGACGACGCCGAAGAGGACCAGCACGCCGAGCGCCGAATAGAGATTGAGCGTATCGCCCGTCGCCCATAAAGAGAAGAGCGCGAAAGGCACGGCCAGCGGGAGGCTCAAGAGAATCGTGATGGGGTGGACCACGCTCTCAAACTGCGAGGCGAGAATCATGTACATAAAGGCAATCGAGAGCAGAAAGGCCCAGATAAATTCCGTAAAGGTCTTATCCAGCTCGCGGCCTCGGCCAGAGATGGCCGTCGTATAAGCCGGAGGCAGATTCATCTCTGCGACCGCGCCGCGCAGTGCTTCAAGGCGGTCGGCGAGCGCGTAACCGGGCGCGACCGCCGCGCGCAAAGAGACCTGCCGCTGCCGGTCCAGCCGGTCAATGCGCGAAGGGCTTTTCTCTTCCTTGAGCGTGACGAGGTTTTGCAGGTTGACCATCCCGCCACGCGAAGACGGCACAAAGAGCCGCGAGATGGTGGCGGCATCCCTGCGGTCTTTATCCATCAAGCGAAGCTGTACGTCGTAATCTTCATCAACGGATTCATCGCGGAAACGCGAGACGCGGTCGTCGCCGCCGACCATCAGGCGTAAGCCCGTGGCGATGTCTGAGCTATCAACGCCGAGGTCAGCCGCGCGCTCGCGGTCTATGTGTACGCGCAGCTCGGGCTTATCCAGCTTGAGAGTAGTGTCCGCGTCCACGATCCCGCCGAGCTTCAAAGCCCTTTCGCGCAGCTCTTCCGTGTATTTCGAGAGCGTGAGCAGATCAGGCCCGCGCAGAACGAAATCAATATCGGCATTGCCGCCGCCGATGTTGAATGAAGGCGCATTACGCACGCTGGTCCGCATCGGCGCATACTTGCGCAGGCGCTTGCGAACTTCCTGCATCACGTCGCGCTGCGTGTAGTTGTTGCGAAAAGCATCCAGAGGATGACCGCGCCAGGTCTCTTTCCAGAGACGCGAGAGCGAGAAGGTGCGCTCCTCGTGCGGAGCTATACGGACGTAAGCGCCGCCCTGGTTAACGCCGCCGAGAAAAGAGCCGCCAGCGGTTGCCAGCACGAGCCTGACGCCTGGCGTCTGGCGTATCTCTTCTTCGATAGCGTGCATCGTCTCGTTCATCGAAGCGAGGCTCGTTCCTTCTGGTCCATTGACGCCGACATCAAATTCCGCCTCGTCAACATCCGTCGGAATGTATTCCTGCTTGACAATGTTATAGAGCGGGATGCTCGAAGCCATGACGGCGAGCGCGAGGACCGCGACCGCCAAGCGATGGTGCATGGCAAAGGCGAGCGAGCGTGTATACCAGCGGTCGAGCCAGCCATAAAAGCCCTTGCGCGACGCCGCTTGCTCAGCGTTTTCATGCACGCCGTGCCCGCCCTTGCCTGCATCCTCAGTGCGCAGCAGGCGCGCGCTCATCATCGGCGTCAGCGTAAAGGAGACGAGGAGCGAGACCATGATGGCGACCGCCGCAGTGATGCCGAACTGGTAGAGGAAGCGGCCCGAAATCGAAGACATAAACGAGACGGGCAGAAAGATGACGACCAACGAGAGCGTCGTCGCCATCACCGCGAGGCCAATATCGGCTGTCGCCTCGCGCGCGGCCTGCATTGCCCCCATGCGCTTCTCTTCGACAAAACGGAAAATATTTTCGAGGACCACAATCGCGTCGTCTATGACTACGCCGACCATCAGCACAAGGGCCAGCATAGTGACGCTGTTGAGCGTGAAATCCAGCGCCCGCATCATGGTAAAAGTCGAGATGACGGAAGCCGGGATAGCCACGCCTGCGATAATCGTCGAGCGCCAGGAGCGCATAAAGGCCAGCACGACCAGGCAGGCCAGGATACTCCCCAGAATTAAGTGTATGCTGATCTCGTGCTGCGCGGCCTCTATGTAGCGCGATTGGTCGCGGATAATCTCAAGCCTGACATCCGCAGGCAGTTGTCCTGAGACGCGCGCCAGCTCTTTCTTGACGTTATTGATGACGGCGATGGTATTCGCGCCGCTCTGCCTGCGTATCTCAAGCGTCACGGTCGGGACGCCGTTCAGACGCGCCAGCGAGCGTTGCTCCTTTGTCCCGTCCTCTACATGGCCCAGGTCGCTGAGGCGCACGGGCGAGCCGTTGATGTTCGCGACGACCAGTTCATTAAAGCTGCGCGGGTCCAGGTAACGGCCCAGCGTGCGCAGGGTCAGCTCGCGTTTGCCCGCGTCCACGTTGCCGCCCGGCACATCCGAGTTCTGTCTTTGCAAAGCCTGCCGGACCTGCGTAATCGGGATGCGGTAGGCGTCCAACCTCTCTGCGTCAACCCAGACGTTGATGGCGCGTTCCAGACCGCCGACGACATTGACTTGGCCCACACCGCCCGCGCGCTCAAGCTGTACGCGCACCACACTTTCGCCCAGCTCCGTCAGCTCTCGTAGAGAGCGGTCCGCAGAAAGCGCGATGGTCATGACGGGCGAGCTGTCGTTATCGAATTTCTGGACCACAGGCGGGAGCGTATCCGGCGGCAGATTCCGTATCACCGTACTAACGCGGTCGCGTACATCCTGCGCGGCGGAATCTATATCGCGGTCCAGGTTAAAGGTGACGATGACGAAGGACATGCCCTGCCCGTTGACAGAGCGCAACTGGTCTATGCCGTCAACGGTATTGACGGCCTCTTCAATCGGCTGTGAGATTTCAGATTCAACCTCTTCGGGTGAAGCGCCGGGCAGGGTCGTGCGTATGCTCACGGTCGGGAGGTCAACGGATGGGAAGCGGTCTACGCCGAGCTTGAAATAACTGGCCGAGCCGACGACCACCAACGCGAGGATAATCATCGTCGCAAAGACTGGCCGCTTAATACATATTTCCGCAAGCTTTTGCATATAAAAACAAGGGACAAGTGCTGAGTATCTTATAAAGCCTTTTTCTCAGCACTTAGCACTTTATTCTACGACCGTCACGGGCTGTCCTGATTGGAGGTTGCCGGGGTCTACGACGACTGTGTCACCGACGTTGATGCCCGAGACAATCTCGGTCCAGTCGGAGGCGCGGCGGCCCGTCGTGACGGGTTTTTCCAGCGCCTTGTTGTTCTGGACCACAATCACCTTTTCGATGCCGGCAAAGGTTGTGATGGCGCGTGTCGGGACCGTCACGGCCATGCTCGCGTCGCTGGTCACGATGTCGGCGCGGGCGAATGAGCCTGGACGCAGGCGACCGTTGTTGGCGACCTCAGCTTCGACGATAAGCATACGGTTCTGCTCGGTAATCGTCGGGCTGAGACGCATGATGCGACCCAGATAAAGATTGGGGTCGCCTTCGACTGTGATACGCATCTGCTGTCCGGTGCGGACGCTCTGCGCGTCGCGCTCCGGCACTTCTGCGCGAAACCGCAGAGGGTTGACGCGAACAATCGTGACGACGGGCGCGCCCGCTGCGAGGTATTCGCCGATGCTCGCTCGTTTTTCCTGTACGATGCCGTCAAAGGGAACGGCGATGGCCGTGTCTGTGAGCTGCTGCCGGGCGAGGGCCACTTCCGAGCGTCGCTGTGCGAGCACGGCCTGACGATTGCGCACCTCCTCAATCGCATCCTGATAACGACCGAGCGCAACCTTGTAGGCAGCGTCCTCCTTCTCAAACTCCGCACGCGCAATGACGCCCTGCTCAACCAGCTTGGCGGAACGCTCGCGGCTCGCCTTTGCTTCTTCGAGCTGGGCGCGTGCCTGCCTCACGGTCGCTGTCTGTTCAGGGTCTACGCGGTCGTCCGTGCCTTCGGGCGAGAGGCCGAGGCGTGCGCGCGCCTGTGCCAGAGCGGCCTCTGCCTGTTGTAAGCGAAGCTTGTAATCCTGCGGCTCGACCTGCGCGATGACCTGCCCGCGACGCACGACGCTACCCAGATCAACCGCGACGACGCTGAGCCTGCCGGGAACTTTGACGCTGACGGTCGCCTGGTCCTGCGCCGCGAGCGTGCCCGAAACCGTGACGCTCTGACCGACAGGTATCTCGACCACGCGCGCCGTCCTGACCTCCTTGGCGGCCTTTGCTCCCTCACCCGCGGGATTCTGCTTGGCCGAAGAGGGATAACCGCTCTTGCAGGCTGCGCCCGTCAGGGCCAGAGCAATCAGCAGAAACAGTAGACGTGGCCTTCGCATGTATCTTGATGAGTATGACAGACGGACGGCAAATCCGATTTCCGCTGCCGCAGGAATCATGAAAACTAATCTAAAAATTTGAACTTGAGACGCAAGCACAGCTTAGACGTGCATTATAAGGAAGAGCGCCGAGGGAGTAAAACTTGAAGCAGACTCCGAGAGAGCTTTATCAAACTCCGAGAGAGCTTTTCGTTCTCTTCCCGTCAGAGAGAGAGATTGATGTCAGAAGCTGCGGCGGAAGAGATAAGCCATCTTGATGAAGAAGGTGCGACCGTTGCGGCGCAGGCCCGGCTCTAAACGTCCTGTGAATGGTCCATAGCCGTTGAAGTTGAGGTCGTCGTTGTATCCGGCATAAAAGGCTGTGCCGGGGTTGGGCGTCCAGCCGAGCAGAAATTGACCGCGGACGTTGGCTTGCAGCGTATCGTAGTCCACGCGCGCACGCGCAAAGAGGAAGCGTGTAAATTGATAGGTCGAGCGAAAGACGTAGATATTATCATCGAAAGCCATACGCCCCGTGTCATAACGGTTGAGATTAATCTTGGTGAAAGAGAGCGAAGTGCTTAGAGCATTGGTCGGTTTATAAGTGATACCGAATTCAATATCCCACTGGCCGCCCCTGCCCGGGTCCTGCAAGGCATTGCAGACGGCTGGCGCATCCTCAACATCGCAGAGTCCCCCCTGCTCGGCCTCTGCGGCGCTGAGCGCGGCGGGGCTGACGCGCGGGAATTTTGGTCCAGCGCCGAAATCAAGGTCAAAAGCGTTTGTCGTGTGGAGGATAAAGACGTTCGCCGAATATTTTTTGCTGGGGGTCGTGCCCGCATAGAAATAGGGGCTGGCCTGGTAGGTCGAGCGTTCCGGTCTGCCGCCGAAGAAGGTGCTGCCAAACTCGCTTTCAAAGAGCCGCTCGTAGCCTCCGACAAAGCCAAAGCCCATGTAGCTGGTCCGTATCAGGTTTAACTGTAGCTGGGCCTCGTCTTCCCAGTTCTGTAATCTCCCCTGCCAGTCGTAATTGCCGCGCAAAGAGTTAAAGACGGTCCAAGAGATAAGCCTGGCTTTCGGGTTCGGCTCGGAATTATAGCGGACGAAGATGTCTTGAAAGTTGGTGTTGCGGCGGCGGGTAAAGCCCACGTCGGCGCGATAATCCTGCGTGCGTCCCTGCCCCGTCAGCGTGTAGCCGAAGTGGCGACCGCTGTTTTCATACATCCAGTAATAGCCGAAGCCGTTGGACTTGGCGCGCTCGTCAGGTCCGCCCTCCGTGTTGATGAAGAGACGGCTGGTCGTCGTGCCAAGCGCCTGGAAGGTAAAGAAGGTCACAGGATTGACCTTGAAGCGACCGTCAATGCCGAGTAGATGATTATGCCTGTCAATAAAGTTGTAGGTCGTGGCGATCATCCCGAGGCTGGATTCCTTGCCGACATCTCGCTTGAGTCGCAGCACGCCGATGTAAGCGTTCTTATCCAGAAATCTCTCGATGCGTAGACGCTGGTCCAGGCTGAGGTCCGGGTCCGTGCGTTCCTCTTCGCTGTAGTTGCCGGGCGCGTTGTCGGAAGCCAGGAGCAGCCCGAAGGTATTGCGACCGTACTTGCCGGAGAGCTTGACGGCCACGTCAGGGTCAACGATGGCGCGCGTGTGTACGGCTTGAAGGGGCGTCTGAAAAATATCTATGCCTTCAAGAAAGAAGGGTCGCTTTTCCGTAAAGAAGATGGGGAAACGCTGGTTGGCCGTGACAACGGTCTGGTCCGCTTCGACCTGCGCAAAGTCCGGGTTGAGCGCGAGGTCGAAAGTGATGGTCGGCGTGATGCCGTATTTCAAAGTCAGCCCCGGGTCAAATTCGATGGGCTGATTGACGAGGCGTCCAGTGTCCTGCGCCCGAGCTATGTCAGGCTGCGAGGACGGAGGTGCGGAGCGGAAACGTTTACCAGTCTCGGAAAGCGTCAGGCTCGGAATCACTTCCAGCGTGCGCTCGGTCGAGACGCCTTCCAGCCCCGTGATGTGCCCCGCCTGGCTCATCGTTCCGGTCTTGTCGCGCGAGATGGGCATCCATGAATCTATCTCGTCATTAAAACGATCTATGTTGCGCCAGACATGAAAGCCCCAGAGCTTGCCCTTGCCAGCCTCGTAGCGCAGAGACTTGAAGGGGATGGCGACCTCCACGTTCCAGCCGTCCTCGGTCATCATGCCTTTGGATTCCATCACGATGTCAACGCTGAAATCCGTCCCAGAGCCTTCGGTCAGAATCCCGTCCTGCTGTACGCCGAGCGGGTTAAAGCCTAGCACGTAAGCCTTGCGTTGATCGTTAAAGGTGTCCAGAAAAAATCGCACGTTGTCTTCGCCGAAAACGTTATCGCGCTTGGCGACGGTGGCGCGCACTTTGTCCGGCTCGTCATAGGCATGAACGGCCAGGTAAAGAAACCTCGAATCGTAACCGATCCAGACTTCTGTACGCCTGGACGGAGAGATATTGTCGCCGGGGTTAATCTGGTAAAAGTCTTTCAGCAACGGGGCCTGTTTCCAGGCTTCATCATCGAGCCTGCCGTCAATGACGGGCGGCTTCTCAAAACGAACGAGGCGCAGCGGGCTGGTCTTCTCCGGCGGCAGCAGGATGGCAGACTTGCCGATAGCATCCACTTTGACTTCCGCCGCCGCAGTCTTTGTCGCCGTCGCGGGTGTAGGTGTTGGCGAAGGCGCGGGCGCGGGTTGCGCCTTCGCTAGAGCAGAGACGGACAGGAGAATAATGGCACAGCGCAAGACAACTCTGATAACTTTCATCAACTACGGACCTTTTCCTTTTATGATTCCACGAACAGGCGGCCTCGCGTCGCTGCGGCTGCGGCGCTTGTTGCAGGAGAAATCTTCCGGCTATTCAAAGCTGCGCCGGTACAGGTAAGAGAGCTTGATAAAGAACGTGCGACCATTGCGTCTGAGGCCGGGTTCCAGATTACCATTGAACGGGTTGAAGCCGTTGCGATTGAGGTCGTCGTTATAGCCGATATAAAAGGCCGTCCCCGGATTGGGCGTCCAGCCGAAGAGAAACTGCCCGCGCACGTTGGCCGAAAGGGTTTCATAATCAAGGCGCGCACGCGCGAACATAAAGCGTGTGAACTGGTACGTGGTGCGCAGCACATAGATGTTGTCGTCGAAGACGAGCAGCCCGTTATCCTGCCTGGTGAGCCTGGCCTTTGTGTAATTGAAGGTGGCGCGCAGCGCGTTGGTCGGCTGGTAATTGAATCCCAGCTCAAGGTTAAAACTGTTGGCCGGACCGGGATCGAGCGGGGCGTTGCAGACAGCAGGCTCTACGTCGCAGAGGCCCTGCCGCTCGGCCTCTGCCGCGAGAAGTGCAGCGGGGCTAACGCGCGGGAAATTTGGTCCAGCGCCGAAATCGAAATCGAAGACGCCGCGATTCTGGCGGATGAAAATGGAGCCTGAATACTGCTTGCTGAGCGTCGTTTCGCTATAGATATAACCGCCCGTCTGCCAGTTCGAGCGCTCGGAGCTGGGACCGAAGAATGCGCCCTGCCGGTTGGCCGTGCGCTTTGGTCCAAACTCTTCTTCAAGGAGGCGCTCGTAATCCCTGTTGACTCCAAACTCGGCATAAGTCTGATGCTTAAAACGCAGGCTCAGGCTGACTCCCTGCCCGGCATTTTGCGAGCGGCCCTGCCAGTCAAAGTTGATGTAAGGATTGCTATTGATGCCCCAGGAGATGAGCGTCGCCTTAGGTTTCGGCTCGGAGTCGTAGTACATAAAGAGGCCGTGGCGATTGGTGTTGACGCGGTTCGTAAAGCCCACGTCGGCGCGATAATCCTGCGTGCGACCACGCGCGTCGTAGTTCCAGCCGTAGTGTCGCTTGTTGACCTCGTAGCGATAGGAATAAGCAAAGCCGTTGCCCGTGCGATAAAGGTTCTGGTCCAGATTGGCATCGCGGAAAAAGTTGCGAGATGTCGTGCCGATGACTTCAAAGCTGGTGACGGTCTGCGGGTTGAGCTTGAAGCGCCCATCGAAGCCGACCAGTTGGTTGTGCTGCTCGATAAAGTTATAGCTGGTGGCAAACATGCCGAGGCTGGATTCCGCGCCGACATCTCGCTTGAAACGCAGGATGCCGATGTAAGCATTCTTGTCTACAAAACGTGCGATGCGTGCTTGGTCGGCCAGCTCGTCCTGGCTTAGCTCCGCGGGATTTCGCCTGAGGATTTCGCGCTCTTCCTCGGAGAAGTTGCCGGGCGCGTTATCGGAAGCGAGGAGGAGGCCAAAGGTATTGCGCCCGCGTTTGCCAGTCAGCTTAGCGGCGTAGTCAGGGTCAATGATGGCTCGTGTGTGAACGATGGTATTCCGGGTATCGAAAATATCCTTGCCTTCGAGGAAGAAGGGTCGCTTCTCTTCAAAGAAGATGGGGAAGCGTTGATTGGCCGTGATAACGGTCTGGTCCGCTTCGACCTGCGCAAAGTCCGGGTTGTAAGCGAAATCCAGAATCACCGTCGGCGTTAGCGTGTATTTGGCCGTCAGCCCGAAATCGAAATCGAAAGGCTTGTTGACGAAGCGGCCAGTGTCAATGACCCGCGCCGAGTTGGGAAAGGGAGACGGCGGGACGGCGCGCATGCGCTTGCCCGTTTCGGAGAGTGTCAGGCTCGGAATCAACTCCAGCGTGCGCTCGGTCGAGACGCCTTCCAGCCCTGTGATGTGCCCGGCCTGGACCAGCGTTCCAGAAACATCTCGACTGATAGGCATCCATGAATCCTGCTCGTTGTTCAGACGCTTGATGGTCCGCAGCAGGTGTATGCCCCAGAGCTTGCCCTTGCCAGCCTCGTAGCGCAGAGACTTGAAGGGGATGGCGACCTCTACGATGTAGCCGTCTTGAGTCACAGTGCCTTTGGATTCCATCACGATGTCAACGCTAAAATCCTCGCCGCTATTCTCCGTGTAGATGGCATCGGCCTGGACGCCGAGCGGGTTAAAGAGCAGCTCATAGGCTTTGCGCTTATCGTTGAAGGTATCGAGGAAGACGCCTATAAAGTCGTCGTCAAAAATCGAATCGCGCTTGGGCACGGTGGCGCGCACCTTGCCCGGCTCGTCGTGCGCGAGAAATGCTATGTAGAGAGTGCGCGCATCGTAACCTATGAAGGCTTCGGTCGGCTGAGAGGGCGCGATATTATCACCCGGCTTAAACTGGTAAAAATCTTTGAAGACAGTGGCCTGCTTCCAGACTTCATCATCGAGCTTGCCGTCAATGACGGGCGGCTTCTCGAAACGAGCGATGCGAACTGGACCAGCCTTTTCCGGCGGAAGGACCAGCGTCCGCCCCCCGGAAGTTTTGATGGATGTTGATGAAGCGGGAGCTGGCGTTGATGCGGCTGCGTTTTCGGCTGTGCTGGCGGGTGAAGGCGTCGGTGTTGGCGTCGGCTGTGACAGAGCATTGATGCCAGCTGTGCTCGCAGAGACCCGTTCGGCCTGCGCCACAGAGCTTTCCTGCTGCTCAGCGCTCGTAGAAAGCTGTGCGGGCGCGGCGAAAGTCAGGTAGAGCCTGTTGAATCTCTGGCTGACGCGCGCCAGTGCGCCCGCTTGCAGATAAAAAGAGATGACCAGATCATCGCTGTGCCGCTCGACCTTCGTCCCCTCGAACGTGCGACCGCGCAGGCTCTCCTGCTGCGCGACAACGCTTGCACGCGGAATCAGGACAGAGAAAAGATTGCCGTTCTGGTAGGCGCGATAATCGTTAAGCGGGGCGTCGGAGATAATGGTCACGCGAGAGCCTTCAGCCGTCTCGCTGTTGACGAGAGGGGCTATACGCTTTTCAACGCCCGTCGAGGCATAAGAGGTCTTCGCGCTCCCCTGTTGCTGCCCGCCCGCGCCGCTCATATTTTGAGCATGCTGCGAAGTGGTCGTGGTCCAGAATAAAAGCGCCTGCGACAGGAGCAACAGCAGAGCGCAAGCTATGCGCCGACCGCTTCGGCCTGCCGCAAAGCCTTTCGATTGGTCCATCTTGTGTAGTAATCCCGACAGGTTTTTGATTCCCCTTTTGCGAGAAGCGCGGACAAACTGCTAACGAACTCTGATGCTTGATTTGAAACGAAAGAGCTACTGTGACTGTTGCTTGTCTGTTTGATTCAGTGTGGCCGCCACGCTTTGCTCGCCGCCGGATAGCAAACGCCAGGAAGCGGTCCGGCCTTGAGCGTACAGCTTTTAACGTCCGAAGCTACGAGCTAGTTTCAAAAAATCGCGTGATGAAAGCCGAAAGTCGGAGGCCGTCAAGAGGCTCGGCCCTGTGACCCTTCGCGGCCTCCGGCTCTCGGCTTTAGTCCCCTGTTTCCAAAACCTCTCGGGAACAGGTCAGACATCCTGTTAAAGAACACGCGCTCGCGCCGTATCTCAAGAATCAAATCGTGCGCCTGCGTTGGTCCAGAATTAAGTGGTCCAGAATTAATTGGCGCGGCGCAGATAGACGCGGCCATCGCCCGTGTGCAGCTTGAAGACACTGCCGCCCTGCCCTATTCGCCAGCGTCTCTGGCCCGCGGCAGCGCTGCCCGGTTCTTCCAAAATAGCCAGCCCTTCGTTGACCACATCTTCCGCGTCGGTTTCGACCGTCGCGCTCAAGTCGGACGGGACCGAGAGCATGATTGGTCCATCGCCCGTCAAGGCGTTGAGCTGCGTAAAGCGACCTTCGAGCGTGAGGCCGCCGTCGCCCGTGCGGACATTGGCTTCGCCGTCGAAGTTGGTCAGATGTATGCGCCCGTCGCCTGTATCGGCAACGAGGCGACCGCCGCTGTCGCGCACGTCAATCGTCCCGTCGCCCGTCCTCAACTGCAATTCGCCCCTCAAGCCTTCAACGCTGATTCGGCCATCGCCGGACGAAGCCGTGAGCGATGCGTTACGCGGGACGAAGACTTCGAGCGTCACATTCGCGTCGTTGGCATTGACGCCATCACTGCCGCGGCGAGCCTGAGCTTCATCAAAGCTCGCGGTAATCTGTACATTCGAGCCGTTCTGCTGCGCCTGCATGTTGATGGCGCGCATGGCCTGCTCGCTGCTCGCACGTTTGACGGCGGTGAAAGAGACTTCCTGTTTGTCGTAGGCGCGAACGATAATCTGTCCATCGAAAGTATTAAGTGTGATGCGCGGCGAGCCGCTGACGGGAAAAGATTTCTGTTCGCGCTCGATAAAACGCGAGCTATTGGAGCCGCCGCCGTAATTGCGCGTCTGCTCTCGCGCCTGCCGCTTCATCTCTTCCTTAGATTCTTGCAACGCGCGCTGCGCCTCGCGTGCGGCTTCGCGCTCGATTGCTACGGTGTTCCGCAGCGCTTCGCGTTCGTTATCGAGGCGCGCGCGCGCGGCATCCCTTTCGGCGCGGCGGGCTTCTCTCTGGACCTCAGAGGCGGCGCTTCGCACTTCGCGCTCAAGCTCCCTGTCCTCTAACTCCATCTCTCTGTCTTTATCCTTGCCCCTCTCGCTGAGCAGGCTGGTGGCACGGCTGAGCGGGCGGCCATCCTGCGCATGGCGCAGCGTGATAGAGCCGTTGACATTGCCGAGCTTGATGCGTGGGCCGCCCTGGCCCAGCGTCCCCGACAGGTCATGGCCGACATACTCGCCCTTGCGCACGGGCAGCCCGAAGTCGTTGCTGATGCCGCCATGCACAGTGCTGGCGCGAACCTGCGCGTTGGTATCAGAGGGAAGGGTCAGGGTAACTGGACCATTAACGGAATTGAGCGTGATGGGATGCGACTCGTCAAGACGGTCAAAGGTGGCTTCGAGCGGGCCGTTGATGGTCGAGAGCTTGGCCTGCCCGACCAGCCCGCGCGCCCTCACCGGACCATTAATCGAAGAGGCAGAGACATCGCCCGCGACTCCTTCAATCTCAAGCCCGCCGTTAATTAGCTCGACGGACTCGACTCGCGCGTGGCGCGGGATGGTCAGAGTATATTCGACCTGCGCTGGGTTATTCAGGCGGCCCTGTCGGTCTGTGGTGAAATTCTGGTCCTGTTCCGGATAGTCTGTTCTGATACGGACGGCATCGCTGCCAGCCTCCACGATAATCTTCGCTTCGTCCAGACGGTCGCGCCTGTAAGCGCTCTTGACAGCATCCACGCGAACCTCGTTGTGGTCCCAGGCATTGATGCGAACAGCGCCGTTGATATTTTCGAGGCTCACGCGACCCTGCGCGGAGAGCGGGTAAGTCTGGTGAAACTCTTCGCGCAGCATCTCGCCCGTCTGGCTGGATGCGCCGGTCGAGAGGGCCAGCGCGATGATCATAAAGGCAACCGTTATTCTAACTATTCTTTGGCTCATGTCTCTATCCTTTAGCTTTCAAACTCTCTCAAATGGCTTTGACAGGCTTTCTCAAAATCATTGCTTCAGGCAATTCGTCATGATGATTCAACAAAGCGATTGATTCTTTGCGCAGGCTCTTTTTTGCAAACTTGATAAAAACTGGCGGAGCCTTTTTATTGCGCGCGGCGCAGCTTGATGCTCCCGTTGATTGTTTTGGCGGCCAGCTCGCGGCCTCCGCCGCCGCTGCCGATGGTGCCCTGTAGATGTCTGCGGCTGAGGCGTCCCTGCACGGTCATGGGAAAATCCGAAGTGATGTCGCCATTGACCGTGTCGCCAACAAACTCCGTGCTCAAATCCGTCGGCAGGTCAAGGTTGATGCTGCCGTTGACGGTCTTGAACTCAAGCGGGCCGGTCCAGTTGGACCTGCCGAGCGAGGCATTGATCGAGCCGTTGACGGTTCGCGCGCTGGCAATGCCCGAGGCAGAGACGTTGATACCGCCGTTGACGGTGTAGGCTTCAACGTCGCTGCCGATGCGCGTCGCCGCGACCTCGCCGTTGACGGTGCGGCCTATAAAGCGGACTCCCTGCGGGACGCGAATGGTGAAATCAACCTTGACATCGTTATTGCGCACGCTCATGTGTCCGCCGTCGCCAGGCTCGCAGGTGTTGGGCTTGTCTGCTTCCCCGTTCGGATAGACGGCGCAGATCGTCACGCCTCCAGCGTGCTCTACGACCTGCAAGCGGACTTCCGAAGGGTCGCTCCGGCGGCCACGCTTGCTCGCCGTCACCTCGACCTCGTTACCGTTCGTCGCTTCGGCCCTGATCTCGCCGTTGACGCCCTTAATTTCAATCGCGCGACCCTGGGCGATGCGACCCTGCCAGCGAAAATCATTCTGCTCTGTCTGCGCGCCCGCGCCGCGCTCCTGTCGGGCCACAGCATCTTCGCTGGCATAAACAACCGTCGTCAGACCGTTCCAGAAGCTGGACCATTCCGTCGCCGCGGACCTCAGATAATTAATCTGCCTGAGGGTCTCCGTGACGCTCGTCAGGAGGATGGCTGTCATCATAAATGTTAGGATGCCTGCTCTTTTCATCCCGTTCACCTGTAACTTTCACCGCGCCGGATGCGGTCTGGATATTCTATTGCCGGCTGCTTGAAGGACACTGCGTCAGGCCATAATGTTAACCGTTCGCATCCGTCCCCGAATTCCGGCCCGCTTATTCGCTTTCCACTTTGAGAACACCACGCGCAGGGCTTTTGTGGCAAAAAAAATGTCGGGAAATATCTGGCATCGTGCTTGAGCGGGTTGCTCAAAAAAAGATTGAAGTCCTGAGCCTATCCAATTTGACCCAGGACTTCTCTCTATCGTTGGCGACGGGCGCATGGGGTCGCCCTTTAATTTTTCCTGAGACGCAGCGTCCCGCTAAAGGAATTAAGGTTGATGCTGGCATCGCCCGTGCCGTATGTGCCGACGACGATAGTGCGCCTGTCGTGCCCGGCGTTGGGAAGAGTGCCGGACAGTTTGAGCGGAAAGCTGCTGTCAAACTCGCCCGCATCGAAGACCTGCGCATCGAGCTTAAAGGATGAGTTTTCCGGCAGGTTGAGCGTGATGTCGCCGGAAGTGGTCTTGAAATCATAGTGGCCGCCGCGCGCCAGTGGTCCAGTCAGGCTCACTTCGCCGCTGATGCTTCCGGCCTCGACGCGCGCCTGCTCTATGCGCTCCAGGATGACATCTCCGCTGACGGCCTTGACGAAGAGGAAATCGCCCTGGTTATTGGCGCTGATGTTGGCGGCCTCGACGCTGCCGCTAAAGGTCGTCAGGCGTATCTCGCCCCTGGAATCGCGCAGAGAGACATCGCCGTTGGCCGTCGTCGCGTCAACCGAGCGCGAGATATGTCGCAAGACCAGATCGCCGCTCACGGTGTTGACGCGCGCCTCGGCGACATCCGAGACATCTATATCGCCCTCCTGCGTCTTTAGCTGGACGGTCGCGCCGCGCGGAACATTCAGCGTGACATCGGTCGCGCCGCCGCATTCTTCGGCCCTTCTCTCATCATCGGATTCATAAAAGAGAACCTGTAGACGCGTGGCCGGAGCGTTCGCGTCAGCGCCATCATTGCGGCGCAGCTCTATACGCTTTTCGCCCGAAGCTTCAACGCGGACCTGTTTCTGGTCCCAGCCGCGCACAGTCAGCGAGCCGGAGAGGACCGAGAGCGTGATGACCACGTTCTGGTCCACAGCCATCGTCTGCACAACCGGCGGCTCGTCTTGCTCGGCCTCTTTCTCGACCCTGACTTCGACGGGTTTTTCCTTCTCTTTCACTTTCTGCGCGGGCGCGTTTGCCACGCACAGCAGCAAGAGCGAGAGGGCCATCAGCTTGATTAAAAATTTCGCTTTCATCTTTATTACTTCCAAGCGGATTCCTTTATCCGAGATGATTTACCGTCTGGCGACGAACTGTGATTGCTGGTCCGCCACTGCGCTGAGCAGGTCAATCTTGCTCTGGTAAGCGGAATACAGAAACTGCGTCGTATTCGTATCATTGGGCTGGCGGCGCGCAAGGCGCTGCGTGGCGGCAATCGCCTGGTCCACTACGGCCAGGTTGCGCTCATACTCTGCACGCAGCGTCGGGCTGAGCGTCGTCACGCCGCTGGATTCGACCACGGACTTTAGAGAATCAATCGTCTTTAGATAATTCTTCTCGCCGGGCAGCTCGGCCAGCAGTTGCGGCTGCGTCTCTTCGAGAGAAGTCGCATTCCTGCTCGCGAGCCGAGTTTCCTTCCGACGGTTTCCCCTGACCGGAATCATCCGCCGCTCGCCGTTAATGGGTTGAATGATGACAGCGCCGGGCTTATCAATCGCCGCGACGGACTCCGGGCCTTTGACGGTCGAACCGTGATTGCCTGGCTTTTCCGGCGCGGCCTGAGGGTTCGGTGAAGCGGAAGCGACCTCTGTCTCGTTGACCGGCGCGGGTTTTGGCCCTCGATGATAAATGGTCCAGAAGATAGCGGCCAGGGCTATGAGCGCGATGATGCTGGCAAAGCCCGCGGCGCGCTGCGGCGTTAATGATAAAGAGGCCGCGAGAGAGCCGAGCCATGAGCGCAGTCCCGTTTCGGGTTTCAACTGAAGGCTCGGCGGCTCTGTTTGCAGCTCGTCAATCGCCGCGTTGAGGCGAGCGCGCAAGAGAGCTGTCGGGACGGGCAGGGCCAGCTCCGGCTCAAGCGCGTCGCTGAAGAAAGCCATCTCGCTTTGGGCCTCGCTCGCCAGCCGCGCGCAAGGCTCGCATAGGCTGAGATGCGACGCGACGGATTCCATCATTGCTGAAGAAAGCTCACCGTCCAGATAACTCTGTAAGACTCCCTCATCCAGACATGTTTCTTTCATCTCTCTCATCTGCTGCCTCCGATTTTGCCGTAGACCCTGACAAACTCTTTTCTGCCGCGCGCGATCAGGCTGCCCACGTTGACCTCGTTGATTTGTAAAGCTTCTGCGATCTCCCTGTAAGAGAGGCCCTGCTGTTTGAGCAGCAGGCAGCTACGCATAGGCTCTTTAATCTTTTCGAGAGCTCGGCGCGCCGCCTCAATCTCCGTCTTGCGCTCAAACTCTTCTTCGGGCGCGCGCGTAAACCATCCTTCATGCTCGGCCCTCTTGGCATACTGATCTTCGCGTGCCGTCGTGCGCGTTTGACCGCGCAGAGTGTTGCGCGCGACGTTCATCGTGACGCGCAAGAGCCAGGCGCGCAGGAGTTCTTCACCGGGTGTTGCATCCATGTTCCGGTAGTATCTCAAGAAGACCTCCTGCGTCACGTCTTCAGCGAGACCGATGTCTCGCACGAGCGCCCTGGCAGTCCTGAAGACCGCGCGATGATGAAGCGTAAAGGCTTCGTCAAAGCCGAGCGGCGACGCGGCTGTGCGCGAAGTGGTCTCCATCTCGTTAGGCATAGAGTCTGTCAAGGCTCTGACTGCTCGTCCGCTCATTACCGTGTCGCCGCTCTCTAGTCTCTAAACACCGCGTAAGCTAGTTTCGTGGCAAGTATTTGCGTCTCGCCTGAAGGTTGCTTGGCGCAGCCACATTATGCCTGCACACGCCAGCCCTAATCAAAGCCTCGTCAGGTTGACGTTGCCGGAGGCCGAAGAGATGTGCAGATTGCGCGCGCCCGAACCCAGACGGCCACGAGCCTCGCTGCCGGAGCTGTATTCACTGCGCTTAACTTCAATCGGGAAATCCGTTCTGATCGAGCCGCTCGCCGTTGACATCTCGACCAGCGCGTCCAGGTCCGATGGGGCTTTGATGTTGAGATCGCCGCTCGCTGTGGAAAAGACCAGGTTGTCAGTCCCTTCTATACGCGCCAGTTCGACCTCTACGTCGCCGCTTGCCGTCGAAGCCTTGACCGCGCCGTAAGCATTCTTGACGCGCATCTGCCCGCTCGCCGTCGAAGCATTGACGACGCCTCGGACATCCTGGACCAGCACATCGCCGCTCGCCGTGCTGAGATGGAAACGGCCCGCAGCGTTTTCAACTGAGACATTGCCGGAGGCCGTCTGAATCTTGTCAAAATTGTAGTTGGACGAGCGCGGGACCTGTATCTCGAAGTTGATGCTGGCATTGATGCTGCAATTAAGGCACTTCTGATAGCGTGCGCGCAAATCCACACGGCTACCGCCGCTCAAATCCTCGACGTCCACCATATCGCGGTCGCGGCCCTCTTTGTAAGCCGTGATCTGTATTCCCTCGCCGTCATAGCCGCTAATCTTGATGTCGCCCGAAACGTTGCGGATCGAGATAGTGCCGCCTGGACCAGGAGTATAGGTCTTGCGAAAATCCTGCGCCGTCGCCGTGATGGCCGACACCAGCAGGAGCGCGGCCAGAGCCGACAATCCAAATATTCTGTTTTTCATCTTCTTCGATTCCTCCATCTCTATTCTTGATTGCGCTTTGAGAGCCTCGATGCGACCGCCAAACTCGTGAGCCAAGAGAGCTTTACCGCCCTCTCGGCCCTCTCCTGTGCAGCTTCCACAAGCCTCTTCATCCTCGGTCGCTCCAGTTAAAGAACACCGCGCCCCACGGATTCGTGGCAAAAGTTTTCAGGGAACCGATAAACGCTGGAACGCGGCCGGCGATGAGATGAAGAGATTAAGCCTCTGCTTCATTGGTCCAATGATTCAAAGAGTCAACAGTTCAATAGCTTTTCCTTTATCGCTGTCGAGCCGGATGTGTCCAGACTTCCCTCAAACTACGCTTCCCGGCTAACGCTCGTGCGGTCTCGTATTGTAGTCTGTTGAAGTTAGAACAGTGGTTAATCCGGGTTGACGGAAAAGAAATGGACCAGAGCTTAAAGACCGCAGCGGACGAGCGGACCGCAACGCCTGAACATGGCATGACCGACGCTCTCTATAACAGCCCCTTTATGCGCGCCTGCCGCCGCGAGCCTGTGCCTTTTACGCCCATCTGGCTCATGCGACAGGCCGGAAGATACATGCGCGAATACAGGGAGGTCCGCGCGCGCACGACCTTTCTCGAACTCTGCAAGACGCCCGAGCTGGCCTCTGAAGTGACCGTCTACGCGGCTGAGCGTCTGGGAGTTGACGCGGCCATCATCTTCGCCGACATCCTGCTCATTATCGAGCCGATGGGATTGGACCTGGAATTTACAAAGGGCGAAGGGCCAGCCATACACAATCCCGTGCGCAGCCCGGAGGATGTCGGGCGCTTGCGCGAGGTCGAATCGGTCGCATCGCTCTCTTATGTCTACGAGGCCATACGCCTCGCGCGTCGCGCTCTCAGCCCGAGCATCCCACTGATAGGCTTTTCCGGCGCGCCCTTCACGCTCGCCTCCTACATCATAGAAGGCGGCGGCTCGAAGAATTACGTCCACACCAAGACCTTGATGTACAAGGATGCCGGAGCCTGGCACGAGATGATGGCGCTCATCTCTCGCGCGCTGGTCCAATATCTCAACGCGCAGATCGAAGCTGGCGCGCAGGCCGTACAGCTTTTCGATTCGTGGGTCGGCTGTTTGAGTCCTGACGACTATCGCCAATTTGTCCTACCGCACACGCGCAGCGTCATCGCGGGCGTAAAATCCGGGACGCCCGTCATACACTTCGGGACGGGCACGGCCACGCTTCTTGAGCTGATGCGCGAAGCGGGCGGCGACGTTATCGGCCTGGATTGGCGCGTCGAGCTGGACCAGTCATGGCAGCGTCTGGGCGAGGTGGCAGTGATGGGCAACTTCGACCCGGTCGCGCTCTTCTCCACGCCCGAACAGATACGCGCACAGGCGCGGCGTATACTCGAACGCGCGGCCAATCGCCCCGGCCACATCTTCAACCTGGGTCATGGCATCCTGCCTCAGACTCCGGTTGAAAATGTACTCGCTTTGATCGAGGCGGTGCATGAATTGAGCCGCAGGTAAATCTGGGTGAAGGAGCGAGAGTCGAAGCGAAGAGGGTTTCAAAGCGGAAGCTTTTGAATCAGCCCGTGAAGCAAGATGAATCAATCTTATGATGCGATTTTAGTGGTCTCCTTCGGCGGCCCTGAGGCTCTGGACGAGGTCATGCCCTTTCTCGAAAACGTCCTGCGCGGGAGAAACGTGCCGCGAGAGAGAATGCTGGAGGTGGCCCGTCATTACGAGCTTTTCGGCGGCGTCAGCCCGATCAATGCGCAGAACCGCGCATTGATCGCCGCGCTCGAAAAGGAGCTGTCGAAGAATGGACCAGTGCTTCCCATCTACTGGGGCAATCGCAACTGGCATCCGCTCCTGGCTGATACCCTGCGGCAGATGGCGGATGACGGTATCAAGCACGCGCTCGCGTTCTTTACTTCGGCCTACAGCTCTTATTCAGGCTGCCGACAATACCGCGAAGACATAGAGAGAGCGCAGGCTTTGGTTGGTCCACGTGCGCCGCGTGTGGATAAGCTGCGGGCCTTCTATAACCACCCCGGATTCATCGAGCCGAACATCGAAAACATACGGGCTGCGCTGGACCGGATTCCAGCCGCGCGGCGAGGGCGCGCACAGCTCGCTTTTACAGCACACAGCATTCCTCTGGCGATGGCCGCCAGTTGTGATTACGAGGCCCAGCTTCTGGAGACCTGCCGACTCGTCGCAGAGGGTCTGGACCACACGCGCTGGCGGCTGGTCTTTCAGAGTCGCAGTGGACCAAAGGGCCAGCCCTGGCTTGAGCCTGACATCTGCGCTTATCTGCGCGAGCTGAAAGAGGCCGGAGAGACGGATGTCGTGGTTGCTCCGGTCGGCTTTATCTCAGACCACATGGAGGTTCTTTACGACCTGGACACGGAGGCTCGCGCGCGCTCTCAAGAGTTGGGCCTGAACATGCTGCGAGCGGAGACGGTCGGGACGCATCCTCTTTTCATCAGCATGATACGCGAGCTGATTCTTGAGCGCATGACGGAGGGCGCGGCCCGTCGCTCTCTGGGCATCTTCGGCCCGCGCTTAGATGTCTGCCAGCCGGACTGTTGTCCCAAAGCAGTCATCGGGCCGCCCTTGCCAGCTTCAGGCTCTGAGACCAGGGCGCGCGAGTAATCCTTTTGAGAGCGGCGAACTGTCGCATTGATTTGGGGGCAAGACCGCCAGATGCGGGAGAATCTGGAGAGAGCTTTGAGGAGAGTAGTCATTGTCGGCGGCGGCACGAGCGGGCTGGCGGCGGCGCATCATCTCTTCGAGAAAAGCAGAGATGAAAAACTCTCGCTTGAAATCCTGCTTCTGGAAGCTGGACCAGAGTTGGGCGGCGTCGTGCGCAGCATCAAGCGTGATGGCTTTCTGCTCGAAGCCGGGCCTGATTCCTTCATCTCTGAAAAACCCGAAGCGCTGGCGCTTGTGCAGCGCACAGGACTAGCTACGCGGCTGATAGAAACTAACACAGAGCATCGCAGGAGCTTTATCGTCGGCGGCGGGCGTTTGCATCCGGTCCCGGAAGGGTTTCAACTGCTTGCGCCGACGCGTCTCTGGCCTTTTGTCACGACGGGAATTTTTAGCTGGACCGGCAAGGCGCGCATGGCTTTGGACCTCATCCTGCCGCGCCGCCGCGAGCGAGAGCTTGACGATGAAAGCCTGGCGGAGTTTGTGCGGCGCAGGCTTGGGCGAGAGGCGCTTGAGCGGATGGCACAGCCGATGGTCGGCGGCATCTACACGGCTGACCCTGAGCGTTTGAGCCTGCGCGCGACGATGCCGCGCTTTCTGGAGATGGAGCGCGCACATCGCAGCCTGATCTGGGCCATGCTCAAACAGCGCCGCCGACAGTCGGCCACACAGGCAAACGGAACGAGCGGCCCGCGCTATAGCCTTTTCCTCTCCTTCGATGAAGGGATGCAGGTACTTGTGGACCACCTCGCGGGACTCCTCCCTGAAGGTTGCGTCAGGCTCGGGAAGAGGGTCGAGTGGCTCGGCTTTGATGAAAGCAGGCGGCAGTGGAATTTGTCTCTGGAGAGAGGTGAAAGGCTCAGCGCCGATGCCGTCTGTCTGGCGCTGCCCGCCTACTCGGCTGCCTCGCTGCTGCGTGAGACCGATGCTCTCGTGGCGGAGGAGCTTGAAACGATTCCTTATGCTTCGACCGCGACCATCAATCTCGCTTACAAACGCGAAGATATTCCGCACAGCCTCGACGGCTTCGGCTTCGTCGTTCCCTTCGCAGAGAGACGCTCGACGCTGGCCTGCACTTTTTCGAGCGTCAAATTCAAAGGGCGCGCTCCCGCAGGCCGAGTCTTGCTGCGCGCTTTCGTCGGCGGCGCTCTACAGCCGGAAAAGTTTGCTCTTGATGAAGAAGAGATGACGGCTGCGGTCCAGGCGGACCTGCGCGACCTGTTGGGCATAGAGAGGCCGCCGCTCTTTTCTCTCGTCTCGAAATGGCCGCGCTCTATGGCCCAGTATCATCTGGGCCACAATGATAAAATGAAAGCTATACGGCAAAGGCTCGGCAGATTCCCTACGCTTCAACTGGCGGGCAACGCCTACGGCGGCGCTGGTATTCCTGACTGTGTGCGCAGCGGCGAGGCAGCCGCCGATAAGATACTCGAAGCGATGAACAGCGAATCAAAGCTGGTTGATGTTTGAGGAGCCTGGCTCTCATCTTCTTAATCGGTCCGCTCAACGCGTACTCTCCCGGACCTCTTCACTCAGCTTATTAATCCAGGCGGCGTTGGCATCCATCATCGGCAGGAAGGCTTCGCGCGGCGCGCTGGTCTCTATATGCATGTTGTCATCCGTGTTGATGACAGCGCCCGCGACGGCTGGACCAAGCCGTCTTTCATCGCAGACATACCAGGCTGAAATATCTTCCGCGCGGTTGAGCTGGATGCGCGCCAGCTCCGCAGAGATGAGAGGGTCGCTGATGCGTTCACGTATTCGTTCGAGCTTGAGAGGCGTGCGGCTGCCGACGAGTATGAGGTCTTTGCCTTTGGCCGCGCCGCCGATGCGAAAGACCAGTACGTGCGGGAAGACGCTCGTGTAAGTCGCCAGCGCCGAGCGCAGGCTTTCGGTCGAGAGCTGGTAAATCTGCAACCACTGGACAAAGACGCCATCCTCGCGCAAACGGCTGCGGCCAAGCTCGAAGAACTCTTTCGTAAAGAGGTTGGCGACGCCGGGAACCCAGGGGTGGCTCGGCTCGCTGACGATCATGTCGTACTCGGTCGGCGTGATGCGCAAGAATGCACGCGCATCGTCAATCACCAGCTTGAGGCGCGCATCTTCGAGCGGCCTGTGATTGACGTGATTAAAAAATGCGGAAGCGGGAATCGTCTCAGGCTCAAGCTCTACGCATTCGAGCGACTTGAGCGGCGATTGCAGCATCGCCCCGACGCTGACGCCCGAAGCCAGCCCGACAATCAGGCCGTTCTCCATCCGCGGAGCTAAGAGCAGCGGCAACTGGCCCAGCATAATCTGCGTCGGCATGTCGCCCTTGTCCGAAGCATTGGTCCGCCCGTTGATAGCCAGCGAGCGCGTGCCCCAGTCTTCACGCACGGAAACGGTCGCCGTCGGCCCTTCGCTGTACATCAACAGGCGATTCGTCTCTGGTCCAAAAGTCCTGGTCGTGTTCTCGCCCTCGCTCAGTTGCGGCCTCGCCAGCAGACTGATGAGCGAATCGTAAGCGCCCGCCGCCAGGTCGAAAGCGTTCAAGCGCGGCGCAAAGAGCAGCATCGCGATGATCAAGGTAAAGCAGAGACCCGCGGCCAGGCTGCGCCGCAAGGCCGTGTCGCCGCCAGCGGGCCTGTAGGCAAGCCCCGCCACAATCAGGCAGAGGGCGGCGGCGAACAGGATTGTGAAACGCGTGCTCGCCTTTGGAATCAGGATAAAGCCCGTCAGGAAAGCGCCCGCAATCGCGCCGAGCGTATTGACCGCATAACTGCGCCCGACCATCTTGACGGAAGCACGCGGCCCCGCAGAACTGGACCAGACTAGCACGAGCGGCATCACCATCCCCATTAGGAATGCGGGGACGACAATCAGCATCGACGCCACCAACGCCTGAAGCGCGAGCCAACCGAGCCAAGAGTTGATGCTGTAGCCGAGTCCGAGCCTGAAGAGCATCCCCGGCGCATAATTAATAATCCAGATACTACAGAAGAGGCTCAGGGCAGTTGCCAGCTCGACCAACATCAGACTGCGCAAGAGCTTTCCCTTCGTCCTGCGTCTTCCGACGACGTATGCGCCGCCAAAGAGTCCGAGCAGAAAAAGCGCGACGACCATGCTAAAGGCATACGTGCTTGAGCCTATGACCATCGTCAGCACGCGCGTCCACGCGACCTGCGTGCTAAAGGTGACAAAGCCCGAGATGCCTGCACAAGAGAGCCACAAAGCCGCTCCCGCTATGTCCGTCTCCCGCGTAGCTTCTACTGTTTGATGAGGCAGCCTCTCAACCTCTTCAATTTCATCCAGCGCCCCCTTCACGCCAGGCGGCTGTCGCTGGTCCAGCCTTTTATCATCCTCAAAATTTTTATCGTCCACGGCTGTCGCCGCGTGTGACTTGTCCCTCTGGTCTATGAAGACTGCGCCCAATCCTATCAAGAGATTAATCGCGGCAGCCGTCCAGATGGTCGCGCTCACGCCGAGCACTGGCAGCAACAGGAAGCCCGCCGCGAGCGTGCCGAAGATAGCGCCGAAAAGATTGCAGGTATAAAGACGCGCGACGGCGGTCTCCGTGTAACGCGAAGAATGCATCAGCGCAGCCGCGAGGATTGGAAGCGTCGCGCCCATCAACGCCGTCGGCAAGAGGAGCGCCGCGCACGAAAGCGCGAAGCGCCAGAGGTTAAAAGCATAAAAGCCCGGATGAAGTTGCTGCCAGAGCGCCGCATACAGATGGTCTATCAAACGAAACATGATGGGCACGGCGAGCGCATAGAGCGCGATGCCCATCTCCATCAGACCGTAAACCCTCAAGGGTCTGCGGACGCGCGCGCTCAAGCGTCCGGCCCAGGCAGAGCCGAGCGCGAGGCCGCCCATAAAGGCCGCCAGCACGGCGCTCACGGCAAAGGTCGTCGCGCCGAAGACCAGCCCGAGCATGCGCGCCCAGAGCACTTCGTAAATCAACCCGGTCGCGCCCGACAAGACAAAGCAGACGGCTATCAGCCAGAGGCTCGTCTGCGAATAAGCTCTTGCGCGCAGGCTATACGGGCGCACGTTTGTCAGAGCAGCCATGAAGCTTTAATCTCCCGGATGAAAGAATCGGAATCGGCGGGTGAGCGGGCAAGCTTTAGTAATATATCACATGGGACGAGCGCCAGACGTGCGCGGGTAAAGAGCCTGGCGCGGCAGTTGTCAGCAGGATAACGAAATTACCCTCGGCAGTCGATGTTGGATGATGAAGCTCTTGACGGCTGAGAGCCGTCGCAGCTTCCTCCGCCTGGTCAATCAACGGCTGGACCAGCGCGAGCCTTCGCAGGCAATCGTAAAGCTGCTCCGGTCCGGCCCCGTAAAGCCCCGCCTCCTGGCCCAGCACAAGCCGCACTTCCGCGCGCTCTGCAATAAAATGCGCGACCAGCGAAGCGGCCAGCGTGACGCCTCGCTCAAAACGCTCTTGCAAACCTTTCTGGTCCACCTCCGCATCCTGCGCGCCCTTCAAGAGTTTAATGTCGAGCGCGATGGTCACGCGCCTTTCATCTTCAGAGGTAAACTCGCGGACCGTCAAACGTCGCACGCGCGCAGTCGCCTTCCAATCAATATGGCGCAGGTCGTCTTGCGGCTGGTAGTCTCTCAGCGAGAGCAGGTCGTGGCCCGCGCCGCGCTTGACGGAGACGAGCCGTCCGGCGTTCATCGGCAGCAGGTGCAGCTCGTCGCCTATAGGCTCAAGCTTGGGGTAGACGATGATGTCCACGTTGCGCGCGCGCAGGCGTCTACGGCGTTGAAAGAACCCGAAGGGAAAACGCGTCGAAAGCTCGAAGCCCGTGATTAATTCGTGGCCGCGCTTCTCGAACAACTGCTCGACGCGTTGTTCGGCAGCCGCACGGTGCGGGATGTACATGAAATAAGCGAGCGGGCGTTTTTGGAAACGCTTGCGCGCCAGCCTCTGCCGCTTCTTCTCATCCTGATTGACTGGTCCACGCGCTTCGACGCGAATCGAGAAGGAAGGCAGCAGGCGTTTGCGGTTGCGTAGAGTGACGATGACGGGCGCAGGCTCGCCCGCGAAGATGTGGTCAGGGAAACGCGCCGAGACGATTAGCTCGCGCAGGCTGGCGCGGCCAGCGGCCCAGGCCACGAAGAATGTCGAGAGCAGAATCGAGAGGACCAGAAAGAGCAGGTTGTGACCCGTATTGAAGGCCGCGAAGGCGACGACCGCGAGGATGCCCAGAAAGATTAGCCCACCCTTCGTGATATTGAAAGGAAGCTCAATCTGCCTGACCTCAGCGCGCGCCGAACGCGCCAGCGGCGGGACAACGAAGATGAGCAGCAGCGCGGCAATCAACAGCGAAGCGATGGAAGCTATGCTCGTCAACACGAGGTCTTCGCGTTGCTGCGCATAGACAGTCACCAGCGCGGACACCACCCCGACCAGCACCAGCATAGTTCCCAGAATCGCATTGCGCCACTTCTTCATAAAGAGTCTGAGAGTCTGAGAGTCCAGAGCCTGAGAGTCTAAAATCAAAAGCCCTGCCCTTTGACTCCTAGACTCCGGACTCTCAGACTTTATAACGGGACACTCACTGTCTTGATAATCTCTTTGAGGACTGCTTCGGACTCTTCGTTGCGGCGCAGTGAGGAGGAGAAGCGAGAGCTGACGACCATGCGATGCGCGAAGACGGGAATAACCAGCCGCTTGATGTCGTCCGGCACGCAGTAGTCGCGGTCTTCGGTAAGCGCCAGCGCCTGCGCCGCGCGAAAGAGCGAGAGCGTGCCGCGCGGGCTGATGCCTAAGTCCAGCATCTCGGATTCACGCGTCGCCGCGACGATGCGCATCAGGTAATCAACCAGCGCATCATCAACCGAGACCTCTTTGACGCCGCGTTGTAGTTCGACTATATCCTCGCCCGTCATCACTGCGCGCAACTCGTCGAGCGGCTCTGCGCGCTCGCGGTCGCGCAAGATAAGTTTTTCGGCTTCATTGCCCGGATAGCCTATGCGCAGCCGCAGCATAAAACGGTCGAGCTGCGATTCGGGCAGCGGATATGTTCCGTGATGCTCAATCGGATTCTGCGTCGCGAGCACGATGAAAGGCTCAGGCAGACGATGCGTCACGCCTTCGACCGTGACGTTGCCTTCGGCCATCGCTTCCAGAAGCGCAGATTGCGTCTTGGGAGTGGTCCGGTTAATCTCGTCCGCGAGCACGACGCTGGCAAAGACTGGACCAGGCTTCCACTCGAAGACGCCCGTATGTTGATTGTAAGTTGAAAGCCCTATCAGATCGGAGGGCAGCATGTCGGAAGTAAACTGTATGCGCTGGAACGAGCAGTCTATGGCGCGCGCCAGCGCCTGCGCCAGCGTGGTCTTGCCGACGCCAGGCACATCCTCTATCAAGAGGTGGCCGCCCGCGATCAAGGTCACGATGGCGAGACGCACGGCTTCGGGCTTGCCCCTGATGACGCTCTCAATCGCCGCCTGAAGCCGCTCGATCTTCTCGACCCCGACTCCCGCCCGACCGACCGCTTCCCTCTCCGCTCCGTGTAGTCGTCTCATAAGCTTCTTCAACTACAAGCTCAAAACTTCGGTTTCATTCTACATGTTTGAGGTTGCCGCCGCACGCCAAAAAGAAGTCTCAGAGTCCGAGAGTTTGGAGTCTCAGAGTCAAAGGATTTAAACTTTTGACTCCAGACTCTGAGACTCTCGGACTCTGAGACTTCGCAAAGTGGTCAGGCGCGCGCCATTGTAGTAAGATTGATGTCTGCAATGAAGCAGCCAGCGCTTTGCTTGCCGAATCCAAAGGAAAATTGCGGAACCCTGAACTTTTTGAATCGTGTAATCATTTGATGAGGAACATTATGAGAAAGTCACTGCAACATCGTCGCCCTGAGCGCGGCTTTTCGTTAATCGAGTTGATGATCGTCATTGCCATTATCGGAATCCTGGTCAGCGTCGGCATAGTCTCCTGGCGCACAGCCTTACGCAAAGCCAACGAGGCCGCCGCCATCGAGACGCTTGGCAGAATCCGTGACGCACAGGCATCCTACGCGCTCAGCCACCGGAGCGAGTTCGGCACTTTCGACCAGTTGATTAAAGATGGCGGGATGGATGAGAAGTTCAAGGGCGACCAGCCCGTCGTCAGTGGCTATGTCTACACGATGAAAGTCACGCCAAAGTCCACCACGCAGCCCGCTAACTACACGGTTAACGCGGACCCGCAGGTCTCCGAAGGCACGATCAACGCCACCGGCCATCGTCATTTTTACGTTGACCCGAATGTCCCCTCGGTGCGCGAAAACCCGGACCAGCAAGCCTCTGCCAACGACCCCTCAATCGGCGGTTAAAGCAACACGGAAGCGGCGTCTTAAACCCTGCACGGCCACTCCAGTCGCCCCGCTTGACGCTCCCGCGCATGCCCTGTTAGCATCGCCTCTCTTCCGGCGCACGCACGCGAAAGCGCCCGCTTGGCTCAGTGGTAGAGCACTCGCTTCACACGCGAGGGGTCAATGGTTCGAATCCATTAGCGGGCATCAGGATTGATCTGAAATAGAAAAGAGGCAGCCTTTGATAAGGTGGCTGCCTCTTTTCTGTTTTGGTCCAGATTTAGATAACTCATTGGAGGATGGGATGAGCGCCGCCACGGCTGTGGTCGGCTGTTCTTTCGTAGAGCTGGCGGTCGTTGTAGTAAAGGACTAGATGCTCGCCTTCGTAGCGGACGACGTTGGAGATGCGGGCGAAGTCTCTGTCGTGCTCTGCGATGATAAAGGCGGCGGGGTTGTATGCCAGGACCATTCCGGCGGCATAGATATAGCCGCCCTGGTCGTAGACGCTTCCGGCGTACTGCAAGGCGGGGATGGCTATGTCCGGCGAATATGCGCCGCTCGAATCCCTGGTCCTATCGGCGCGTGCGATAAAGATTGTGTAAGCGGAGTGGTCCAGCCGCGCACGATAACCGTGGCGGCGCGCAATCGAGAATAGCTCCGCGAAGCCGTCGTCAATGGCGCGAAGCACTTCTGGGCGCGGCCTGTTGCGCGTGAAGACGTGTACGCCGCGCGGCGTTTCGGTGAAGTATGGAAAGCTGTCGCCGGTAATCTGCGTGGCCCGCTGAGAGAGTCTCGGATCATGATAGGATTGCGCGGTGGCGAGAGTGGCTGCTGAGAGAAGAAGCGCGCTTGATAGAAGAAGCCCACAAAGCTTGTGCGAGATGATTTTATTGCGAGAAGATTTCATCTTTATGACTTTCATCTGCTCCTTGAAAGAAGAAACCCGCTCGAACCTGAAAGTTGCGCGCGGGTTTCATAGAGTTAACGACCGTCGAATCCGTCTAAAAACTGATTGAGCAGAAGCCTTAAGGTTTTCCCCGCTTTTCGTCGCCCCTTTTCTCTTCGTGGTTATCCTTCGGCGGTGGATTCTTATCCTCTACCCTGACCTTCGGTGGCGGCTCCGGTTTCGGTGGCGGCTTCTGCTCCTGTTTGTTCCCTTG
>DASWMI010000116.1:0-2762 GCA_036399835.1 Pyrinomonadaceae bacterium | reverse complement strand
AGGTTGACCGGCAGCCTATTTATTTTTCGATGCTCGACGGACGAACCTCGCACGTGCCTACGCCTGGCAGCGACGACCCTCTCCGGATCTCTTCAGCCACACTCGCGTTGCTCACTTCTTTTTCCTGTTGCGCCCGGCAGGCTCATTGCGCCTGAGTGGGATGTTAAGCTCGCGGCGGACGTAAGCTTCTGTTGGACCAGAGAAGGAGACCAGAAGCTGCGTGTCCGTCTGGCTGTCGTTCTTCAGGACCAGTCCGTCTGTTTCCGAGGGCTGGTAGGGAGTGCGCAGCCGAAGCGCGTAGGTCTGCCCGCCGCGTCCTTCCAGGACTAAATGCAGGGCCTCTTTGTCCGCGCGCGAGCGGAGGATACGCACGCCCCTGCTCTCAGCGCCCGGCGAGAGGTTTTCGCGCTCAAGATAAACATCCGTCCCTTCGTCGTAGCTAAAGACCGCCTCCATGCTCGGCTGGTCCGGCACAAGGCTCACGGCTGCGCGCTGCACGTCGCCGCTGCGGGTCAGCTCAAACTTAGACGCGCGCCCGCCGACCGTGACGCCGCGAATCTGCGCGTCGAGCGGGAAGGAGGGCGCGAGAATAAATCGCCTGGCGTTGTCCGGTTGGCTCGCGGAGCGCGTTGGACCGGAAGCCACGCGCTTGATGGCGATGGTCAGAACGCCCGCGCCGCGTTTGAGTTGTAGGTCATAAAGCGCGCCGCCCAGAGCCAGATGGCTGACCTCTACGCTCTTCCAGTTGGCCGGGAGCTGCGGCGCAAAGCGCATCTCCGCGCCACCTGCGCGCGTCTCTATCCCGAACAGGCCGCGCAGGGCGGGCGTGACGACCATCGCTTCCGACCAGACCTGATGATGTGAAGAGCGACCGAAGGGCGCGTTAAAGTCGCCGGACAATAGCTCGGTCACGTAACCGAGCGCCCAGGGATAAGTCAGCAGCGCGTTCGCCATCAAGGCTTGATGACCGACGTGTGGGCGGCCATAAGCGTAAGCGCCGAGGCTGGACCAGCCCGTGAAGAGAGGCCAGACAGAACCATGATGATAAGAGAGCGGGTCATAAAGCCTGCTTTCATTTGAGATGATGCGCGTGCCCCAGTCTGTCGCCAGCCGTGCGCTGCCCAGATGGTCTATTTGAGACTGCGCGCGCTCATCCAGCATCGTCCGCCAAAGGAGCGGCACTGCCGCAAGCACAGTCTCTTCATCAATCAGACGCGCCTTGCTCAACTCTTCCATACGCGCCTGCCTGACCGCGCGGTTTGGTCCAGGGTCCGCTTCGGGAGTCTCCTCCGAAGGCAACCTCGTCGCAAAAGCGTAAAAGCCGCGATCCGCGAGCCAGTAGGTCTGCTCCAGAGCGGCGCGCGTCAGTTCCGCATTCGAGCGTGCGCGCGAGGCTGTGGCATCATCCTTTAAGACCTCTGCCAGCTCCGCCATGCTGCGCGAGGCTTCAATCCAGAGACCCTGCATGTAAATCTCTTCGTGCGCGGGATAGAGCGCGCCGCCTTCCACCCAGCCGTGGCCGAAGCCGGTGTTTTCAACCAGATGATTGCCATCCGTGTCCGTCGCCTGCGTAAAGCGATAAGCTTTCTGTATAGAATCCCAGCTCGCCTTGAGAAACTCTGTGTCGCCGCTGGCGCGCCAGTAGTCCGCCTGAGCGATGACGTAGAGCGGGGTCGAGTCTGCGCTGGCCCAGGGGTATTCGTAATCCGTAAACCAGGGGATGAGCGATGCGGTCTGCGAAATCTCGTGCGGAATCTTGCCGTCGTCGCGCTGAAATTTTTTGAGGAATTCGAGCGCGGTGCGTGTGGATTTGAAATCGCCGCAGGAGTTGAGGGCGAGAGTGGTCCAGAGAGCATCGCGTCCGAAGTACCAGGCGAAGCCGGGCCGCTCGCTCCGGCCTGAAGTGCGAAAGCCGGCGAGTAGGCCCGTCCCCAGAAAAGGATTGGTCGCCATGCCTTTATCAATGCCGACTTTGGCCCAGCCGAAGGCTTCGTTAAGACGCTCGTCAGGCGTTCGGATATGGGTCGTCTCTTTCTGCAAACGCTCGTAATGGTCCACCGTTTCCTGATACAGAGAGGGCGCGGAATCGAGCAATCGTTCGTAAGCTCGGCGGGCCTCTTCGCGGCCTTCGACGCTGCCGGCGATGACGATGGGAATCAAGCTGGTCTTTAATTCTTCGGGCGTGGCTTCGAGAGTAAAACGCACTGGGACATCTCGCGGCTCTTCCTGATAGGGCATGACGGAAGCGTCGCTCGCGGCGGTCGAACCGATGATGCCGACGAAGCGCCTTGATTCTTCCGTCAGATAATAGGCTCTCTGCTTTTCATCCCAGCCCAGGTTGCCGGTCATCAGTCCGGCGGGCCAGGCGAGGCTCAGTCTGGGTCGAAACGAGACAGAGACGGTGAGGGGGAGCGCGCTCTTGATGTCGAGCAGCATGATGATGCCGGGCTGGTCCAGCGGCGCGTAGATAATCTGGCGGACGGTGAAGGCCGCGTGCGAGTAAGTAAAGATGGTCGCTTCGGGGCGGACGCTGACCATGACGGCTGTCTCGCGCGCGCGAAATTCGAGCGGGTAGCCCTCGACTCGAAAAGACAACTCGAAATCATCGAGTATCTTCATCGGGTAGACCCACGCTTCGAGCGAGCCGTGCTCGTAACCGAAGGCTGCCGCGCGGCGACCCACCACGTCATAGAAAGCACCTGCCTGCGTGCGCCTCTCAAGCTCAAGCCCGCTCTTGCGCAAACCGAATTTTGGCGTCAGCT
>DASWMI010000115.1:0-4987 GCA_036399835.1 Pyrinomonadaceae bacterium | reverse complement strand
AGTTCCGTGACCTGCTTCGGCCCGATGAGGCTGCTCACGTCGGCGCTGCGTGTTTCAACCTGCGCCTCTTCGCTCGTCACGCTGACCACTTCGTTGACAGTTCCGACTTCGAGATTCAAATTGATGGACAGCTTATCGCCGACGTGAAGCTGCACTCCCGTGACGTTTGTCTTCTTGAACCCCTGCGGTGATGCGCTGACAGTGTAGAGACCGACAGGCAAACTGGGTGCTGAATAGAAGCCATCATCATCTGCGAAGACCGTGCGCGAAGCCCCGGTCGTCTCCTCGGTAATCGTCACTTCAGCTTTAGGAATGACAGCTCCCTGAGGGTCGCGCACCGTGCCGCTGATGCTCCCGACCGTGCTTGTTTGAGCCTGGATACTGACCAGTAGTCCCAGCCCGAGCAAGAGCAGTAGCGCTTGTAATCCAAGCCTTCTCATCATAGACATATCTCCTCTTCTCTCTCTCTCTGCTCTGCAAGTCTTCTCTGTCAACTGTTAAAGAGGTAGCCCCTCACAACCATCAAAGCTTTCGGAGAGCTTCGGCGGCGCGTCATCTCCGGTTTTCACAGAAGGATGACCGCCTGAGATGAATATTCTTCTGTGGTTACTCTCTTATCAGAAGGCAGAACAAACTAAGGATTATCAGCTTGTCAGCAAACAAGCCACGTTGGCGAACATCAAAGAGTCGCGAACGCCCGTCGCTCACAGATATTTCAAAACTCTGGCAACTAAACTTTGGTGTTAACCCTGACTGGATACTTTGTTGTAAGACCTGCCAAAAGGTTTAATACTAATCGCTATGGTTGTCAAGAAGAATTTTCGTAAGTATATGGAAAAAAGTAAGTTGCCTAAAGCAACAAAGTCGGGCGGGGCGATTTCAAGCGAGCGCGACGAGCGCGAATTTTGCCGTCAGAACCAGGCTCAGCGCGCCCATCAAGGTGGGCTGTGCGCCCAAGGTCGAGGCGATAATCCGCGCCGGAGGGACGCCGCGACAGATGCTCTCTTCGACCGCAGCTTTGATGTCCCCCGCAATCAAGGACCAGGCGCGCACCATTGGACCACCGACAATGACAGCCTCTGGCGATAACCCCTGGACCAGATTTGCGATACCGATGCCGAGATAATGCGCCGTCTCGCTGAGCGCTGTGCGCGCGGCTGGCTCTGCTTCGAGCGCGAGGTCAACCAGTTGGCTAAAGTTGATATGGCTACCGTCGCCGGAATGGTTCTTCAATTTTGCATAGCGCGCGAGTGCGGCGCGTTCCGAGGCGAAGGCTTCCCAACATTCTCGACTCCCGGCGGCGCAGGCGACGGGCGCTCCCTGTCCGATAGTCATGTGGCCGAACTCGCCTGCCGCCCCGTTCTCGCCTCTGTAGACCTGCCCATCAAAAACAATTCCGGTCCCGACTCCCTCTTCTATGAGGACCATGATGAAATCGCGCACTTCGCGTATTTCGGGACGACCGAACCAGAGTTCTGCCAGCGCCGCCGCATTGGCATCATTATCGGAGCTGACGGCCAGCCCTGTCGCCGCCCTGATCTCTTTCGAGATTGGCAGGTTGCGCCATTTGAAGTGCGGGATAAAGAGCGCCGTGCCCGTCTCCTGGTCCACCAATCCTGGCAGGCTGACTCCTATGCCTTCGATAGTTCCCTTGTTTTTTCTGATGAGCCTGCGCGCACAACTGATAATCCTGGCGATAGTCTTTTCAGCGTCGGCGTCCGTCGGAAACTCTTCCTGTTCGAGGACACGACCGGCCAGGTCGCTGGTCGCGATAATCGTGTTTCTCGTGCCGAGGTCCACCCCTATGGCGACGGCATCCGCCGTCCTGAGCGAGAGCAGTATCGGAGGACGACCGCCCGTGGACTCGCCGTAGACCTCCTCCAGCATCCCGCCAGCCTTCAGCTCATCAACTATCAGAGAAACCGTAGAGCGTTGCAGTTCTGTTTCAGAGGCGATTTCGGCGCGCGAAATTGGTCCTCTTTCGCGCACGTAGTTGAGCACGATCTGGCGGTTGATGTTGCGGATTGTATCAGAGCGCGCAACGTTGGCTTTCTTGAGGTCTATTCTTCGCATGATGCTCGATCACCGGAAGCTCGCTTCGCGGCATTGAATCCTTCGGAATTGAGATTTCAACTCAAAGGCCGAACTGCGTAATGCTCAGTTAGAGGATATTAAGTAGTACAGGCACGGCTCTCAGTCAACACCTTTTACTTGAGATGACGAGAGAGAGGCTCATATGCGTCTTCTCGAAAAGCTGTAGAGTGCGGGTCAGGCCGAAGCCACAGCGGGCGATTAAATATCAACGGCGGAAGCGAATTTGGTGGCGAGCACGAGGCTGATGGCTCCCAGTAAACTGGCCTGGTCTCCGATTGAAGAGGCGATAATCCGAGCTGAGGGAAGATTGCGTCGGATGCTTCTGTCAACGGTCTCGCTAAAGAGATCAGCTACCAAATTCCAGGCGCGCGTCATTGCCCCGCCGACGACGACTATCTCCGGGCTAAAGCCTATAATCAGATTCGAGATACCGATTCCGAGATAGCGCGCCGTCTCTCTCAGAGCAATGATGGCGGTCTCTTCTCCGAGCAGGGCCAGGTCCACCAGCTCTGTAAAGTTCATCTGCAAGGAGTCCGGCGGGCGACCCTTGAGCCTGGCATAACGCGCGATGGCGGCTCGCCCTGAAGCGAAGGCCTCCCAGCAATCAAAGCTGCCGCAGGAACATGGAGCGGGGGCCTGTTCCCCTATAATCATGTGCCCGAACTCACCCGCCGCGCCTCCCGCGCCTCTGTAAATCTGGCGGTCGAAGATGATGCCCGTGCCGACGCCTTCGGCGATAAAGACCATGATGAAGTTGCGCGTCTCACTGACTTCGGATTGCCCGGCCCACAATTCGGCCAGCGCCGCCGCATTGGCATCGTTATCTATCGTCACCTTCAACCCGGTCGCGGCGGCGATTCTCTGCCCGACATCCAGCTCGCGCCAGTTAAAGTATGGGATATAGAGCAATCTGCCGCTGGATGGATCAACCAGGCCGGGCAAGCTCACACCGATGCCTTCAATCTTGCCCTGACTTTTTTTGAGCAGCCTGCAAGCAGCAGCGATGACGCGACGCATCGTCTGCTCGTAATCAGGGTCGGTCTCAAACTCTTCTCTTTCGAGCACACATCCGGCGAGGTTGCTGGTCGCGACAGTCGTTCGCGTCGGCGCAATATCAATCCCTATCGCGGCGGCCCCGTATGTATGGAGCCTGAGCAGCGTCGGACAACGCCCGCCTGTGGATGGACCATTGCCAATCTCTTCAATCAAAGCTTCGGCCAGCAGGCAATCTACGATGGCCGAGACGGTCGAGCGTTGAAGCGCCGTCTGGCGTGCAATCTCCGCGCGTGAAATCGGCCCCCAATCGCGCACGTAGTTGAGCACGATCTGGCGATTGATGTCGCGCATCGTGCTGAAGTGAGCCGCGTGTGTCCTTCTCAAATCAATTCGTCGCATGGTCTGAATGTCTTAGCTCTCGGAGTTGATGAGAAACCCGCTGGCTCTTAATCTTTAAAATCAGAACAGATTTCAAAACTAGCCACCGCAGGCCAAAGTCGCAGAGAAGAGGAAACAAGATTTTATAGGACTTTGCAATCCATCTTTCCTAATTATGCTCTGCGCCTGCGGTGGCCGATCTTCCGGTTTTGAAATAGTCTCTAAGCGTCTGGTTCGATTCAAGAGCGACGCATCGCGGTTTCAGACTTTGATAAAAATCCGCTTGCGATAGAGAATCGCCATCACGCCGAGCCAGAAAAGCACTGTGCAGACGGCGAACATCAGCGAGGCGTTGAGGGGTGAAGCCCAGGAGGCGAAGACCTTGTCGAAGATGAGCGTCTGTAAATCCACCTGGCTGCCGTCGGCGCGCGTGAATTTAACGAGCGAGATAAGACGCGCGGTCAGCTCCGCGAGAAAGTAGACGGCGAGCGCGTTTGTCCCGAAGATGCGAAACGGTATGGACCAGGACCTGTAGCCCTTGATGTCAATCAGCCAGTAGCAGAGCGCCAGCAGATGCAGAGCCATGCCAGCCGTCAAGAGCACGTAAGAGCTGGTCCACAAAGCCTTGTTGATGGGAAACCAGAAGTTCCACATCCAGCCGCCGATGATACAGGCCACCCCGGCGACAAACATGGCGCAGACTTTTTCCAGCGCCGCACGCCGCGAACTGAGCAGTTGGCCCGCCAGCACTCCGCAGAGCGTCGTCGCAATCGCAGGCAACGTGCTCAGGATACCCTCGGGGTCGTAGAGCGGTTTCCAGGTATGGCCGCCCAGGAGTTTCCGGTCCACAAAGGCGGCCAGATTCCCCTCCATGCTCAAGTCTCCCGCGCCGTAACCCGGTACTGGAATCAGCTTCATGATGGTCCAGTAAAGAAGCAGCAGCGCCGCCGCGATGAGAGCCTGCGTCCGCCACCTTGTATTCAAGAAGATGACTGATGCAAAGAGATAGCAGACGGCGATACGTTGGAGCACACCCGGGATGCGAATCGTCGAGAGCTGATAGTAAGGAAAGCCCATCAGGACCAGTCCGAGTCCGAAGATGATGAGCGTGCGGCGGATGATTTTCAAGTACAGGGCGCGCTTGCTGCCTACGCTTTCGGCGCGGCGTCCGAGCGCGAGTGTAATCGAGACGCCGACGATAAAGAGAAAGAAGGGGAAGACGAGATCGGTCGGCGTCCAGCCGTGCCACTCAGCATGCTCAAGCGGGCCATAGATGGCTTCCCAACTGCCAGGATTATTGACCAGAATCATCCCGGCGATGGTCATTCCGCGAAAGACATCTAGAGAGTCCATGCGGCCAGCCGCCCGTGTGCCCTGGTGCTCTCCGGTCAGCGCATCCATTCTTTAATCTCCTCTCGTCTCTCTTCAAAACTACGGGAGGCAACTCATCCTTTTCAAGTATTAAGAGACGCCAGCACGCGCGCGCCAATCTCTGCCATCAATTCCCTTGCGCGCTCTT
>DASWMI010000114.1:0-53395 GCA_036399835.1 Pyrinomonadaceae bacterium | reverse complement strand
TTTTCAAAGACTCGAACGCTGGCAAGAATAGCACAACCCTCATCATCCTTTAAGGGAGACCTCATGACGAAAGAAAAACATGAATATCAAGCTAAGGTTTCGGACGATAACGGGATAAGGCGCAGCAAAGTGCCCTCGCCGCTTTTGAGAATCATCGGAGCTAAGCCGGGAGACTATTTGGCCTTTAAAGTCGCTGGTCCAAAAAGTCTCGCCGTAAAACTTGTAAAGAAGAGAAAGCGTCAGTAGCTGGCACGCTTTCGCGGGCGAGAGTTGTGCCGCTTGAGGGGCCGCTGTAGCCCTGAGCAGCGGCCCTGATTTGAGAGAGGATTTCGATGCTCTTTGGCGCACGGAAAGTGTGCTAAATCCGGCCAGTTATCGTTCATTTAGACAGACGTTTTTGAGGCCCGTTCGCGGCCTTTTGGCAGCACTTTTTCTTCGTTGCTCAGCGTACTTTTTGCCTTCCAAAATCATCATACAGGCTCATCAAGCTTGACGAGTCCGGCTCTCTCCGGAAGGGCCGCCTCAGCTCAAGCTATTTTCTTTATAGCGGGGAGCAAATATTGAAAGAAAGAAAGTTCAAAGGCGCACTTTTATTTGCAATTTTACTCTCAGCCCTGACGCTCGCGGCCCTGCTATTGCTGCCGGGCATGAGGCAGCGCGGGCGCAACGGTTACGCGGCGTTGATACCCTCGCCAGCCCCTCTCGAAGCAGCCGAGGTTAGCTCCTGGACACAGGCCGTGCAAAAGGTCAAGGAGGACCGCGGCGAGCCGACCGGCAAACAGGCCAAGGTTGAAATTCCTTCACAGCTACGCCATTACAGCGATACGCGCCGCTTTCTAGCCGTACAGGTCGCCGAATGGCGCGAGCACCAGTTTGAGACCCCGCCGGATTTCGTCGGTCTCGCCAGGCTCATCGAGAAGGGCGAGCTGGTCGAGGTCAAGCAGGTCAGCGAAGATTACATCCTGCTCGGTGTCGGCGGAAGCGCGGACAAAGACCCTTTCACACACTACGAAGCGAGCAGCGGCAAACGTATCGCGCTCTACAGCGAAGCCGAGCTGGCACAGGAGTACGCTCGCATCGAAGAGTCGCGCGCGAGCCTCTCGAAAGAGCTGGCAGGACTCAGGCAGGAGCTTAGCTCTGCAGGCAAGCGCGAGCATGCAAGACGCCAGACGCTACAGTCGCGCATCAACGAAAAGGAGAAGGCATTCAAGGCTGAAGAGGAAAACAAAGCTGTGCTCGACAGTTCTTACAGCCGTGCCGAGAGTCGCCAGCAACTTCTCGCAGACCATCAGATTCTAGAGGCACTGGCAAAGGATTTTTCCCACCAGACTTATGACATCGGCGAAGCCCGCTCGCGCCGCGAGATGAAAGTTCGCATGCTCAGCTTTCTGCGCCCTGAAGCTCTCAAGGTGATGGAAGAGATTGCCAGCTCTTACAGGCAAAAGTTTGACCGCCCGCTGCCGATTACTTCGCTGGTCCGCCCGGACGAATACCAGCGCGAGCTGAGCAAAACAAACCCGAACGCGACACGCATCCAGACGCCCCCGCATTCCACGGGTCTGGCCTTCGATGTCTATTACAGATTCATGACGGCTGAAGAACAGCAGTACGTTATGGACCAGCTCGCGCGGCTCAAGGACGAGGGACGGATAGAAGTCCTGCGCGAGAATCGGGATCATTATCACGTCTTCGCTTTTGTGGATGGCGCGAGACCTAATGAGGAGCTGATTAGCGAATCTCTAGGCACGCCCAGAGCTGATAAGACTGTGAAGGAAACTAAGGAAACCTCTTCTGCGCACGCCTCAAAGGAATCGGCGGCACATGCCAGGTCTGCTAAAAAAGAGGACAAGCGAGACAAGCGAAAAGAGACCTCGAAGGCCGCCGCGAAGAAGGAGAATAAGGCCCAGAGGAAAACTCAGACGAAGAGCCAGAGGAAGAAGCGTTGACGGATTTGATAGCCTTTGCAGACAGGTTCAACCGAACGGTAGATGCGCAGTAGTTAATCAACGCTGAAGGATGCTGAGGAGAGCGTAGGAAACTAAAATGATTTGTTGTTTGCTTACGCCTTCCTTACTGGTCCACTGCCGTTAATCTTTAGTCTCATCCAATCGCCAACTGCTCTCAACGCTTGAAAGCTTTACTCTTCTCCTGTTCGCTTCCTTTCAATCACATTACCTGCCTGCCCGGAGACGCAAGCATCATCTGTACAGAACTGTACAGACGTTGCGGCGGCTCGCCTGCTATGGTTTTAAATTAGTCTCAAATTAGCGCGCTCGTGCCAAGCCCCTGCGGTAATTCCTGTTTGGGAATCAACAATTCAGTTTGGATAAGTTCAACAAGCGACCGAAGACGCTTGCATCTGCTCCGGCATCTACGGCTGCGCTCTGGTCCAGCGCTTCGAGTTGAAAGAATAATTCCCGAAGAGTTTTTTTTCGAGTTGACCGGACGCAGACAAGTTTCAACCAGCATGGCAACTTGAACACGCAAGCCAAAGCTTGTAATCTATGTCCACAAAATCCTTGCGCAGGCTAAACTCCGTCACGTGACCTGAAGGCTGGATGGCCCGGTGTAATTTTTTTGTCATTTAATTTAACAGGTGTAATCGGATGACTCAGGCAGCAGAGCAGATGCACAAGAGCGCTGTGCGCGCGGAAACGTCGAGAGGCGAAGATGTTCGCCTGGCGGGTTTCGATGACATCAGCGGGGAGGCCGCGCTAGACCCGCGTATTAAGTATCCCTGCTATAAATCGTTTGATGAATTTATTGACGTCGAAAGATTGAAGTCGCTTGACGGTTATATCGCTGAGAGGGTCAGGCAACACATCCTCGCGCAAAAGGATTATCAATTCTATACGGGACCTTTCAAGTTGGAGGAATCAAGCCCCGAGAGGCCCGGCACAAGAATGATCTATCTGGCCCAGTCCAGGCTTCCTGACAATTATTATGATCTTGATAAAACAGAACTCTGGGAGTTGACGGAGGCGGCGGGCGAGTTTCCCTTGCTGATGGATTTTATTGCGACGCTGCCCTTCAAGGCCACCGGAAGAATGCTCATCATGTATGACGACAGGGCGCGGCCCGTGACGGCTCATAGAGACCACACGAGTACGGAGCTGTGCCACGACTTCATCTGGTTTCGCACGAATCTGGACAAGCCTTTCTATATGCTCAACCATCGGACCAATGAAAAGCTCTATGTCGAGTCATACAGCGCATGGTTCGATTCCGTCAACCAGTTTCACGGCAGCGATTCTTTTGCGGGGCTGTCGTTTAGTATCAGGGTAGACGGCCATTTCACTGACGAGTTTAAAAGGCGTATTCCGACGCCCGCGTCCAATCGGGCATCTACGGCGGCGCTCTGGGCCTGCACTTCGAGTTGAAGGGTCGGCCCGCGCGGGATGCTTCAGCGCCAGGGGTTAGCTTTCAAGTCTGCCTCACGCGTCGTGGCGATTAGCCCCCCTGATCGCGCCCCCAATCATCTGCGGCACAGGCTGGCTTCAGGAAGTTGTCCGAATTCAAATTCTCAAGACCATCGCGGCAAGCTTTATCCGAAAGGTCTTAAACGGAGAGGGGAGTTGACCGTCTTCGCTCCAGACTCTCTTTGATTGTGCGACTATGAAAATCTATATCAGCGGACTTTACTGTGGGACCAATCCACAACCGGGCGTCGGCATCTCACGCTCTCTGCGCCTGGCATACCCGAACGCGACGCTGGTCGGCGTTGAATATTCCAACCGTAGCTCCGGCATACACTGGACCGATTTCGACGAGCTGTGGCTGCAAAGGCCCTGGGAAGAGATCAACCTGGCGGCCTACGCAGAGATGATTAAGGAAGTGCTGGATGCTGGCGCGCTGTGGATTTCCGGGATTGACCTGGAAACGTTATGGCTGGCGGACGTTTTTCCGGAAGGACACAAGAATCTGCTCGCGCCTCCGGCGCTGGCGCTGAGGGATGTCGCCAAGCCCGCCATACATGCGCATCAGGGCTTGCCCGCGCGCATCCCTCCGTTTATCTGGACGGACCATTCCGACTGGGAGCTGCACGCTTTTTGCCGCCAGCATAACTGGCGAGTCTGGCTCAAGGGACCATATTACGAGGCCGTGCGGACGGGCAACTGGTCCGAATTCGAGGGCTGGCGCTCGACACTGACGCGCGCCTGGTCCACCGAAAAACTTTTCTTGCAGGCTCACGTCACGGGTTACGAAGAATCCATCACCCTTTGTGCTTACAAGGGAGAGCTGCTCGGCTGCGTCCGCATGCGTAAGCGCGAACTGACCGAAGGCAACAAGACCTGGGCCGGCGATGTGACGGAGCCGCCGGAAGAGATTATGTCGCCGCTGCGCAGGATTATCCGGGAGCTGAACTGGACCGGCGGCGCTGAGCTGGAGATGGTCCGCGACCTTGAGGGGAAATCGTGGCTGCTCGAATGGAACCCCAGATTCCCGGCCTGGATTCACGGCTCGACCATTGCCGGGCGCAATCTGCCAGCCTTGCTGGTCGAGGGCGCAACTAATGTTCCGGCGCAGAAAACAGGGGCCGCCTGCGAAGAGTTCACCAGGGTCGTGCTGGAAGTTCCCGTGCGCTCGCAGTTTCCCTTGCCGCCGCTGCCAGAGCCTTACGCGGGGGCCTTCGGCCACTCTTTGAAACACCCTTCGGGGATGCTGGTTTTGGCCGAGCGTCTGCACAAGCTCAACATCGGTGCGAGCAACGGCAACAATAATGGCAACGGTCATGGTCCAAAGAATGCCGAAGGCTTACCGCTCGTCCCGTCATCCTTTATACAGGACCTCTCGTCTCAAAACTTGGCGGAGATTGAAACGCCGTCCTGGCTTTTTCTCGAAAGCACTGCGGCGGAACTGTTCAAACGCGCCGAGGAGCTGGCAAGAAAGCTCACGACCACAGAGACACTGGTCACGAATGCTTACAGCATCAAGACGAATCCGGATGAGAGATTAATCAGGCTGGCATACGAATCAGGCTTTCTGGCCGAAGCCATCAGCCTGCTTGAAGTCCAGAAGGCTCTCGAAGTCGGCTTCAAGCCCGAGCAGGTGGTCCTCAATGGTCCGGGCAAATGGTGGCCCGAAGGGATGATGCCGAAATCTCCCTTGCACGCGGTCTTCTGTGATTCGATAGCAGACCTGCGGCGCGTCGTGTCGAGCATTGAAAAGAAAGAGCTTCAGTCAAAGATAGTCGGGGTCAGGCTGCGCACGCCTCATATCGCTTCACGCTTCGGGATTCCGCTGGACACGCCAGACGATTTCAAAACGCTGGTTGACTCGATTGGGATGCTGCCGCGCGATTGCTCATTCGGCGTTCACTTCCACATGGCGAGCAGCAACATAGGCGTACAGCAATGGTGGCATCTATACGAATCCATGCTTCGCTGGTGTCGCTCTATCGAATCGCTGACGGGAAGAAGAATCGAATGCCTGGATGTGGGAGGCGGCTGGTTTCCGGATGATTGGCATGCGGACTCGGACGAGCGGTTTACGAGCGCCGTCGCGCTGGCGCGCCAGTCCCTGCCTCATGTCAAACAGATTATGTCGGAGCCGGGCAAGGCTCTGGCCCAGCCTTCTATGGCTGTGGCGATGCGCGTGCTGGAGATTCAGGAATCCGGCGGAGAGATTAGAGAGGCGGTCGTTGACGGCTCGATTGCGGAGCTGCCGATGTACTTCTTTTACCCGCACAGGATTCTCTCGCAGGATGCGCGCACGGGCGACTGGCGGCCCCTCAAGCGCGGCAAGACGCATTTGATGGGCAGGCTTTGCATGGAGCATGACGTGGTGGCGACGAACGTGGAATTGCCGGAGGGCGTGCGCGTCGGCGACCTTTTGGTTTTCTGTGATGCAGGAGCTTACGATAGGAGCATGTCTTATGTCTTTGGCAGAGGGTAAAGCATTAAGTAAAGAATTAATCGAGGTTAACGAGACCGATTTCGTCGAGACCAGCGCGGCGATAGAGAAGTGGCAGCACTTCCCTGCCTCCGTGATTTCGCATCACGGTGCGGCCTGCTGCCGTCTGGCGCACGAGTGGATGATGGCGATGGATTTTTCGCAACTCAATGCAGGGCATCCTCTGACAGGGCCGCGCTGGCTGCGACAGAAGTTTAGCTGGGGGCCTTCGCGCTGGCCCATCTACTGGTGCGAAGCCGTCCAGGAAAAGACGCTTGACTGCGGCGCGCTGGCCGCGCTCTCGCAGGAAGTTTTCCGAGCGCGCGGGGTCAAAAGTTTTCCCGCGCAGTTCATAGAGCAATTCAGCGAGGATGCTGCCAGGCAGTGGTACAGAAAATGGGAAGGCGACGAAAGCTCCATCCATTGGATCAAGGAAGATTTGATTTATCACGAGGGTTGCGCCGTCCTCGTCCGTGATGACGAGATTAGAATCTGGGACTCGACCGCCAGTTGGTGGGTCAATCCAAAACAGTTCGGCGGCTACGGAGGGCTGCTCGTCCTCAGAGTCTTCGCCGACGAGAAAGAATCCCCGGCCAGCTTTAGCTGGGGCACGCACCGCATCATCCCGAATCGCTGGCACAAAATCGAGCGAGCGCGCGGAGACTTCGCCTGACGCGAAGATGAGCCACAGAGGCACGGAGACACAGAGATAAAGATAAATCAGGTGTGATAAGAGTTTTCAAGACATCTTTCCCACTTATGCTCCGTCTCTGCCGTTTTGTTCTCTGTGTCTCTGCGCCTGCGGTGGCCGAGTTTGAAATCTGTTCTTAATTTGAGCCGTCTTATGCTCCGATAATATCGGGCCAATCCAGATCGTCCACAGACTCTTGAGGGGTCTTGATGGGCGGCGCGCCAGGGCGGCCATCAATCTCGTAGATGCGGCTCACGTCGCGGGACTCCGCCAGGCGCTCTCGCCTGTCTTCAGCATCCGGCGGCGTCTCTTCGCGGCCTCTGCTCCTGACAAACGCCGGAGCCGGGCTGAAGAACGTGTACCAGAGCAGCACGACGATGAGCACAGTTGTTAGGGCTTGTCTGCTTAACGCTTCCTTCATCTCTCAAGACCATCCGCTCGAAGGGCTTGCTATCTTTGATGTGGCGAGGCTTGATGGGTTGCCATCCGGAAACCGGAGCGCGAGCCGTTTCGCTGCACAAGTCTGATGCGGCAGAGTCTTCGCCGGGTCAAGCTTACACAAAAAAGCATGGTTGTATAAAGCAGCCTTGCCAGCTTGGATGCTAAGATGATGAAGGCGGCGCTCGAAAGCTTTTCAAATTTGCGCAGGGTTGTGATGACGACAGAATCAGGGTGATAAACTTTTCCGGGTCGAGCGTTTTAAGTGAAAAACTTTCGGCGGGAACAAGCGAGGGAACGATGGGGATGAACTCAAGCGGGATTGTCAAGCGAACACGGCTCGGAGATGATGTTCTAACTTATTGCGGCAAGTGCAAAGAGGAACGCAATCATCAGGTGGTGGCGCTCACCTCCGACAGGCGTATAGAGCGCGTCGTCTGCCGCTATTGCCGTAGCGATCATCTCTACAGGGACGGGACGGCCAGCGTGAGGAAAGCTGTTAAGGGGAAACAGCAGCGCGAGGCTCTCGCAAGAGAGGAAGATGCCGCGGCGGCCCGCGTCCAGCGTCAGTATTCAACCCTTCAAGTCTATGCCGCAGGAGATTTCATTCTTCATCCCAAGTTCGGCACGGGCAAAGTCATTGACGCGCGTGAAGGTAAAATCCAGGTCAGGTTCGGAGACCAGATACGCACGCTCCTGCACGCCGGATAAAAGCGCCCGAACAATTTATCGCGTCAAGTCCCGCCCGTGGACGATTGATGATAAGAGGCCAGCTTATTTTCAATCGTCCACGGGCGGGACTCTCTTTTTTGATGCGGCGCGGATGGCTGGAATCCGGCTGAAGAAATCAGGTAAATAGTGGTAAAAGTTGTCAACGAGTTGTAAAACCCTCGAAGGGTTTGCAGACTGCGGCTGGCGGTTGGGTGTATAAAGGATGGCTGGACCAGCCTGGCCTAGCCCGAAGGAGCGGATGAAGCTGCGTACATTCCTTAAAAGACATCTTCTGTGGGTGGGATTTTTTGCCGTGCTCGTCCCGCTGCTCAGCATACTTCTGCTTCAATACTGGTCGCTGCTAAAGCTGGAAAAGACCTCTTCCGTGGCAGACAAAGTGTGGATGAAGAATTATCTCTCGGATGTTTCCAAGGAGGTCAAGTTTTATTACTACTCGAACGCCGAGCAGACCCTTAACACGCCCGCCAGCTCTCTCCTCGGCGAAGACATCTATCGCGCCAAACACCTTTTCGGCAAATGCGAAGTGGTCGGGGCCAAGCTTCTCTTCGTCACGCGCTTTGAAGGCAAAGAGCACCCGGAGATTCTCTTTTACGACCCTCGCAGCAAGACTCCCATCGTCAACCCTTCACCAGCGGAGCTGCGTGCGGCCAATATAGCTGTCGCTCCGCTCAAGCTGCTCAGCCAGGAAGGAAGCGAGCTGCGACCAGCCTCTCTCTCATCGGACGAGCGTGACCCCGAAAATCGCGTCATCATCAAGCCCATCACGAATGATGCGCACAAGGTCGTCGGCGCAAGCGGCATGATTCTGGATACGGCTTACTTTAAGAACGTTTATCTCCCCGTTGCGATTCATAATTCGCTCGCCAAGTTTTTCCCCGACAATGCGCAGGAGAACGTCATCGTGACCGTCTACGACGGCGACGGCAAACTGGTGATGGCGACGCAGCCCGCACGGGGCCAGGACAACGAATCCATCATGGGGCTTCCCTATTTCGGAGACTGGCGGCTAGGGATTCGCAGCCGTCACATGACGCCGGAGCAATGGGCGCGCTGGAATTTTAATCTCAGCATGTCGCTTTCCCTGCTCATGGCTGTGGCCGTCATGTGCGGGATTATCCTGGCGCTGCGCACGGCCTCGCGCGAGATGAAGCTGTCGGAGATGAAGACCGATTTTGTCTCGAATGTCTCGCACGAGCTGCGCACGCCGCTCTCTTCGATACGCGTCTTCGGAGAATTCCTGCGGCTCGGCAGGGTCAAAGAAGATGAGAAGATGCGCGAGTATGGCGAGTACATAGAGACGGAGAGCCGCAGGCTGACACAGCTCATCAATAACATACTCGATTTCTCGAAGATCGAATCGGACCGCAAGACTTATCACTTCGAGCGCGCCAACGTTTGGGAAGTCATCTGTGCGACGCTCAAAACATTCGAGGTCCAGTTAAAGCAGCAGGGCTTTACCATCAACTTCGAGAATCCGCAGGCCCAACTGCCGCCCGTCCTGATTGACACGGACGCTATCGCGCAAGCCTTCATGAACCTGCTCGATAACGCCGTCAAGTATTCCGGCTCGTCGCGCGAGATTATTGTCCGTCTCGGACAGGATGAAGGCTTTGTCAGCTTCGCGGTTGCGGACCAGGGGATAGGCATCTCGCGCGATGAGCAGAAGAAGATTTTCGATAAATTCTATCGCGTCAGCACGGGCCTCGTGCATGATGTAAAGGGGAGCGGGCTGGGACTCGCGCTCGTCAGGCACATCGTCAAGGCGCATCGCGGCCATGTCCGCGTCGAAAGCGAGCCTGGGCGCGGCAGCACCTTTACCATCTATCTGCCGATGGCCGAAAACTTGAGCGACCGCACCGAAACACAAAACCCTACCAGCAGGCTCGACAACGATTCTTCGCTTGAGCTTGGCTTTAAGCACTAACACAAGGCTTGAGATTTAGAACAGATTTCAAAATCAGCCACCGCAGGCACAGAGAACAAAACGGAGAGACAGAGCATAAGTGGGAAAGATGTCTTGAAAACTCTTATCACACCTGATTTATCTTTATCTCTGTGTCTCCGTGCCTCTGTGGCTCATCTTTCGGTTCTGAAAATATGCGGAAAGTTTTAATTGTCGAAGATGATCAGGCGATGGCCGTGGCCTTGCGCGACGGGTTCGCCTACGAAGGCTTTGCGGTCGAAGTGGCGCGCGACGGGCAGGCAGGGCTGCGTTTGGCCTCTAAGAAGGGATTGGACCTGGTCATCCTGGATGTGATGCTGCCGCAGTTGAGCGGGCTGGATGTGTGCAGGCAGCTCAGAAGCGGCGGCAACAATACTCCGATCATCATGCTCACGGCGCGCGGGCAGGAGATTGATAAAGTCCTCGGTCTCAAGACCGGCGCTGACGATTACGTGACCAAGCCTTTTAGCTTTCTGGAATTGATGGCGCGTGTCGAGGCCGTCCTGCGCCGCGCCGTCAAGCCCTCGGAATCGGTCGAGCGCGTCGAGTTCGGAGACATCGAGCTGTGCTTCAAAAATTTCGAGGCGACCAAGGCCGGTCAACACATAGAGCTTAGCCCGCGCGAATTCAAGATCATGAAATATTTCGTCGAGCATCGCGGCGAGGTCGTCAGCCGCGACCAGCTTCTGGATGCCGTCTGGGGTTATGACTGCCTGCCGCTGACGCGCACAGTCGATATGCACATCGCCAAGCTGCGACAGAAGATAGAAGACACGCCGGGCGACCCGCGCTATATCATCACCGTGCACAGGGTCGGCTATAAATTCTCCGGCTGAAGCGAACGAGAAAACGGCGCGCGGCCATTTTCGGCGAAACCCGCGACCCGCGCGCGACGTATAACCCGCGAACAAGCTGCAACGGGGAATCAGTTTATCTCTTCCGGATTTTCGTATCACTTACTGTCAAGCTCGCCAAAGACAATGACAAGACGGCTCGCTCGGATAATCAAAAGTCCGGCGTCAACTAGAGACTGATGAAACGTACACTCCTTATACTCGCCGTCGCCGCTCTCTACGTGCTGCATCAGGACATCTGGTTCTGGCGCACGGCGCGTCCCTTCGTCTTCGGCTTCATGCCCATCGGCCTCTTTTATCATGCTGTGTTTTCCGTCGCGGCGGCGCTCCTGATGTGGCTGCTGGTCCGGTTTGCCTGGCCTTCGCATCTCGAAGAAGAAATCGAGCATCAAGAATCCGCAACGGAGGATAAAGCGCTTTGATTCCCGCTCTCGTCGTCTTTATCTATCTCGCCATCGTTCTCTACATAGGCATCTTTGCTTTCAGGCGCGCCAAGAGTCGTCACGAGGCCGAAGACTATTTTCTGGCGAGCCGCTCGATTGGACCATTTGTTTTTCTCCTCTCGCTCTTCGGCACGAACATGACGGCCTTCGCCATCCTCGGCTCATCCGGCCATGCCTTCTCAAACGGCATCGTCACCTTCGGTCTGATGGCTTCATCTTCCGGGCTGGTCATTCCGCTGACGCTCTTCCTCATCGGCACGCGCGTCTGGGCCTTGGGCAAACGGCACGGCTTTATGACGCCGGTCCAGATGTTCCGCGACCGCTGGGAGTGCGGCCACATCGGGACGTTTATCTTCGCCGTGCAGGCCGTCCTGCTCGTGCCCTACATTGTCATCGGCATCATGGGCGGCGGCACGACCTTGAACGCCATCAGCGGCGGGCTGGTCCCTTACTGGTTCGGCGGGGCTATCGTGGCACTGGTCGTGATGAGCTATGTCTTTTTTGGCGGGATGCGCGGGACGGCCTGGGTGAACACGTTTCAAACGATTCTCTTTCTGCTCTTTGGCGCGATAGCCTTTGCCGTCATAGGGGCCGGGATGGGCGGCTTTCGCAATGCTATCGAGCAGCTTGCGGCTGCGCCCGCGACCTCCGCTCTGCTGACGCGCGAGCGCATCTCTCCCTACTACTTCTTCAGCTACACCTTTATCCCGCTCTCGGCCATAGCCTTTCCGCACATCCTCATCTTTTGCCTGACGGCACGCAAAATGGTCCAGTTTAAAAAGACCGTCATCTTTTACCCGCTCTGCATCCTGGCTATCTGGCTGCCCTGCGTCTTTCTGGGCGTGGCGGCCAATCGCGTCGGCGATGTGCCGGAGATTCGCGCCAAGCAGGAAGCGCGCAGGGTTTTAGCCACGCAGGGTAGGACGATGGAGCCGGAGGCGCGCGAAGAGGTACGCGAACGGGCCGCCGGAGATAACGTCATCCTGCTGCTGCTCAAGCGCTATGCGCCGCTCTGGCTGGCAGGCATTCTCGGCGCGGGCATCATGGCTGCGGTGATGGCAAGCGACTCGCAGATACTCGCGCTCTCGACCATGTTTACGGAGGATGTCTTCGCCTACTATGGAGGCAAGACGCGTTTTGGCGAGCGTGTGCAGGTCCAGACGGGCCGCCTCTTTATCATCCTGCTGACGGTTTTCGCTTACGCCGTCGCCCTGCGCGCGCCCGAAACCATCTTCGAGCTTGCCATCCAGTATGCCTTTTCAGGCTACGCGGCTTTATCGCCACTGATGGTCGCGGCGCTCTTCTGGCGCGGGAGCACGAAGTGGGGCGCGCTCGCCTCTACGGTCTGGACCATCTGTACTGTCATCGCCGTCGCCGTTTATCAGGCGATTGTGCCTGCGCCCGCACCGGGGCAGACCATCGCCTCCTGGTCCATCGCGGGAACGGAGATACTCTCGCGCACACCCGGCGGGACAGCCGTCTTTGGCTTTATGCCCGTTGTCCCGATGGTCATCGTCTCGGCGCTCCTGATGATTCTCTTTTCATGGCTGACGACCAAGCCTCGTAGAGAAACATTAGCGAAATACTTCGCCGTCGCGAAAGAGAAAGAGATGGAGCTGAGGAAAGCCGCATAACCGCGGCAGCATGTTGCTGCGCCCGCAACGCTGACGAATCTCTCTACTTTAGCCGAAGCAATAAAGCCGACCATCACCCGCGCCGACGACGACGCGCCCGTTGGCTATCCCGGGCGAGGCCGAGATAGCCGAGCCTGCGTTGAACTCCCAGAGCTTCGCCCCGGTCTCAAGATTAAGCACGTAGAGCCGCCCGTCATTCGAGCCGATGAAGACGCGCCCGTCCGCGATGGCGGGCGAGGATTCAACCCGCGCGCGCGTCGAAAAGGTCCAGAGCCTTTTGCCGCTCGCGTCTAAGCAGTGGACCAGCTTGTCGCGTCCTCCGACAACGACTTTGCCGTTGACGACCGCCGCCGATGAGTAGAAGGGAAACTGGCGCTGCGGGTGGCGATAACGCCAGCCAACGCTCTTTGCTCTAAGGTTGACCATCAGGACTTCGTTATTAAATGTTCCGTAGAAAGCAGCCCCGCCCCTGAGCGCCGGAGAAGCTCCTGTGTATGCGCCGGAGCTGATCTGGAAAAGCTGATGGCCGTCAGAGAGCCTTATCGCGCGAAAGATTTCATCGCACCCGGCGATGTAGGCTACGCCGTTCTGTATCCCTGGCGTAGAGTGGACCGGCCCGTTGGTTTTCACTTTCCACAGCAGAGAGCCGTTGCTTGTCGAAAGACAATAGAGATGCTGGTCATAAGAGCCTATCAGCACGCGGTCGCCGACCACGACGGGCGAAGATTTAATCTCGCCGCCGGTCTTAAAGGTCCAGCGGCCCCTGCCGTTGCGCGCATCAATGGCGTGCAGCACGCCCGCCAGATCGCCTATGTAAACAGAACCATCGCTCCAGGCAGGCGATGATTCACCGATTGAGCTACCCGTTGAATATTTCCAGTAGACCGCGCCGTTCTCAAGATTAAGCGCGGCCAGCTCGCCCTTCTGCGAGCCTGCGAAGACGGTCCCGCCCACCACCGCCGCGGAAGAATCTATCTCGCCGCCAGCCTCATAGCTCCACAACAGCCTGAGCGATTTAGAGACGCCCGATTGCGATGCGCCCGTCAGTTGATGATTACCGCGAAACTGCGACCAGTTACTCGCGGGCGTCTCCTGCGCCTGCGCGGGGGGCGCAAGATAAAAGGCAGCGGCGGAATCCAAAAGTAAAAAGGCCAGAGATAACAGCGACGACCGGAGTATTTTTGATAAAAGATGGTTTGCGCTTAGGGTTGGCCTTTTGACTGTTGGCCTTTGTCTTCTCTTTAGTACGCGCACTCGTAAACCTCCAAAGCTCCCGCCTTGTCGAAGGGGCGTGGATTGAAACGGCCAGTCCATTGCAGCGCGGCCTCTTCAGCCAAAGCGGGAAGCTCGCTCTTTGAAATCCCCGCAGCGGCGAGACGCTGGTCCAGTCCGCCCGCTCCGGCCAACTGTTCGAGCCGCCGTGCCAGCGCCTCGCCCGGATCAAGAGCATCGCTCTCTTTTTTCGCAAGCCTCAACAGCTCCGCGTAAGCAGAGGCTGCTCGCGGTGAGTTCCAGCGCACGACGGATGGCAGGAGCATGGCTATAGCCGCGCCGTGCGTCGTGCCATAGCGCGCGGTCAGAGGGTTGGCGCAGGCGTGCGTCGCGCCGAGCATGGAATTCTCAATCGCCATCCCTGCGAAGTAAGCTCCGAGCTGCATCGCGCCTCTCGCTCCGAGGTCTTGCGGCGCGGACAAGACGCGCTCGTAGTTTGCTTCGAGCAGCCGCCAGGCTTCGCGCGAGAAGAGTTCGGAGAGGGTGTTGCTTCTGGTCGAGACAAAGGTTTCGACCGCATGTGCGAGAGCATCAAAGCCTGTCTGGGCCGTTACGCTCGCGGGCTGTGAAACGGTCAGGCTCGGGTCCAGAATCGCCAAACGGAAAGCCGCGCCCGCGTCGCCGCAAGCCATCTTGACATGCGTCTCCGCGTCCGAGATGAGCGCGTAGGATTGTGCCTCGCTGCCTGTTCCGGCGGTCGTCGGAATTCCTATCATCGGCAGCATCGGAGAGCGCGCCTGGCCGTATCCTTGATAGTCCTGCATACGCCCGCCGCACGTCAGTAGAAAGTTGATGCCCTTGGCGCAATCCAGAGAGCTGCCGCCGCCAAGCCCTATGATGGAATCAATCTGCAAAGGCTCCGCGAAGCGACGACCCGCTTCAACCATCAAGGTGTCCGGGTTGACATCGAAATCCTGAAAAGCGTAGACGGCGATTCCCTCTCTCTTTAACAACTCGCTGGCCCGCCAGACGTATCCGGCGGCGACCAGCCCGCCATCCGCGACGAGCAGCGTGCGTCTGAAATCCAGCTCGCGCGCCAGAGCGCCCAGACGCTCAAGCGCACCGCTGCCATAGCAGACGCGCGTTCGAGGCTGAAAATCAAAAGCGTCCATCTTCCGTCTGCTCTCAACTAGAATTTCCCTGACCGACGAAACATTATTTGGGAGCGTTTGCTTTAGCGGGCGCAGCCGCCGAGGCAGAGAGCGCGAAAAGTTGATTACGACTGGAAATGAACAATGCGCCGTTGGCCGGAACGGGAGTGCTATAGACGGAGCTACCCATGTTTATTTCCGCGATAACTTTTTTCTGCTTCCCTTCCTGCATGATGATGACATCACCGTCCTCGTCGCCCAGGTAAACCTTGCCGTCCACCACGAGCGGCGAACCCCAGACGGCTGCGAACATATCGTGTGTCCAGTAGACCTGCCCGGTCTTCGCGTCCAGACAATGCAGAAAGCCGCTAAAGTCCGCCTGGTAAACCAGCCCGTCGTGTATGGCCGCGGTCGAGATCGAGCGGCGGATTTTGTCATAGTGCCAGACGAGGCCAGTCCTTGTGATGTCGCCGCGCTTGGTCGCGTCAATGCAGTACATGTGGCCGACGCCTTCGCCGTGCTCAGGGTCTTGCCCGTTAGCCAGATAAACTTTGTCTTCGTAGATGACAGGGGTGGCGATAATCTCGTTGCGCGTCTTGGGCCAGACGGATTCCTTCGGGTTCATGTCAAACTCCCAGAGCTTCTTGCCCGTCAACATCTCGTAGCCGCGCACTAGCCCGTCGCCCTGCCCCATCACGACCTGGTCCACTCCGCCAATCTTGCCGACGGAAGGCGTGGACCACTGCCCGTGCAGAATGCGGTCGCCCGGAGAGTTGTCTTCCCAGACGAGCTTGCCTGTCTTTTTATTGACGGCGATGATGGCCGGAGCTTTGGGCGCGGGGATATTGACATGGCTTTCGTCCTGCCCGTTCGAGGTGCTGACGAAGATTAAATCGCCGTACATGTTGGGCGAAGAGTTGGCTAGGTTATGCGGGAGCGTGCCGACCTCCTCCATCATGTCGAAAATCCAGACCACGTCGGCGTTGAATTCACCCGTCAGCTTCTCATCCTTGTAAGGCCCGTCGTTCTCTTTATCACGAAAGCCCTGCGTGTCCAGGCAGACCAGCTCCGCGCGATTCGAGACGTAGTAGACGCGGTCGCCGTCCACCAGAGGAGAAGAGGCTATGCCCTGAAAGGGCCAATCGTTGACGCGCCCCGCAGCGAGCTTGTCGTGGACCATCTGCCACATAAATTGCCCGTCAGATTCGCGGAAAGCCATCACGACTCCGCGATCTCCCGTAATCTTAGGGTCGCGCAAGCCCTCGTTGTTCGTCCCGACAAAGACCATCCCGCCGGAGACGACAGCGTTGCCGTAAGTCTGAGAGCCGAGCTGGGCCACCCACTTAACGTTGGTCTTCTTCTGCACGTCCCAACTGGTCGGCAACCCCTTCATATTCGAGACCATGTTGCGGTCAGGCGTCCCGCCCCACATGGGCCAATCGCCCGTGCCCGGGTCGGAGGCCTCGACCGCAAAGGCAAACGTCAAAAGGTAAAAAGCAAAAAGCAGGACCAGCGAAGACAACGCGGCCCTCCCCGGCCAACGCCCAACGGCCCGAGAACCCAGGCCCGCGCCGCCAGCCCTCTTCCTGCTCAAAACTGAAAACCGAAAACTGAAAACTGTTTTTCTCATTTGTTTGAATAAACCTTCAGATTATCGAAAAAGATTTCGGCGAGCGCGTTGGCGAAGATGCCCGGGCTGCCCTGCCGATTAGGGATAGGGTCAGTGCGCTCGATCATCCAGGCCGTAGGCTCAGCCTCGCCTGTGGGCCAGGCTTTGCCGCGCGCGCGCACTTTTCCATCCGGCAGATTCTCGACCTGTAGCTTGACGCGATACCACGAATCCGCCTTCCAGCTAAAAGGTACATCCACCGTGCGAGCGATTTCCGGCTGCCAGGGGGCCAGCTCCAGCTTCTGGCTGTTGCCGAAAAGGACCAGCGCATAGCGTTGGGCCAGGACTCCCGCATCACCCATCTGGCGACGCCTCTCAGTCGCGCGCACGTCAACTTCGACAGTATAGCCGGACCAGTCCACAGGTCCCATAAAGGAGCGCGCGCGCGTCATCAAAGAAGAGCCTTCGGTCGTCTTGACGAGCACGCGATTGCCATCCAGCTCGCGCACCGAATACTTGCCCGTCGCGTTGACCCAGTGCTCGGGGACTGTGCCGACAGCCATCGCATCGAAATTCTCGCTCCAGGGCAGCGGCGGCACAACGCGCACGCGCGCCTCGCCCGAAACATTTCCGACAGTCGCCCTGACAACTCCGGCCTGCGCGACCGCGTTGGTCGAAGCCGTGAATTGACCATTGGCAATATTGCCGCCGAGCTTGTCCAGAGTCCAACTGGCGTTCGTCTCTTCGCGTATCAGTCGGCCACGGTCATCAAAGAGGCGGACGCGAAAGCGCACGCTCTCGCCAGGCTTTAAGATCAACTCTGTCGGAGAGACCTGTACGTGCGCGACCGCAGCATCGGCTGGCGCGTGCTCCGTCGCTTGCGGCTGTTGAGGCGGGCCGGACGCGCCAGACCTTTTGCCTATGCAATAGAGCGCCGCATCCGTGACCAAAAAGATGTGTCCGCGCGAGACGGCGACCGAGCCTATAATCGCTTCCGGTTGTGCTTCGGTTCCCAACTGGTCCGCATCCAGAATCTCGCAACCCGTCGCCGTCGGCCTGAGGATAAAGAATTTTCCGTTCTCCGTTCCGACATAGAGCTTGCCGTCTGCGAGGACGGGCGAAGCCTTCTGAATCGTGCCTAGATTTTGCAGCCAGAGCTGTTTGCCTGTATTGATGTCAAAGGCCGCGAGGTTCGCGCCGTTATCAATCTGGTAGAAGCGGTCTCCGTCAATGACGGGCGAAGAGAATCCTCCCTGCCATCCCTTGATGGTCCACTTGACCTGCTCCTTTCCAATCGTTCCTTTGGCGCTCGCGTCAACGGCTGTTGCCATCCCCATCTCGCTCGAATCCAGATTCTCTTCGCTGTGCGTCAGGATGGCAGTTGTGCCCTTGAGCACGACTCCAGTGTTGAGGCCGCGCTTGCTGATCTCGTACTTCCAGACCAGCTCGCCCGTCTGCGGCTTGAGCGCATGGACGTGCCCGTCGCTGCCGCCCTGTATCAGTAGCCGCGTGCCGTTGACATCCGCGACGATGGGCGGAGCATAGGTCGTGTCGTAGGGGCGTATGTTCGGAGAGCTGACCCAGATGGTCTCGCCCGTCTTTTTATCAAAGGCCATAAAGCGGTGCGCGCCGCGCGATTGATTGCCCCAGCCGAACGTCACGCCGGAGACGATGACTAAATCGCCTTCGATAATCGGGGAGACCGTGCGCCCGCCGTGCGTCGTCAGCAACCCGAAGTCTTCACCGAGCGAGCGTTCCCAGAGGACCTTGCCGTCGTTCGATAAAGAGAGCAGAGTTCCGCCCACGCCTAAAGCATAAACGTTGCCAGTCGCGGGGTCGCCTACGGGCGAGGCCCAGCCGACGCGATGCGGCGGGACATCCGACATAAAGATGTTGAAGCGATGCTCCCAGATAAGCTTGCCCGTCACGGCATTGAAACAGATGACGCGCTCCTGAAGCGTCTCGCCCTTGCCGACAGAGTTTTGCAGAAAGACTCTCTCACCCATCACGATGGGCGCGGAGCGTCCGCCGTAGGGCGCTTTCCACGAAAGATTCTCTCCCGCCGGAGACCATCTCGCGGGAAGATTCTTTTCCGCAGAGATACCGTCGCGCGCGGGGCCGCGCCAGTCCGCCCAATCGCCTGCGGGCGCAGCCGCCCCGTGTGGCATCAAGAGCAGCAGCGCCATCAGGATTGGACCAACGGTTGAAAGGAACAGATTCATCATCGGTTTTCCTTAAAGTCTTTTTGAATTCTTTTGCGAGAGACGCAGGGCGGAAAGGATGAAGCGGCAGCGATGATTCAACGAGTCAAGTCTTCATCGTTCATCATTCATCATTCACCCTTCATCCGTTTCTCTCTAGCCGCTTTTGACATCAGGCCGTTGTGCTTTCCAGTGATTTTACGTCAGCATGGCGGACAAGTTTCTACTTTATGTGATGCTGGCGATATTATGATACCTGCCCGCGGAAAAGTATTGTAAAAAAAAGGTAAAAAAAGCCGCGTCTCTACCCCCGGGCGCGGGAGAAGATGTACAATCGCGGGCGCTACTCGAAGGTGGGCGAGCCGTTGCTTTCCAGACCCGTTTCAAAGAGCATCCGAGCGCGCTTTGAGATTGAGTCCGCGAGAAACCTTTCCGCCGTGCCGCACGTTAAAGAGTTGTAGTCCTTCGCATCAAGAGCCGTTGACGCTTCGGCTGTCGCAGAGTGGTTATCTTCCGAGACCGCATTCTCGGAAAAATTTACGAAGCTTCGCAATCGCTCCATCCATCAAATTGTAGCTCACACAGAGGAGAGTCCCCGTCTTATGAAACCCGTTCGTCAAGCCCTTCCGTTTTTTCTCTTTGTCTCGCTCGCGGCTCTGACCGCTCTCTATCCGGCGCTGGCGAGCCGCGCCGCCGCCGCGCCCGAGACAAACTGGCCGCAATGGAGAGGGCCTGCCAGCCGTGGCATCTCTGAGGAGAAGAACCTGCCGACGGAATGGACCAGCACGAAGAATATCAAGTGGAAGACGGCCATCCCCGGACGCGGCCATTCGTCGCCCATCGTCTGGGGCAATCGCGTCTTTCTGACGACGGCCATAGAGGGCGAGGTCCTCCCCGGAGCCAAAGCCGCGACGCATATTGTTGACGGCAAAGAGTGGGTCCACCCGGACAGCGTCGGCGCTGACCGCAAGCACACCTTCAAGGTCATCGCGCTGGACCGCGACACTGGCAGGATGCTCTGGGAACAGACGGCCTGGGAAGGCACGCCCTACGACAACAGGCATCGCAAGAGCAGCTATGCCGCCTCGACCCCGGCGACGGACGGCAAACTGGTCTACGCCTACTTCGGCTCGGAAGGGCTTTATGCTTACGACTTCAACGGCAAGCTCGCCTGGAAAGTCTCGCTCGGCAAGCTCGGCACGCAGGGCATGGGGACAGGCACTTCGCCGATTCTCTATGAGAATCTGGTCATCCTTCAATGCGACGAAGAGGACGGCAACGCCTCCTTTATCACGGCGCTCGACAAGCGGACCGGCAAAGAGGTCTGGAAGACTCCGCGCAAGGTCCAGGTCAGTTGGTCCACTCCGATTCTGGTCCAGACGAGCAAGCGCACGGAGTTGATTACAAGCGGGACGGAGGCCGTCATCTCTTATGACCCGGCGACCGGTAAAGAGTTGTGGCGGAGCAAGGGCGTCGAGAGCAACGCGATTCCGAGTCCGGTGGCAAGCGGCGAGATGGTCTTTGTCTCGGCGGGCTTTCCTGCCAAGATTGCGATGGCGATACGCCTCGGCGGCGCGGGCGAGCTGACGGATGAGAGCATCGTTTGGAAATATGCGAAGGGCACGGCCTATGTTCCCTCGCCGATTCTTTACGGCGACTATCTCTACCTGACGACGGATCGCGGCATCCTGACCTGCCTCGAAGCGCGCACGGGCAAGGTCGTCTACGAGGGCGGGCGGATTCCCGTTCCGGCCACCTTCACAGGCTCGCCCGTCGCCTTCGACGGCAAGATACTGCTGACCAGCGAGGACGGCGATACCTTTATCATCAAGGCAGGCCCGCAGCATCAAGTTATCGGGACCAATTCGCTGGACGAGCCAGTCTATACTTCCCCGGCCATCTCCGACGGCAAGATTTTTATACGCGCAGAGAAGAACCTTTACTGCATCAGCAAAGGTTAATCATTTGCGGTTTTAAATTTTAGATTTGAGATTGAATCAGGCTGCGAGATAAGCTTTCGATGCTTTAGTCCTCAGCTCAATGGCAAATCTAAAATTCCCCGAAGGGAGCGACAGATGTTCCAACAAAATGAGTCAACGCCCTGGTATAGCTCTTTGACCACGCTCATCGCGGCATCACTGTTGCTGCCTCCGGTCGGCCTCGTCCTGCTCTGGATACGGCGCGACCTCAACGTGCAGAAGAAGGCTCTCGGCTCTATCTGTATCCTGGCGCTCCTCGGCGGCTACATTTATCTCTTCTCAGGCCCGCGCAGTTATCCGAACGAAGAGCACTACGCTGCTCTCGAACGTCATCGCGCGGAGCAGCAGCGGCTGGCCGCGCAACAGGCCGCGCAACCTGCAAGCGTTGATCCTGCCGCCGCGAGCCAACAGGCAAACGCGAATCCCGCCGAACAGAACGCGCAGGCGCAAAACGCGCAGCAGCCAGGCCAGCCCGCAAGCAATGGCACGGACATGGCCCACCCGTCGGAGACGGCCAGGCCGGCGCGGAATTACTGGACCGATTTTCGCGGGCCTGCGCGCGATGGCCGCTACGACGAGCTAAACATCAGGACCAGTTGGCCCGCCGAAGGCTTGCCGCGTTTGTGGAAGCAGCCCGTCGGCGGAGGCTACGCGTCCTTCGTCATCGCGGAGGGCAGGGCCTTTACGATAGAGCAGCGGCGCGGGCAGGAGGTCGCGGCGGCTTATGATGTCGAGACCGGAAGAGAACTTTGGACCAATGGCTGGAACGCGGATTTCCGTGAATCCATGGGAGGCGATGGGCCGCGCGCGACGCCGACCTGGAGCGACGGGCGCGTCTATGTGCTCGGCGCTGAAGGCGAGCTGCGCTGTCTGGATGCGAAGACGGGCAAGCCCTACTGGAATCGCAACATCCTGTCGGACAACGGAGCAAGCAATCTTCAATGGGGGATGTCTGCGGCTCCCTTGATTGTGGATGACAAGGTGGTTGTCCTGCCGGGCGGCACTTCCGGCAAATCCGTCGTGGCTTACAACAAGCTGAGCGGCGCGCCCGTCTGGAAGTCGCTCAACGACCAGGCGTCCTACACTTCTCCGATGCTCGTCAACCTGGCTGGCAGACGACAGATACTGGTCGTCACGGCCTACCGCATTGTCGGCCTCGCGCCTGAAGACGGCTCACAACTCTGGGAAACCTCCTGGGAAAACAGCGCCAACATCAACATCTCTCAACCTATCGTCGTGGATAAAAATCGCTTCTTCATCTCAGCCGGTTATGGCAAGGGGGCTGCGCTCATCGAAGTTTCCGGCGGAGGCAAGAGCTTCCTTGCGCGCAAGGTCTGGGAGAATAGCAACATGAAGAACAAGTTCAACAGCTCCGTTCTTCACAACGGCTATATCTATGGACTGGACGAGGGCATTCTTTCCTGCGTTGACGTGTCCACAGGCGAGCGCAAATGGAAGGGCGGGCGTTACGGCTACGGACAGGTACTGCTGGCGAGCGGGCATCTCATCATCACGACGGAAAGCGGAGAGATAGTTTTAGTCCGCGCCGCGCCGGACCAGCACGCAGAGCTGGCCCGCTTCTCCGCACTCGAAGGCAGAACATGGAACAACGCGGCCCTCGCCGGTGGTCGGCTGCTCGTGCGCAACTCTACGCAGATGGCCTGCTACAACATCGCGGCCCAATAACGGAAAGCGCGAGCCTCAAGAGTTAAGAGCCAGCCTGTCTCGCAAGTGCGAGCCTCAAACGCAGGAACGAATCTAAATCAGGAATGTCGGTTTAAGAGTTTCTAGCCGGTTTTTCTGATAAAGATACGCTTGGTCTCGAAAGAGCCGTTCGGCCCGTCGAAGTACATATCTATGGTGAGCGTATTTCCGTCCGGCGAGAGAATCCACTTGCGCTTGAGTTGGCGCGTGACCGGACCCTTATCAGTCTGCGCGATGGTCTCTTCGCTGACGACGATGCCGTTGCCCCTGGGCAGCCAAACGGCTGTCCGCTTGCCCTTGCTGCCCGGAGCAGCGCCAGGCCCCTGCGGCGTGAATTCCGCCTCTTTACCGTCGAGCGTGTAGCCGTCCTTAATCGTTTGTTCGCCCTGCGCCGTCAAGAGGCGCGTTTCAATCTCAATCTTGTCGCCTTTGTGCAGGACGATCATGGTCTGGTCCATTCCCGGGGGCAGCCCTATACTGCGGCTTCTGTCCATGACCCATGTCCCGCTGAAATCCGGTTTCGCGGAGAGGGCGACGGAGACGCTCAAGCTGAAAGCTGAGAGCAAGACTATCAAGACTATCATCCTGCGTTTCATGCGATGTCTCTCCTTTGAGTTAAAGCCTCAAAACTCTCTTGAGCCGAAACAGAAGGCCCTCTCTTCTTAACTTCAGCGCTGCACGCTCTCGGGCCAGCCCCCCCTTCAGGCTTTCTTATCAATCGTGCTACAGACCTGGTAAGCGCCTGTCGGGTCTATGGCGGACGAGCCTTGCTCTATGTGCTGGATGACGCCGTCTTTATTAAGGACGAAAGTGGCGCGCGTGCCAAAGCCGCGTTCTTCGTCAAAGATGCCGTAGTCTTTGACGACCTTGCGTTTGAAATCGCTGAGCAGCGGAAAGGTCACACCGATGTCTTCGGCAAACCGTTTGTTGGCGGCATAGCTATCAACGCTGATGCCCAGGACCTGTGTTTCGCTGGCTTCAAATTTGGCAATATCAGACTGATACGCCTTCAACTCTTTCGTTCAACCGCCGGTGAAGGCCAAGACATAGAAGGCCAGCACGACATTCTTCTTGCCGCGAAAATCGCTGAGCTTGACGGCCTGGCCGTTCGTGTCCGTGAGCGTAAAGTCCGGCGCTTGATCGCCGACCTTGAGCTGCGTCCTGGGCGCTGCGGGCGGCTGCCCGGCCTGCTGAGCATTCTCAGTTGGTTGAGCATTCGTCTTGCTCGCGGTGTTGGACACGTTTGCAGCGCCCCGTTGCTCAGCGCCGCGCTGGCAAGCGATATTCAGCAGCGGCACAGCCAAGAGCAACATGGCGAGCCTTGAAATCTTTTTCAAGATAAGCATCTCCTTTGCAGAAAAGTCCGAGCGGCTAAATTAACAGAGCGATCCTTTTGATGGCAATCGCGCTTAAAGAGAGAGCGAGGCGAGCGTCGTTTCGTCCTTGACCAGAATCCGTTTGCCGTAGAGGACCGGGTGCGCCCAGGTCGGGCTGCTTGCCACAGTGTACTGGACCAGCGGCGCATAGGCTTTTCCGCTCGTCGGCAGCACGATTAAACGGGCCTCGTTGGTCAAGAGCAGCAGGACTTTTCCGGCATTGAGCATGGCGGCGTTTTCGCCCATCCGCCCATCGCTCTGCCAGAGCGTCTTGCCCGTCTCTGCGTCAAGGCAGAAAAATTGTCCCTTCTTGCGCACAGAGAGGCCGAACAGTAGATTGCCCTCAAGCACGGGCGAGTTCATGTATAGCTCCTGCTCCTTGTTGGTCCAGACCTCCTGCGGGACCAACTCCTGCCCCCTCTGGACCAGCTTGATGGCGGTCAGGCCCTGGTCCTCCCTGGCGAAGATGAGCGTCTCTTTGTAGAGCAGCGCCGTGACGGCGTTCGTGTCGTAAGAAGATTTGGCCGGGAGCTTCCAGAGCAGTTTGCCGCTTGAGGCTGAGACGCCGACAAACTCTTTCTGCGTGAAGGTGACGACCTGCCTCACGCCCGCGAGCGTGACGATGATGGGCGAGGAATAGGCTGGTCCATCCGCATCGTAGGACCACTTGACAGCGCCCGTCTCGGCATCGAAAGCCGTGAGCGCGCCCTGGTCGTGTCCTCCGACGTGCGCGATGAGCAGGCCGTTATCCACGACGGGCGACATGGCCGTCCCGTAAAGCGGCGAGGTGGTCCGATACTGTTTTGAGAAATCCTTGCGCCAGACGACCTTGCCCGTCCGAGCATCATGGCAGGAGAGCGATCCGGCAATGCCGAGGGTATAAATTTTTCCGCCGCTCGCGACCGGAGTAGACTTGGGGCCTTTGCCGTGTCCCATCGCCGCAGGGTTCATCTCGTAGGCGACTCTCTGGCCTGAGCGCCAGACCTCTTTGCCGGTCGCCGCATCGAGGCAGAGCAGGACTTCCTCTTCACCCTGCCGCGCGAAAACGTAAACCTTCCCGTCAACCAGCAGCGGAGACGAATGCCCTATCCCGACCGTGACCTTCCACTGCTCTTTCAGCTCTTTGGGCCAACTTTGCGGGACGGTAAAATCGTGGACGTTGCCATCGCGATTCGGCCCGCGCCACTGCAGCCAGTCGAGGGCCTGGACCGTGAGCGTCGCTGTCATCAAAGCGCAGAGGAGCAAAAAGTTTGTCAGCAGCTTTTGAAAACTTCCCACTTTGGCATCCCTCCCTCGGATTAAAAGAGCAGCTTGAGTCCGAACTGCACATGGCGCGGACTCTGCGCAGAAGTAATCCGACCGAATGTCGGCGAGCCTAGAAAGTTATCGGGCAGATTGAAATTCGGATGGTTGAAGAGATTAAAGACTTCTGCGCGGAGTTGCAGGTTGAAACGCTCGGAGAGCGCGGTCGTCTTGACGAGCGACGTGTTGAAGTTCTGATAGCCAGGGCCTTCAAGAATATTTCTTCCGGCGTTGCCGAATGTCCCTCGCGGCGGGAAAACAAAGGGCGCCGTGTTGAACCACTCTTCGGGCGTGCGGGCAGAGAGACGCGGGTCGCCGGAGACGTTCGGGCGGTCGTTTCCGAGAAAGCCCAGGGATGAACGCCCGGTGCCGCTGTTGTCTAATTCCGGAAGCAGCGCGACGGTGAACGGACGGCCCGTCTGCAAGGTCAAGATGCCGTGCATCTGCCAGCCACTGAGGATGCTCGACAGCAACCCTTGATCCGAGAAAAACTCACGTCCCTTGCCAAACGGCAGATCGTAAGAGTAGCTCGCCGAGAGACGATGCCTGACATCAAAATTGGACCGCCCTCTTTCGGCGCGCAGGTTAAAGCTGTCCTGCGGAAAGTTAGGGTCGCCCGCGCTTGAGAAGAAGCCCGAAGCATCGTCTATTGATTTGGACCAGGTGTAGGAAGAGAGCAAAGAGAGGCCGAAGTTCAGTCGCTGCTGTAACCTCGCCTGCAAGCTGTGGTAGTTAGAGTTGGCACGCGATTCAAGGATAGTGATGTCGTCAAACTGTGGGACGGGGCGGATGACGAAGGGCAGCGTGGTTGGTTGTCCCTGGTTGATGTCGCGCCCGGCGAGGAGCTTTGTCCCCTTCGAGCCGACGTAAGCGACTTCAAAGACGCGGCTGCCGCCCAACTCCCTTTGCAGGCTCAAGCTCCAATGCTGCATGTAGGCCGTGCGCAGGTCTCTCTGGATGGCGAGCGCGGAATCCGGCAGCGGAACGGGGAAAAAGCTCGGGAACGGGTCATTCAATGAGAGCGGCAGACCGGGCAGAGAAAAGTATAGATTGAAATCGAAGTAGGGCGCGTTGAAATAGAGCGCCTCGCCGGGAGCGAGCGCGGACTGGTCGTAGTAGATACCATAGCCTGCGCGCAAAACGGTCTTGCCTTCAGCGCCAGGAGTCCAGGCCAATCCTATGCGCGGCGCGAAGTTGTTCCTGTCAGGTTGATAACCGCTGCGCGGCACGCCACGCGTTCCGACCGGGACCAGAGACTGCGTGGCCGTGTCGTAAATGTTCGCGCGGTCTTCAGTATCAACGGAGGGCGAGTTGTATTCATAGCGCAGGCCCGCGTTTAGAGTCAGGCGCGGCGTCAGGCGCAGGCTATCGTTGATGAAAAAGTTGTAGCTTTCGGTGCGCAGGTGCTGCGCATTGTCGAGCCGCGCGCCGCCCGTGATAAACGGCAGGCCGAGCAGCAGGTCCGCCAGCGCGTTGCCCGTCACCTGCGCGAAGGGCGAGAAGTTGAGAAAGCCTCTCGATTGCACATCGCGGAAGGCGTTCTGCTGGACGGCGCGAAAGTCTAAGCCGAATCTCAAGAGATGGCGGTCGCGCGCGTAGGTCGCCGTGTCGAGCAACTGGTATATGTTCGTGACGCTGTTCTGAGGATTATTGCCTTCGTGTCCGAGCGGAGAAAAGCCCGTCACGTTAATCAGGCTCAAACCGAAATCGCGCGGGTTCGTCGAAAGCTCCGGCAGCCCGACCTGCCGGTTGATGCTCGTCCCCGCGTTCTCCTGTCTGACGCCCGACGCGACGCGATTGAAGGCCAGGCGCAGGTCGTTGATAAAAGCCGTCGTAAAGATATGCGTCTCGCCGAGCATCAGGTTCTGGCTGCGACGCGGCACGCTCGCGCCGTAGCCGGGCACGAGCGAAAAGGTCTGGCCCGTGAAAGGCTCGAAGAGATTGCGGTCGCCGAAGCTATAACGGAAGACTAGATCGGAGCGATTGCCGAAGCGTTGGTCCAGCCGCACGTCGAAGGTATCGTTGCGGTCGCGCTGCGCCGGTGAAGAGACGAAGTTTTGAAAAGGCGTCGAGCGATTGGGCAAGGGGTAGAGGTTCGCAATCGCGCGTCCAATCGGATTGATGCGCGTTTCGGGAATGACGCCGCCCGGAAAAGGCTGTCCCGTCAAAGGGTCAACGGGCGCTGGCAGATTGCTCTGCGAAAAATTGCCCGCGCGCTCAAGCGCGCTCGGCACATTCGTCAAGCGCGTGATGCCTTCATGTGCACGAGTGCCCTCATAATCCACAAAGAAGAAGGTCCGGTCCGTGCGGATTGGTCCACCGAGGCTAAAGCCGAACTGGTTGCGCTGATACTCAGGGGCGGCCTCGTCGCGCGGCGCGAAATAGTTGCGCGCATCGAGCGCGCCGTTGCGGAAGAATTCAAAGGCCGTGCCGTGAAGCTGGTTTGAGCCTGACTTGAGCACGACGTTGACCTGCGCGCCCGGGTTGCGTCCGAAGGAAGCATCGTAAGTGCTGGTCAGCATCTCGAATTCGCGTATCGCGTCAACCGAAGGGCGCACGCCGAAGGTGTTGAGCTTAGGGTCAACGTTATAAACTCCGTCGAGCAGGAAGTTGTTGCTGTCTTCGCGCGCGCCGTTGACGCTAAAGGCAAAATCGCCGCGCACTGAACCGGCTGAGCCTTGCGCGGCGGGGACGGCACCAGGCACGAGCAGGCTCAGCTCGTAAAAGTTGCGCCCGTCGAGCGGCAGCCCCACGACCTGCCGGTTTTCAATGACAGTGCCAATCGCGGCGGAATCTTTTTTGAGCGGAGGCAGCGTGTCCGTCACGGTAACGACCTCCGTTGCAAGCTGCCCGACTTCGAGCGTCACGTCAATCCTCTGAATCTGGTTGACCTGTAGCTCGAATTGCCTGGCATATCTGCCATAGCCCGCGGACTCGATTTCCAGCCGATAACTTCCTGGCGGAAGCTGCGAGATGACAAACTCGCCTTCCGCGCCCGTCGAGACCTGGCGCGCTTCATTCGTCGCTTCCTGGACCAGCTTGATATTCGCCCCGGCGACCTCGCCTCCGTTGACGTTGACGACGCGACCGCGAACGGAGGCGCGATGCGTCTGCGCCGAGGCTGAAGAGCATGCGAGGACGAGTAAGATAAATCCCACGAAGGCTTTTAGCTTCACGATGGATACTCCTTGAAGGCTCTCTATGTCGAGCCTGGGTGTCGGCGGCCTTGGTTTTCGAGCAGGTTATTATGACCGCATCACGTCGGAATGTTGTAAAAAAGCTGTAAAAGAAGCGCGCCATCTGTCAACTGATTGTAAAAGGTGCGCGCCCGCTTCTATAAAATCATGAAACCTATTGCTAAAATGCGTAGTATTAATCATCGCGACCCGCGATCAAATTTTGAGCCACCCAGAATATCATTATGTACTCTTTGCAATCTTCAACAGGCTTTCTCGCTCGGGCGGCCCTCGCAGGCTGTCTCATCCTTGGCCTGACCGCCGCCGCCGCGCTGGCCCAAAACACGACCAGCACGCTGACCGGAGAGATAAGGGATGCCAACGGCGCTGCGCTCAACAATGTTCAGGTGACTGCGCGTCATGTTGAGACGGGGCTAACCAGGACTATTATAAGTACGGGCGACGGGCGGTTTGTGTTTCCTGGTTTACCGCTCGGAGTTTATGAAATCACAGCCGAGCTGGCGGGATTCCAGAAATTAATCCATAAAGATGCCACCCTGACGGTCGGCGAGACGCTCTCGCTGAGTCTGACGATGATTGTTGCGAGCGTGACGGCGGACGTGGAGGTGACGGGCGGCGAGGCGCTGGTCAACACGCAGTCTCAAGAGCTGAGCTATCTCGTCAACGAGAGGGCTATCAAGGAACTGCCGCTCAACGGCAGAAACTATACGGACCTCGCTTCGCTCCAACCCGGTGTGATTCCCTTTCCCAACCGCGACGGCGGCTCTGTCGTGGCGCACGGCCTCGGCATGAGCATCAACGGACAGGACCCGCGCTCGAACGTCTACCTGCTGGACGGCACGCCGCAGAACGATTTCACTAATGGTCCAGCCGGAAGCGCGGCGGGCACTGCGCTCGGCATCGAGACCATCCGCGAGTTTCGCGTCGAGACGAATGCTTACAGCGCAGAATATGGCCGCAACTCCGGCGGGCAGATTAACGTTGTCAGTAAATCCGGCGGGAATAGCTTTAACGGCAGCCTCTACCACTTTCATCGCAATGATAATCTGGACGCGAGAAACTTTTTCGACGGTGCGAAAAAGCCCGAGTTCAAACGTAACCAATTCGGCGCGAGCCTCGGCGGCCCCGTTAAGCAAGACAAGCTCTTTTTCTTCGCGGGCTACGAAGGTTTGAGAGAGAACCTGGGGCGGACCATCTCGACTGTCGTACCGGATTTGAACGCGCGCAACGGCATCATCCCCGGCGGAAACGTCACGGTCAACCCGCTGGTGCGCCCTTACCTTGACGCCTTCCCTTTGCCGAATGGTCCAGGATTGGGCGGCGGGCTGGCCTCTTATAGCTTCGGCTTTAACCAGCAGGTCAACCAGGATTTCGTGCAGACGCGCTTTGATTACAACAGAAACGCGCGCGACCAGTTCTTTGCCCGCTACACCTTTGACGATGCGGACCAGCGGCTACCGACAGACTTTCCGCAGTTCCCGCGTTCATTCCTTTCGCGCAACCAGTTTTTTACGGGCGAGTATCGCCAGTCATTTTCTCCAAATACGCTCAACACGTTTCGCATCGGCTATAGCCGCACGCGCATCGGCCAGGATGTCGAAGCGGATGTCTCGCAGGGCTTGCAGCCCTTCGTTCCCGGTCGAACCATGATCGGCGATATAGACATCGGCGGCCTCCCGCGTTTTGGTCCACAAAGCTCCGTCAACCTGCGCCTGACGCAGAACGTCTACAACTTTGAATACGGAATGGTCCATAGCCGTGGACGGCATCTGATTAAGGCCGGCGCGCTCGCGGAGCATTACCGCGACAACATGTATAACCCGACCTTTAGCCTCGGCATCTTTACCTTTTCGGGGATACGCGATTTCCTGCTCAACCGCCCGCAGAGATTCATCGGGCTGACGCCGGAAGGGGCGCTTGACCGACACTGGCGTTTTACGCTCTTCGGCTTTTACGGGCAGGACACATACAGGGTCAACGAGCGTTTGAGCCTCAACCTGGGTCTCCGCTATGAATTTGCGACGATGCCCGAAGACACCGGCGGGCGCGATTCGACGCTCATCAATCTGACGGACGCCGTGCCCACGGTTGGACCACTTTACAGGAATCCGACGTTCAAGAATATTTCCCCGCGCGTCGGGTTCGCCTGGGATGTGTTCGGCGACGGCAGAACGAGCGTGCGCGGTGGCTACGGCGTTTACTTCAACACGAACAACCAGCAGAACCTGATCGTGACGGTTACCAACCCGCCCGCCACCCCTCGCCCCGTGGTCAACAATCCGACATTTCCGGTCCCTTCGTTTACAGGCTCGCTCTCGGTCCGACCAGTGCAATACGATCTGGATAACCCTTATGTGCAGGTCTGGAATCTCAACGTCCAGCGCGAGCTGTGGTTCGATACCGTGCTCATGTTTGGCTATGCAGGCTCGCGCGGCGTGCATCTCCTGCGCAGCAATGATGTCAACGTGCCGACTCCGCAGCTTCTCTCGGATGGCACGGTCTTCTATCCGCCCGGACAACTGCGGCCCAACACGGCCTTCACCGCGATTGAGTTGAAAAGCAGCGATGGAAACTCCTGGTATAACGCGATGATCGTCGAGCTGAGAAAGCGTTGGAGTCATGGCTTGAGCTTCCAGTCGTCCTATACGCTCTCGCGCAACATTGATACGACGCAGGCTTCGACCTTCTTCTCCGACGCGACCAACGGCACGACCTCCGCTTTCCCTGAGCCGTTCGGTCTCAACTACAACAAGGGGCTGGCGGATTTTCACGCCAAGCATACATGGGTCTCGAATTTTATCTGGGAGATACCCTTCGCCAGAAAGATGGGCGGCGTGGCTGGCAAGATTCTCCACGGCTGGCAACTCGCGGGCATCGCGCAGATGCGTAGCGGTAATCCCTTGACGGTCTTTGTCCAGCGCAACCGCTCGCGCTCGCAGTGGTCGCCCTCGCTTGGTCCGGGCATAGGGCAGGACCGCCCGAGCTTCGCCCCTGGCTTTACACACGAAACGGCTGTGACGGGCGACCCTAACCATTACTTCAATCCTGCGGCCTTCGTGCTTCAGCCAGCCGGGACGCTCGGCAACGTCGGACGCGGCTCGCTGATTGGACCAAACCTGCGCACCTTCGATCTCTCGCTGATTAAGAATACGCGCTGGTCGCGCCTGGGCGAGAGGACCAACATACAGCTCCGTATTGAGGCCTTCAATATCTTCAACCGGACCAACTTCGGGCCGCCGCTGCTGACGGCCTTCACGGGCGCAGCCGACAACGAGCAACCCGTCTCCACCTTCGGACTGATACGCTCGACCGCGACCTCTGCAAGACAGATTCAACTCGGATTGAGAGTTACATTTTGAAAACCGTCAACGCGTGAATCGTGAATAGATAAAGCCTGTCTTTCATCATTAAGGATTCGCGCGTTGACGATTCATGCGAGGTATCACATGACCTGGATTATCTTTGCTCTGCTGGCGGCGATTTCGTGGGGGCTGTATGGCCCTTCATTGCACAAAGGGCAGGTCGCGCTCGGCAGTCCTTTGCGCGCGCTTCTCTGCGTCGGCTTCGCTTACTTTCTGATCGGAGTCATCGTGCCGGTCGTCGGCCTCTGGTCGCAGGGAGAGCTTAACGGCTTTACGATGAAAGGCTCGCTCTCGGCCACACTGGCCGGGGCGTTCGGCGCGTTAGGCGCGGTCTGCATCATCTTCGCGTTCAAGTATGGCGGGCTGCCAACCTACGTCATGCCGCTCGTCTTCGCCGGAGCGCCGCTCATCAACGTGCTCTTTTCGATGTGGCTGCACCCGCCCAAATCCGCGCCCAATCCACTGCTCTACCTGGGCTTTGTGCTGGCCTCCGTCGGCGCAGGCATGGTTCTCTATTTCAAACCGCAGTCTTAAAACTTCAAACCATCCGGTCGAGGGTCGGACTCTCTTACTCCGAGCGCAGCGCGTTGAGCAGCGGAGAGCTGAGCGCAGCAGCCGTCGCCAGCAGCGAAGAGATTAGTCCCGACGCAACGACGGCCAGCAGCAGCAGCGCGAGCGAGAGGGTCGGAAGATGGCCGCCGCGTGAAAAGATGACTGGTCCAATGGCGAGCAGCGCGCAAAGAGTGCCCGTCAACAATCCGCAGCAGAGCAAGAAGGCGTTTTCCGCCATCACCATCATCGAAAAATGGATGGGGCTATAACCGACTGCGCGCAGCAGTGCCAGCTCGCGTCTGCGTTCCAGCACATTTCGCAGCAGGATGGCTCCCAGCCCGAGCGTGCCGAGCACCAGGCCCAGCCCGCCGAGCATCTGAAAGGTAGAGATAAAGGTGTTCTCGACCCTGTGAAAGTTTGCCAGCCGCTCGCCCGTCGGCATCACGTCGAAACCAAAATCGGACAGCCTCTCTTCCAGCACAGCCGCCGTCGCGTTTGCCGATTCGGGCGTCTGCGTCTCCAACAAAAAGAAGCGATAGCCCTCCTGTTCAGGGAAGAGACGCAGAAAATTCTTTTCCGACATCAATAGCTCGCTTTGAAAGATGCTGTCCGAGAGCGCTGCGACGAGCCGCAGCCGCAAGGGGCTTTGGCCTCCGCCCTGTTCGAGCAGGAATTCATCGCCGAGCTTGAGATGTAGCACATAGGTCATAGAGTTTGCGTCGGCGATGACGGGGATAGCGCCGTCCGTCATCTCTCGCTTCAAGAGCAGCCAGGGATTCTGCTTCTCCTCCTCCGTCCAGGCCAGCGAATCCTGAAAAGCGAAACGCCCGCTCTGAAGAAAATCATCCGTCGGGGCTAGGATTTTCGGATGACGCGGCTGGTAAAGATTAAGACAGCTCGCGTCATCTCCCGGGCGCACGCGAAAGCGCGCGAAAGTTGTGCGTGGAAGCTGGCCCACCTCGACGGCTTCCGAGAGGCTCAGCGCCTCAAGTCCTTCGGCAGTGTTCGGGTTCTGGACCAGCGGAAGAAGCGACTCCGCGAGCAAAGGATAACCGCCGCTCCCCGATTTTTTATCTGTCAGCACCGCCTCGTCATGGCGCTTGAACGCGTCCACAGAGACGATGATAAAGGCGGCTGAGGCCATCAGCGAGATACAGAGCACGCTCCTTCCGGGGCGATGCGTCGCGTTGCGAAACCCTAGCCGCGCTAGAGGCCACCAGCCTTGCCCACCGATCAACCTTCTCCCGCCGCGCCGCAGCCAGACAGATTGCCAGCAGAGCATCATCATCAGCAGTAAGATTCCGCCGCCGAAAAACCCTCCGGCAGCCCCGACCCACTTGAGAGATGCAAACAGAAGAAGAGTTATTCCGGCCAACCCGAAAACAACTCCCACGCGCGCCGCCGAGAAAAGATGCGCGAGCGCGCCAAAGCTCAAGCGCCCGTGTTCTTTCCCCTTGAAGAGTTTTTTGTGTGCTCCATTTTCCGAGCTTCGCACGAGGCTACCCGCCAGCAGGCTCCGCGTTGAAACGGCATTGAGGCGTCTTAATGTCCAGACGATGCAGAGCAGTGTTGCGACGAGACCGCCCGCGCTGCCGAGCAAGAGCGAAGCGGGCGAGACGTGCAGGCTCAACATAGTTGTCCCGACAGCGCCGAGCCACCATGTACGCAGGCCCTTCATCATCAAACTGCCGTAAGCCAGAGCGCCCGCCAGCCCGAGTAGAGTTCCGGTGAAGGCCAGCGCGCTGCCCTCTATCAAAAAGAGCGCGCGAATCTTCGCGGCGGGAAATCCAATCGCTTGCAGCACGCCTATCTCGCGCAAGCGTTGCTCTATCCCGAGCTTGAAAAAGAGCGCGGCGAGCAGCAGGGCCGAAGCGACTAGAAAGAAGCTGAAGTAGAGAAAGTATTCTCCGAAATCCGTCGCGCCGCGCGAAGCCTCAAGCCCGAGCACGCGTGCCGGGTAAAACTTGAGGCCAGCCTGCGCAGGGTCTATGGCTTCCCTCAAATCCCTGCGATAAGCCGCGAGCGTTTCCGCCAGCTCTGAATTATTGACGGGAGTAAACCTGATGGAAGTCAGTTTTCCGAAACGCGTCTGCCAGAGCTGCTGTCCGCTGGCGAGCTGGATAAAAGCCTTTGGCGTGGTCCGGTACTGGTCCCAGTACGCTTCATCGCGCGGGCGTATGCGCGAGAGGTCCACAGGAAACGGCGGGTCCCAGTCTGAAAGGCTCTCAGTCCCAGTGATGCCCGGATAGTCCGGGACCAAATTCCTGTCCGCCGCCAGACCTTCGATCGGCACGATGCCCGCCAGTTGAAACTCCGCAGTCTTTGTCAGCAGCCGCCCGTCTTCCTGCCAGAGATAATATTCGACCGAGACATGCGCGCCCGTTTGAACGCCAAGCTCGCGCGCGGCCCATTCGTTGAGGATGAGAGGCTGAGGCCCGGACGCGTCAGCGGCAACGGGCGACGCGGGAGCAGACACCGATTGTTGCGCCGTCAGCGGCTGCGCAGTTTCCCCATCCTTCATCCCTCCTGCTTCCTGCTCCGCTTTTTTATTCGTCTTCCGTCTTCCTTCAAACGTCTTCGCTCGCGTCTCGCCGCGCCGCAGCCTCTCAAAGTCTTCGCTGCCTATGGCTGTCATGATCGAATAAGGAATCTCGCGCGAGCCTGAGCGCAGAGAGTTGGCGAGGTAAGAAAAAACAGGAGAGGGCCGCAAGCTCAAACGGGCCGCCGCGGCTTGCGCCGTCTCTGCCAGCGAATCGTTGAGCAGCCCGCTCTCGCTTTCGAGCACAAGGCTCCCCTCTGCCTCCAGAGCGCGCAGCCTGACGCCTAAGTCTTCAAGCGTGATGCTCTCTTTCAGTATTTTCCGAAGCAGCGGATTCCCGGCTTGATCCGCAGATTGGCCCACTTTGCCTCCCGCAGATTTTTCAGAGACGAGCAGCGTGTTGGCTTTGCCCTCCTGGTCCAGTTCCTTCTGCAAGAGGCGAAGCGGGACAAAGAGAGCGCGCACCTCCGTCTGTTGCAGACGCACGGAGAACTCGCCCATAGAAGCAGCGGGCAGCGCTTCTCCGGCTTTGAGGCGGAGCGTGCGGCCCAGGTCATCCCTGCGCCCGTGCAGAGATTCGACGGGGATGGCCGACGGCTTTTCTATCCTGAGGAGCAGCGTGTCCCCGGCCTTCGCGCCAAGCTCATGCGAGAGGCTCTCGCTCAACAAAACTTCATGGCCTTCGGGCGCTCTGCCCGCTCTTTGGTGAAACTCCCAGAACCTTTGGTCCACGCCGTAAACCACGACGCCCGTCCCCGTCCGGCGACTCTCTTCATGCGTCACAGCCGCTTCGAGCATGATGAGCGGGCACGCGCCGCTCAACCCGCCCGTCTTGAACTCTTGATGCGCTTGAATCTCTTCGGCCAGCCGCTCGCGGAAGAAAGTGGTGGAGGAGACCACATGGTCGGCCTTTCCCAGCCGCAGCAAAAACAGTTCGCGCAGGCTGGCCCTGACCGAATCGCCGACGAGCAATGCGCCGACGAGCACCGCGACGGCTATCCCCACGCCGAAGATGACCGCCAGGTTGGTTCGCCAGAAGTATTTGAGATTACGCTTGAGAAGAACGTGGGTTTGCATTACAGACGCAGGAGTTTTTGTTCGCTTAGCTCGAAGCGGATGGGAAATTGCGCCGCCAGCTCCGCGCTGTGTGTGACGACCAGGAGAATCGTTTCCTGTTGCCTGTGCAGCTCAAGCAGAAGCCCGGCCACCACTGCGGCAGACTTGTGGTCCAGATTCCCGGTCGGCTCGTCACAGAGCAGCAGGAGCGGCTTCATCACCAGCGCACGTGCGAGCGAGACGCGCTGCTTTTCGCCGCCGGACAATTCAGCCGGGAGATGTTCCATACGCTCGGCCAGGCCCACCTGGTCCAGCAGCAGTCGCGCGCGCTCCGCAGCATCATGACCGTTGGCATCTGAAACGAGCGTCGGCGTGAGGACGTTTTCGATGACGGAACACTGCGGCAGCAGGCAGTGGTCCTGAAAGACAAAGCCGACTTTTCGGTTTCTGAAAGATGCCAGCTCGCGCTCCTTTAATTGAAAAGGGTTCTGGCCGTCGAGCTTGAGAGCGCCGCTGGTCGGCGGTTCGAGCGCGCCGAGGATGTAGAGCAGGCTGCTCTTGCCGCTTCCGGATGGCCCCATGATCGAAACCGCGTCGCCGCGCTCAAGCTTGAGAGAGACATCGGAAAGAATCCGCAGCGCGCCCTGTGGGGTCGGATATTCCTTCGACAAACCGGCGACTTCCAGCAATGCTCACAAACCTCCCTCGCTTCAAGGATGCTGACAAACCTCGCGCGCCTCCGGCTCAGGCCGCGCCGACGCTGGCAGTCTCGCCCGCTTTCGGTCCCACAGCGTCCGAGAGGCTGCCGTAAACTTCCATCGCACGCTCGGCCATACGCGCCACGCTGTAATGCTCGCGGACTCCGCGAAAACCGTTCCGGCCCAGTTCTTCAGCGAGAGACGGATTCGCTGCGAGCGTGAGAACCCCTTCGGCCAGAGCTTCTGCATCATCCGGCTGGACCAACAGGCCGCCGCCCGTCTTTTCAATAATCTCTGTAAAAGCGCCGCGCCGCGGCTGGACCACAGGCACTCCGCAAGCCATCGCTTCAAGCAGGAAGATTCCTTTCGGCTCATCATACGTGGCCGGCACCGAGAGCACATCAAGCCCGCGCAAAAAATCTATCTTCTCCTGCCGGTCCAGAACTCCCCTGTAATGAAACTCGCCGCCCAGCCCGCACTCTTTCAACCCCTGCTCTATGCCTTGCAGATAATCTCTATTCTCCGGACCAAGATAGCCCGCGACTTCGAGCCGTGCATTCTTCAAATCATTTCGCTCGCGCATAAGTTTGTAAGTCTCGGCGAGCAGGTGCAGCCCCTTTTCCGGCGCGACGCGCGCGAAATAACCGACCGTGAAAGGCTTCCCGCTCGAACGCTCGCGCGCCTCGTAGCCTTGCAGGTTGATGCCCAGCGGAACTGTGCGCATCTTCTCTTCGGGGATGCCTAGATAGCGCGGCATGAAGCGAGCGTAGTAATCGCTGACGGCGATAAACTGGTCCACATGCTGAATGTTCTCTCGAATCAACTTTAAAGACTCGCTGCGATAAGGCTCTTGCAATCCTTCCAGAAAGAGGTCTTCGCCCTGAAGCGTGCAGAAGATGGGCCGCTGCAAAGCCTCTCTGAGCGGCTTCGCCAGCCCGATTAAAAGCGTGTAAGGAAGACTGATAACATCCGGCAAAGGCTCTTGCCTGAGCCAGTCGAGCATCTTTAACAGCTCTTTGCGCTGGTTGCCGTCTTCGCCTTTTAGCATCGAAACCGTCAACTCTCCCAGAAGCTTGGGGCTGGTCGGTATCGAGCGACGCGAGGCCAGCTTCAACATCGCCGGAGCATCCCAGAGCCTGTCGAGCAGACGCGGCGTCCGGCGAAACAACGCGTGATACTGCTGCAAGTAGACGCTGATACCGCCGAAGAAAACTTTACTCCGGCTGACGTTCCGTTCGTCCGTCAGCGTCGGCGTGTAGATGGGAATCAGCATCACGTCATGGCCGCGCGCGATGAGTTCCGCGGCGAGCGCGTTGTCTCTCAGACAACTCCCGCAGTACATGTTCGCGGCCCCGGCTGTGATGTAAAGAATCTTCACGACAACAACAACTCGGTCAGGCCGTCAAGCTGGCCTGTTGAAAAGCCCTGCGCGCATAGAGATGCTCGAACAGATTGCCCTCGTGCGGCTGGTCCCAGCTGACCTGATTGGTCCGTATCGGTCCGACGTTTAAGCGGTCCACGTTTGGAGACGAGGCGAGCCGCTCGATTAAGCCGGAATCCGAAGTTATCGCCGTCAGGACCAGGCTCTGCCCGAGGGCTTCCGGCAACTCTTCCATTTTTACTTTGACCACGCTGGCGTAGGGAAAGAGGAACTCGCGGTTTGCCAGCGTGTGCGCGGCATCCCCGCATAGTACGACGGTTGGCAGAAGATATGAGCAGCCCTGCCATGTTGTAAGCCGCTCGCCTTTTCTGTAAAGCGCCGTCACATCGCGCGCGCCGGGCTGGTCCAATCCCTGCTCTATGCTCTGGTTGATGCGCTGCGCCACATTCGCATCCGCGAAGGGAGCGAGCAGGGCCTGCTCGTCCTCCGCATCGAGCGGGACAATCCGCGCGAGCCTTTCAGCCAGTGCCTCTGCTATCTCTTCCGCATGAGCCGTCGCCCAGATGCCGGAGGCGTTGATGCAGGAGCGCCCGCCGTTGTCCGTAATCGAAGCGACCATCACGTCCAGATATTTTTCCCAATCGTCAATGCAATCTTCGCCGATGATAATCTTGCTGTAACCCGGTCCATGAATCTCTATACGCGGGTCGCCGCGCCAACCCGCGGTCGAGCCTGCATCGCCGAAGATCATCCCGCGCCCTGTCCGTCTCAGGATTTCGCCTGCCCCCGCGTGGTCCGTAGGATAATAGCTGAAAGCTTCAGGGGGCGCGCCCGCTCGAATCAAAGCCTGTATGATTCTGTAAGGTGTCCAGGGTTCCGCGCTACCGGGCTTGAGCACGAGCGGAATTTTCAGGGCGACGGCGGGCGTCCAGAGCGTATGCACTCCGGGCGAATTGCTCGGCAGGACCACTCCCAGCGCCTGGCTGCGCGGAAAGAAGCTCAGCGACTGTCCTTCAAACTCTCCAAAGCCTCTGTCCAGTATCGAAAGATCAAGACCCCTGGTTAACCCGCCAAGCACTTTCGACATCTCCGCCAGCACGCCTCGCACCTTCGCCACGTTGTTGCGGACCAGCGCGAAGGGCAAACCCGTCGTCGCCGAAACCTGCCGCACATAATCCTCCGGCGTTTGCATCTCATCGCCCAGAGGCAGCGAGTCATGCGCGAAATGTTCAGCCGCGCGTGCGCAAACTTCAAGCAGCGCGGCACAGGAAAACTTGCAGAGTGCCTTCCTGCCCGCACGCTGTTCGAGTAGGTCCCGCCGTATCAACCCGCCGTTGGCCTGGCTGATTTCGACGAACAGCTCGCCCGTCCTGTGGTGCCGCACACGCGCCACATCCAGACTTCTGTAAGGCTCGCCCTTGCGCAGCAGAGGTATATGAAGCATGAGAGAATTGCGATTTTAGCTTTTTGATTTAAGTTCGCTGATTTGAGATTGACGATTGAACAACTCGGTTACGTCTTTCAATCGCTAATCGAAAATCAAAAATCCCTAATACACTCCTTCGACGACCATCTTCTGCAATCTTGAGAAGGGCCGCACGTTGCGCACTCCGTCCCAGGGATAGAGGCTGCAAGGCGGTTCTCTTTCCGCCTCGTCGCGCTCAAGAAAGCGCGGCATAAAGAATTCGCGCGTCAGCGTCGTCAGACGAACACGACCCGTCTCGCCGTACTCGACGATGCGTTCGGGATTGTCAGGATCAACGATTTCGATAGAGGCTCGCGGCGACGGCGGATAATAGATGATGTCGTAGCTCTCTTCGGGCAGACGCGGTTTGTGTACGGCCAGCCCCATCAGCGTGTTTCCGTAGGTCGGAGCAAAGTATGCGCCTTCGAGCAGCTCTTCGACGGCGAAGCGGTGAAACTGCGGCGTCATCTCGGTCCCGCCGCAGAACACGCCCTTGATGCCCATCTTTTTCAGAGAGACCTTTTCGCAGAGCGCCTCCAGAAGCTTGGGCGTGGTAAAGAGGCAGCGAATATTTTCATGAGCGCGAAGCAGCGTCAGCCCCTGCTCGACGACGTGCTGCTTGTATTCTTCGGCCATCTTCGCCTGCCCCATCTTCAAAAGCTTGATGACCCAGCGTGGGTCCAGGTCAATCATAAAGCAGATGCCGCCGCGAAACTGTGCCAAGTGCTCGACGGCCAGGCGCAGGCGGCGCGGCCCCGTTGGTCCAAGCGCGAGCCAGTCAGAGCCAAAAGGGAAAGCCTCTTCGGGCAGCGTCCGGCTGAAGGCTTCGTAATCGAGACGAAAGTCTTCGATGTTGATGCGAGATTTCGGAACGCCCGTGCTCCCGCCGGTCTCGAAAACATAGACGGGCCTTGCGGCGTACCCGCGCGGGACCCAGCGACGAACCGGACCACCGCGCAGCCATTCGTCCTGAAAATTACCGAAACGCGAGAGGTCTTCATAAGTCTGTATCTCGCGGCGTGGGTCCCAGTCGAGCCGCTCGGCATATTCGAGCCAGAAGGGAGTGCCCGTCTGAGGGTCGAAATGCCACTGGACCACTTCGCGCACCCAGGCATCAAGGGCTTCGCGCCTGTTGCTCATCTCGCTCTGCATGTTCTTTGTGATGGTCACGAGTCCCCTTTAGCTGCGGAGCTTACCGGGCAGTATCTTTGAGCGCAACTTTTATACGCAGAAAAGTTTGCGCGAGTTGTAAAAAGTTATTTACATCTAAGCTTCAATAGCATGTAATGCTTTTTCACACGATTGAGGCTCGGCTTTATTCAAAGAGAAGGATTAAATCATACCTGATGAGCGCCGTCGCGGACGAGATTGAGAGGCCAGCCGAGAGAGGGCGCATGTTGTCGCTCGATGTCTTTCGCGGCCTGACCATCGCGGGGATGGTGCTCGTCAACAATCCAGGTCCGAGCGGCTCTGTTTATTGGCCGCTCGATCATGCCGCCTGGCACGGCTGGACGCCAACGGATTTGATCTTCCCTTTCTTTCTCTTTATCGTCGGCATCTCCATCACGCTGGCACTGGGCCGCCGCGCACAAAGCGAGGGCCAGCGGCGCGACCTCTATTTCAAGATTGCGCGCCGCACGCTCATCATCTTCGCGCTCGGAATGCTGCTCGCGGGCTTTCCCTTTTTCAATCTCTCAACGATTCGCATCCCGGGTGTGCTTCAACGTATAGCCGTCTGCTACTTCTTCACCTCGCTCATCTTCCTCAAGACAGGCTGGCGCGCGCAGGCAGCCATCATGTTGAGCCTGCTTCTCTGCTACTGGGTCTTGATGACGAGCGTGCCCATCCCGGGCTATGGCGCGCCGGACCTCGCCAGCAAGGAGTGGAATCTGGCGGCCTATCTGGACCGGCTGGTGCTTGGTCCACACGTCTGGAAGTCGGGAAAGGTTTACGACCCCGAAGGCATCCTGAGCACAATCCCTGCGATTGCCACGACGCTTTCCGGCGTGCTCACGGGCCACTGGCTGCGCACGAATCGTGCGGCGTTCGAGAAGATTGCGGGAATGTTTGTCGCAGGCGTTGTCTGCATCGTCGCGGGCTGGGCATGGAACGCCTGGTTTCCGATTAACAAGGCGCTCTGGACCAGTTCCTACGTCCTCTTGACGACAGGGATGGCGCTCGAAACGCTGGCCTCTTGCTACTGGCTGATAGACCTCAAGGGTTATCGCCGCTGGTCAAAGCCCTTTGAGATTTTCGGCGTCAACGCGCTCGCGCTCTTTGTCCTGACGGGATTGATGGCGCGCTCGATGATGCTCTGGAAGCTTGCGCGCCCGGATGGCCGACAGGGCAATCTCATCAACTATATCTTCGATCATCTCTTCGTGCCGCTGGCCTCTCCGCAGATGGCCTCGCTCGCTTACGCCCTCGCCTTCCTGCTTCTCTGGCTCGGCCTGATGACGATTCTCTACAGGAAGAGAATCTACATCAAAGTCTGATTCAATCCGAGTTCCCATCAAGCGATTGAGACCTAGAGCGGTGGACCAGTTTTAAAGCGAAGCTCCTGCTTTACTGCGCGCGCAGGATCGCCAGCGGCTTGCGCGTCAGGACGTTAAAGCTTGAGCTGACGCCGACGATGGTCACGAGTAGGATGGTGAGGGCCAGACCCGCGAGCGAGACGATTGGAGAGAAGGACCAGGGAATCTCAAAGACAAAACGCGTCACCGCGTAAGAGAGCGCGAGGGCCGCGAGCGCGCCGACCAATCCGGCGACCAGCCCCAAGACCGCGTATTCGACGAAGAGAATCGTGATGAGGACTCTCCTTTTTGCTCCGAGCGTCTTTAATACCGCCACTTCATAGATACGCTGAAACTTCGTCATCGCGATTGAGCCGACCAGAATTAACACGCCGCACAGCAGGACAAAGCCGCCGAGGAAAGAGACCGCCAGCGTCACGTTGTTGAGAATACGACTGATCGTGCCGACGACTTCGGCCACGTCAATGACGGAGATATTCGGATACTGGTCCAGGAGCGCACGCTGAAAATGGGAGCGCTCCGGCTCTGCGGTCGGGCCATTGATGGGCGCAATCAGCATCTGCGGCGCGCTTTCGAGCACGCCCGGCCTGAAGAGAACCATAAACCCCGTGCGCGAATTTCTCCAATCCACGCGGCGTATGCTGGTCACGCGGGCAGTCATTTTTCTGCCGAGGATGTCGAAGGTAATCTGGCCCCCGACATCGAGGCCGGACAATCCGCGCATGCCTTCTTCGATGGAGACTTCAGGCTCACTGGAAGGCTGCGCATCCCAGAAGCTTCCGGCGACAATCGTTTCATTCGCTTCGAGCCTGGGGCGATACGTGACCACGTACTCGCGGCCCAGCCGACCGCGCTCCTGCCGCACGGCACGCTCTTCAAGATCAACCTCGCGCCCGTTAATCGCAAAGATTCGAGCGCGCACGGTGGGAATCAACTCTGGACGCGTGCGGGTCGCCTGCTCGATCAATTTTTCCACGCCCTGCTTCTGGTCCGGTTGAATGTCTATGAGGAACATATTGGGCAGCGTCGCGCGCCGCGAAAGGTCCAGCTCGTTGAGGAGATTTACTTGCAGCGAGTGGATAGCCATCACGACGAACGCGCCGAGACCGACGGCCATGATGATAACGCGCGTCTGGTTGCCCGGACGATAAAGGCTATTGACGGCCTGCCGTAGCACGAAGGAGCGCGCGTGCCTGGCGCGTCGCACAAGCCGGATGAGCAGGAGCGCCGCCGCGTAGAGTGTGAGAGAGGCCGCCCCAAGTCCGGCCAGAAAAAAGAGACCGATGCGGAGCGAGCCTGCCTGCCATGATGAGAGCAAAGCTAATCCGAGCAAGAGAAGCGCGCCCGTTAACAGTCGCGGCCAGTCCAGCCTGCGGCCCGCGCCAGCGTCATCTTCATCGCGCAGCAACATGTTGGGTTTGATGTGCCGAATGCGCAGCAGCGGCAAGGCCGAGAACATGATGGAGACGAGCAGCCCCAGCCCCAGCCCCTGAGCGACAGCGCCGGGAGCAAGCTCGTAGCTCATGTTCGGTGGCAGGCTCTGCGCAAAGTAGTGGGCCACCAGAAGGAGCGCGCCCCTTGCGAGCACCACACCGAGCAGGCTTCCCATCAACCCCAGCGCCATGACCTGTGCCAGATAGGCAGCAGTAATCTGCCTGCCAGTCCCGCCTATGCACTTGAGCACGGCGATAGTCTGTCGCTTCTGCTCTATAAAGACGCGGGTCACGCTGGACACGCCGATGCCGCCGAGGACGAGCACGATGAGGCCCGTCAGCGAGAGATAGTTTTCGGTCCGCGCAAACTGCTCGCTCAAATTCTCCTGCGCGTCTCTGTAGGAATTGACCGCGACGAGCTGGCCCTTGAGTTCGCCGCGCAGTGTTTGCAAGACCTCTTCAAGCGCGCCCTCGCGTACTTTGAGCAGAATACGGCGGCGAGCGCGGCTGCCGAATCCCGTGAGGCCAGTCGCCTCGACCGCCGCGCGTTCTATAAAGACGCGCGGGCCGAGACGGAATCCGCCGCCGCTGCCAGGCTCTCGCTCGATGACGCCGCGAATCTCGAAGGTGGACTCGCCGATTTTGATTCTGTCACCAACATTCAGGCGCAGGCGTTCGAGCAGGAGTGGCGCGACAAGAGCGCCGCCACCCGCGACGACGGAGTAATCGAATCGTCTTCCATCCGCGAGCCTGAAATCGCCATAGAGCGGAAAAGAAGGCTCGATGCCCTTGAGCTCGACCATCATCGCGCCCTCGCTTGAAGCAGTAGCGGGGCGCGCCATCGTGTTGGCTTCAATCGTTTCGGTCCTCTCCAAGACGAGCGGCGGGCGCGCCGTGCGTTCTATGACGGCGAGCGATTCCGGCTTCCACTCGCGTGTCGAATCCACCTGCACGTCCGCGGTCAGGAGCTGTCGTGCCTCGCCCGCCACGGTGCGGTTGACCTGCTGTATGGTCGAGCGGAGCGCGACGATTGAGCCGACGCCGATGCCTATGCAGAGAAAGAAAAAGAGCAGGCGACGCCAGGAGGAGCGTATCTCTCTGCGCGCCATTTGCAGTATGAAATTCAAGGGCGCGTCGCCTCCAGGATTTCTTCGGGCTGGTCCAGAGAGAGAGCGCCCCTGTCACTATCCGCGACGACGCGGCCATCGCGCAGGGAGATGCGTCGAGAGGCTTCGGCAGCCAGCTCCGCATCGTGTGTGACGAGGACGAGCGTTGCGCCGCGCCGCCTGTTGATCCGGACCATGAGGTCGAAAACATGCCGCCCGTTGCGTGAATCCAGATTACCCGTCGGCTCGTCCGCGAGCAGCACCTTTGGGTCGTTGGCGAAGGCGCGCGCGATGGCGACGCGCTGCTTTTCGCCGCCCGAAAGCTGCGAGGGATAATGATGCGCGCGGGCCTGTAGGTCTACGTCCTGGAGTAATTGCCGCGCGCGCTCAGGCGCATCCTTGAGGCCGGCTATCTCCATCGGGACGAGAACATTTTCGAGCGCCGTGAGCGATGGAATCAGATGAAAGGATTGAAAGACGAACCCGATTTTCGCGCTCCGCAGACCGGCGAGCGCGTCTTCGCTCATCTCGTTGATGACCTCGCCGTCAATCCGTATAGAGCCGCTGGTCGGCGCATCGAGGCCCGCGATGAGTCCGAGCAACGTTGACTTGCCGCTGCCCGAAGGGCCTGCGACGGCGACAAACTGCCCGTCAGGAATAACCAGATCGAGCGAGTGGAGGATGGTTAAGCTTTCCGTCCCCGAAGGAACTGTTTTTGAAACCCTGTATAATTCGATCATGAGAGATTATCTATACGCCCTTTTACTTATCCCGGTCATGCTGGCGACCGCGTGCGTCAATCAAAGCTCGCGCAATGTTTCGACGCGGCCCGCGCAGAATATTTCCAGCGCCCCGCCGTCCAATGCTGCGACTGAAAAGAGTCTACCGAAGATTATAGCTTTCGGCGACAGCCTGACGGCAGGGCTGGGTCTGACTGAGGCCGAGAGCTATCCCGCAATCCTGCAAAGAAAGTTGGAGACGGACGGGTACAGATACGAAGTGGTCAACGCGGGTGTTTCAGGCGACACTTCGGCGGGCGGGCTGAGGCGGCTTGACTGGACGCTCGAAGGGGACGTGCGCTTTCTGATTCTGGAACTGGGAGCGAACGACCTGCTGCGCGGCCAATCCATCGCGGAGATGAAGAAGAACCTGGGCCAGATTATCGAGCGGGCCAAGGCGCGCGGCGTGGTGGTCCTGCTCGCGGGCATGTATGCTCCGACCAATACGGGCGCGGATTACCAGCGAGAGGTCCAGCAAGCCTTTCAAGCTCTCGCGCGCGAGCATCAAGTGTTGCTCATCCCCTTCTTCCTCGACAGGGTTGCCGGAGTCGAAAGATTAAACCAGGCAGACGGCATACACCCGAACGCCGAAGGCACACGCAGCGTCGCCGAAACCGTCTACCAATCGCTGCGCCCGCTGCTTGAGAAACAAAAGCAATCGGCCCCGCTGACAAAATAGGATAGGCGCGCGGCTCTCTTCTCTCTATTCGACAATCACGCGGTCGCTCTTGCCGCGCCCGAAGGTTTCCGGGTGATACATCTCCTCAGCCTTGGTCGGAGGCACGACGAAGACGCCGGGCGTCGTCGCACGCGTGACATAAGAATAGGTGTAGACTCCCTCCCACAAGAGCGAGGTGAAGGCTTCTGCGCGCTCATCTCTCAAGTTCTGATGCTCGTACCACTGCCGCCACCACCACCCGCCGCGTCTTGAAGATTCATTCTTTTCATCTTCGGGAATCGTGCCCGTCACGGCGAGCGCGGGGTTGAGAGCTTCAAGACCGGCAGGCAAAGGGTCAACCAGCGCCACGTGATAACGACGCGCGGGCGCGCTCATCGTCAGGCGCACGCGTACACGCGAGCCAGCCTTGATGTGCCATGAGCCGTCAGCATCGAGCCGCACGTCCTGCGCATCATCCAGAGCTTCATAAATGCGCTCGACCGTAAAGCCGTAATCCGCCGCATCAAGCTTCAGGGTGGCGGGCGCATACTGCATCCCTATACGGTAGTAGAGTCTGCCCGGGCCTTCCTTGCTCAGGACCAGATTCTGCTTTGCGCCATGCTCGACGAGATATTGCATCGGCACGTTGACCTGCTGTCGGTCCGTCGTCCGTCCGCGAAACTGTTGTTCGCCCGCGAAGCCTTCTCCGAGCCAGGCGCGTGCGACGAAATCCGGCGTCACCTTTTCGTAAGCGGCAAAGTATTGGTCCAGCGCGAGCAGGATAAAGACGTTCTCCTGCGTATTCTCCCAGCGCCCTTGCTTACGATGCGCGAGCAGCCCGCGCGCCAGCTTAGGGATGAGATCGTTCTGCGGCTGGTCTTTAATCAAGGCTTCGAGGATGATGCCGTCGGCGCGGCGCGAAGAGTAAAGCAGGAGATAGTCTTCGTCGCCGTAAGAGGCCGTGAACTGTGCCGTCGCCGCCGTCTCGGTCGCGCGATTGTTGAGATGGCGACGGATGGCTTCGACTTCCGCCTTCGAGCCTGCATCGCCGGAGAGGACAGACAGCAGCCATCCGACAGCTTCGAGCGAGAGACCATCAAGCCCTGCCTCCGCGATGAGCCTGCGCGCACGCGCGGCGTCGCGGTCATTCATACGCTGGCGCACGTAGAGCGCATAGGCCGTCAGCGCGCGTCGAGCTTGCGGGCTGTACTTGCGCGGGATTCGCTTCTCTATCTCGCGCAGGTATCGCTGAGATTTTTGGAGCATCTCGGGCGGCACGTCAAACCCCTTTTCCTTAGCGCGTTCGAGCGCGTGCGCCGCGTGTATGCTGACGTAGGGCCAAGACTCATCACCGCGTCGCCAGAAGGCAAAGCCTCCGTCATCATTCTGCAAACCCTGCAAGCGTTTGATGTCGCGCGCGACCGCCGCCTGCATCTCAGCGGGCGGCGGCAGCCCCTTGGCCTTAAAGGCCGCCAACACGTCGCGCAGCGCGGCGACCGCCAGTACACGAGAAGCAAGCTGTTCGGAGCATTCGTAAGGGTAGGCTACGAGGTAGAGCACCGCATCGGTCAGGGCTTGAAGCTGCGTCGAGCTGGTTGTAATCTCAAGCCCTCCGAACTGCCTGACGACATTGCCGGGAGCCTGCACGGGTTGCACGATAGCTCCCTCGTCAATCTCGCCGTAAGTCGCAAAGGCTTCGGTCGTGGCCGGCGTCCAAACGGGCAGAGAGATTTCCGCCGCATCCGAAGCGCGGCCAGCGAGAGCGCCGATTTGAAAACGCGCTGTGCCCGCCCGCACAGCAGCCGCCGGAAAGCGTACCTCCACGCGATCATTAGCGGGAATCTTGACGCGTCGGCCAGCCCCCTCCGTCAGCTCCGCATTCGTCGCACGCACGGCCACGTCAACGCGCATCTCCTGGTCCGTCTGGTTCTGCAAGATGACGGGCAACTCGAAGCGGTCGCCGAAGTTGAGAAAGCGCGGTGCGCTGGGGCGAGCCATCAGCGGCAGGCGCGCTGTGATGGCGGACTCGCCCGCGCCAAACTGTTTGCCGCCAGCGACCGAGACGGCCATCACACGATAACGCGTCAGGTTGTCAGGAATCTTGACCTGGACCTGCGCGCGCCCGTTCGCGTCTGTTGGCACGGAGGCGGCGAAGACCGCCAGCGCGTTGAAGTTTTCGCGCAGGCGTATGCCAGGCTCTGCGCCGCTGATCCCGTCGGCCAGAAAGCCGTTCACGTCTCCTCGCCTCGCCCGTTTGGGTGAAGGAGCGGGCGGCGCTTCACTCTCAGACATGACGGTCACCATGCTCTGATTCGTATTCATCATAGGGCCACTGCCGCCGCCAGCGCCGCCAACGCCCTCTGTTCGCATCAAGTTTGCTATCTCTTCGGGATTGCCGAGCAGCACAGCTGAGCGCAGGTGATAATCGCTCGCGCCTTCGTCTCTTAGCGCGTAGAAGATAGAGAGCGGGTCTTCAAGATGATAGTTCGTCAGCGCCAGCACGGATTCGTCCACGACGACGACGGCGACTTCGCTTCCGGCCACGGGCCTCTTCGCAGCATCCTGCACTTCGACATTAACGACCGTCAAAGCGCCCGGCTCAAGCGACTTCTCGCGCGGCGTGGCCTTGACGTTGAGCTTGCGCGCGAGCGGCGGCACGGGCAGATTCAGAGAGCCTTTGGCGAAGGCCGGACGCTTCGGAAGCTGCTCGTCAATCTTTCCCGCGTCGTCTGTCCGCGCGGCTGCTCCAACGAGGTCCACCTGCACATAAACATTCGGCGTAAAGCCTTCCTCAACGGGGACGCGCAAAGTGTAAGAAGGGCCGTCCATCCTGAAACGCTCTGTGCGCAGGATGCCTGAGCGCCGCAGCGTGAGCACGCCTTCCGCCGGGTAGAAGGGCGACTGGACCAGCACTTGAGCCGTCTCGCCCGGTTGATAATCCTTGCGGTCCGGGATTAGCTCGACCGTCTCCTGCTCGACCTCGCGCCTGGGAGGCTGCTTGCCTCCGGCCACCCAGAGCGTCAGTTCGCTCTCGTTGCGCCGCTCGCGCTGGTCCATGACGGAAGCGTTGACTCGATACGTGCCGCCCTCCTTCGTCTCGAAGGTACACTTGACAGCATCAGCCGCGGAACGGACGCTGCACTCCTGCGCGCTCGTCTCCTGCTGCTTCCACTCGCCCTTCTCAAAGACCCAATCGAGCAGGGCCGCACGCATCCTCACTTCGCGACCCGTGACCGCCTGGCCATCCAGGTCCGTGACGATAGTCTGCACGATGAGAGGCTCGCCCTTCTGGACAAAGGTGCGGTCGCTCTTGAGGCCGACGTAAAGGTCTGCCGGGTGGACCAGCATACTGGCAGAGGCGGTCCAGGTCTGGCGGTTAACGTCCGTCACGCTGGCCTCCGCCGTGACGTTTGAAGGGCGCGCAGGATTGACCGAGTCAAAGTCTATATGGAGACGATGCTTGCCCGCGGCGTCCGTCAGCCCTGTGTAAGTCATGGAATTGGTCTCGCTCTCTTGCGTGCGCTCGACCCACCAGGGAACCCATTTGCCGAAAGTATAGTCGCCGCGATTCGGCGGCGTGTAAGACCCTGGCCGCGAGGTGACGTTCCAACGCACTTCCGTATTCGCCAGCCCCCCGCCCGCGTAATAATTGGCCGCCACAACAGTCTCAGCCGACCCGCCGACAAAGAGCGGTCCTTCGGAAGCCTGCGCCGTGACTTCAAACTCCGGGCGACGGAATTCCTGGACCTGAAAGTTATGCGTGTATTCAAGAGCGGTGATCGCTTGCGAGTTATCCTGGGCCAGGAGCGTGAGCGCGGCATAGCCCAGGTTCATCGTCGGAGGCAGCTTCAAGACCGTATCAAAGCCGCCGAGCGAGTTGACCTTGAGCGTGCCCTTCGTAATCTCGTTCCCCCTCGAATCCTTCAGCGTGTAAGTCAGACTCCTGACCGAGCCGCCGAGCGCGCCGACATCGCCGCCCTTCCCGCTCCCGACGCGACGTATCCATCCCTTGATGTGGACCTCTTCGCCGGGCCGATACATCTTGCGGTCGTCAAAGACATACCAGCGCAGAAAATCGCCCGTCTCTTTTTTGAACCAGCCGCCGGACGTATCCCACCAGGAAGTGTTTTCGGGAAGAATCGCCACATCGCGGCCCTGCCTGGCGACCAGCAGATTACGCCCCGTTTTCGATTCCGGCGGCAAAGCCAGCCGCGCGAGGCCGTTCGCGCCGCTCTGTGCAGAGCCGGCGGCAGGCTGAATCGAGAGCTGCACGCCCGCGAGCGCCTCGCCGTCCTTGAGCGAAGTGGTCCAGCCGATTAAATCCGTCTGGTCCACAAAAGCATCCAGGCCGATGTTGGTTGATTGAATCCAGGCGTGTATCTGCTGTGGATAAGCCCTGCCGGTCGCCGTCTTCTCTACGGGTTCAATGATGACGATGACATGACCCAGATTTCCGTTAAGCGCGGGGCTGAGGTCTATGCGTGTTTCGACCGGCTCGTCGGCCCTCGCATTGACCATCAACTCCTTTGAGAAAACCAGGCGGCCCGGTGGCGTGCGATACTTTGCTTTCACCTCGGTGTTGTAGCTCTGCGACCAGCGCATGTACTCCATAAACGCGTCCCAGTGCTCCGGCCCGACCGCGTAAAGATTCGCTTTGAGCTGGCGGTGATTGATGCTGTAGACGGAAAAGCTTCTTGGCCCGTTCGGGTCCAAAATGATAAAGGCTTCACCCGATGCGGCCAGCGACTTAGGGGCCGCCCCGACGTTGAAAGTCAGGCTCGCATCCCTTTCAAGCGTCTGGCCGAATTCGTCCTTGAGCGAACGGTCGAGCGTGACCCTGTAAATCCTGCGCCCCTGCTTGATACCTTCGATCTGCAGCGTGTTACCGTAAACGCTCATCTTGATGCCCGGAATCGCAGGCTCTATGCGAACCTGTGATGTTTGAAAAGCTTCCGCGTCGAGCGTATTGCTAAACTGTATGGTCCAGGTATCAAAGGGCGAGCAGCCGCGATTATAGCCGCACTCCTGCCTGACCACGCGGAGCGCTCCATGGGTGCGAAAAGAGAAGTCCTGGGCCTTATCCGTCGTGCGCGGTCCTTCGGCTGAAGGCGTGCCTGGACCAATACTTACTTTGATGTTTGTCTCAAAGGGGAGCGCCGCACGCGTCTCGTTGGTCTCGGCATCAACGGCGCGAAAAGCCATCCAGCGCCCGTCCTCCGAAGCCTTAACCAGACTGCTCACGCTCTCGTCCGCCGCCACTTCTTCCGCTGTCGCGAGCCGCGTCTTCAAGCTCAACCTGCCCGCCTGGACCTTGATCGTGCGCAGGACCGACGCGGGATCAATCCGCTGGTCGAACTCGACGAACATCAGCGCGTCAAGCGGGTTCGAGTCGCCCTGCGGGTAACTCTTCTGGACCTGCGGCGGCGGAGTCATAAAGCTCCAGCTCTTGGCCGCAGAGAGAGCGCCGCCCGTCGCGGATTTTGTGTTCGCGGGGACAGTGACGGAATAGACGCTTGCCATCGGGAAACGACCGTCGGGCACAAAAAGCAGAGTCTTTGTCCCGACCCAGCGCCACTTGCCCTGCGGCTGCGGCGACAAACGCACGGGCACTTCCTGCGCAGACAATTCCGCCTGAGATGTGACGGCCACCATCGGTTGCGAAAAGGTCACGCTCAACTGCGGGGCCAGCGGCACACTGCCTTCGGGCGAAAAGCGCAGCACTTCGAGCGGGCCTGAAATGGCGCTCTCCGGCGCAGCCCTGGCCTCCGCCTGCGGAAAAGAAATGTTGATGGTTTTCCCCGTGCGCGGCGGCGGCAGCGAGCGTTCACGGAGAGCAAACTGCTGCTCGTCTGTGGCCTCTGCGGCAATCGCGGGCAGACGCTTGAGCACGCTCTGCGTCTCGCTCTCGCTCAGCCGCTCTGTCGCCGGAGCGGCTGCCGCAGCCTCTCTCTTCTCCGCCTGCTCTTTGCCCTCGCTCAGGCGAAAACGCAGCCCCCTCTTCGCCTCTTGAACCGCCGCATCCTCTGCTGCCCTACCGCCTCTTCTTCTTTGCGCCGTCTCGCCCGCCTCAACATTTGGACCAGTTGCAAGAGATTTCGCGCGCACAGGAGCAAGCGAGCCGAGCAGCGTGGCGTAGACCAGCAGTAAACAGATAAGAGATTTATCATTCTTCATAAAAGCTCTCTGCCTCAAACAAGACTGAAAAGAGATCAAGGCGCGATTGCGAAGCTCAACAAAAAGCCTTCCGAGCACATGAGCGCCCTTCAACAGAAAGGAGCATGGCAGGATTGGAACGCATCATAGCAACTGTTCTTGCGCGGCGGCTATACGCCTCCGCTATTGTTCAATCAGAAGAATCTTTAGACGCGCGTCAATGCAAAGTGTTCCCATCCCTCCAAGAGAATATTTCAAAACCAGAAATATAAGCCACAGAGACACGGAGACACAGAGCATAAGCAGAGAGATGTGTTGAATAGTTTTCTCACATTCTGATTTATCTTCTCTCTGTGTCTACGTGCCTCTGTTGCTAATTTTGAAAGCTGTTCCGGTTTAGATTTGAATTGCGTCCGGGTTAATATAGCTTCACAATACAGCGCAGTTTCCCATGAATGAATTCGAGTCCCTCTGCCTGCAATTAAGCTCGCGCCTCTGTGAAAGAAGCGTGGCGGAAGCGAATACGGCTTTGCCGCAGGCGGCGGTCGCGCTGGTCCTGCGCCGGTCTTTCGAGACGCCCGAATTGCTGGTCATCAAGCGGGCTGTACATGAACGTGACCACTGGTCCGGTCATCTGGCTCTGCCCGGTGGACGCCGTGATAGAGCAGACGCTGACCTGCGGCAGACGGCCATACGCGAGACGCTGGAGGAAGTCGGCATTGACCTGGCGTCCGGCGGCCAGGTGCTCGGCCCGCTTGAGACGATTGGACCAAGAAGCCCGCAAGCTCCGCAGATAGCCGTCACTCCGTTCGTCGCGGTCGCGCCCGCGCAGTACAATCTTTCTCCGGCGCGGCCAGAGCCGTTGGAGCTATCGCTGAATCAAGAGGTGGCCGCAGCCTTCTGGGTTCCGGTCAACTGGCTAAAAAAGAATGGGCGGTCCGAAATCTTTCGCTTCATAGTCAACGGAAAGGAGCGCGAGTGGCCCTCTTACCCGACACCCGAAGGACCAATTTGGGGACTGACAGAAAGAGTGATTACCAACTTTTTATCGCTCATCGAATAAGATGTCCGAAGCTCTTAAATTCCATCGCGGCTGGACCAGGAACTGTTTCCGCTTGATCATTATGTTGCACTTACTCATCTCCGTGTTGCATCCGGCAAGAATCATCCGGCTCATACTCCTGCTCAATCTCTGCTCTGTAATGGCCGTGGCCCAGTGGTCCGCTCAATCGAGCGGGACGACCGTCCGCTTTCGCGGCGTGAGCGCCGTCAATGCACGGGTCGCATGGGCCAGCGGCGAGCGCGGCACATTTGCGCGCACG
>DASWMI010000113.1:0-32205 GCA_036399835.1 Pyrinomonadaceae bacterium | reverse complement strand
GGCGGGACTCTTTTTTTTGTTCCTGCGCTCTAATGGTTTGAGACGGCGAGGGGCAATAGTTCGAGGATGACGCTCTGAAGCTCGTCTCTCTTAATCGGCTTGACGAGGAAACGGTCGCACCCCGCAGCCTTCGCTTCCCTGCGTTCCGTGTCCGTGTCGTGGCCCGTGAGGACGACCGTAGGGATAGCACGCAGCCTTTCATCGCGCTTGAGCGCAGAGATCAGCTCGCCGCCGTTCATGCCCGGCATGGACCAATCCGTGAGCAGCAGGTCAATCCGTTTCTCTCGGATAATTTCAAGCGCCTCGTGCGCGCCCGAGGCCGTCTCGACCTCAAAGCCCATCCGCTCGACCAGCTTGCGCAGGAGCAGCAGCAGGTCCGGCACATCTTCGACAATCAGCAGGCGCTGCGCCTGGAATGTTTCTGCGGGCGGCGCAGAGAGCAGGGTAATGGAATAGACCGTGCCCAGACCGAGCTTGCTGCGGACAGAGACGTTGCCGCTGTGAGCCGCGACGATGCGTTTGGCGATGGCTAGACCGAGTCCGCGCCCCTTAGCGGCGAGGCTGGCGTTGGTGGCCTGCCAGAAAGCATCGAAGATAAAGGGGACCTGCTCAGCCGGGATGCCGCTGCCTGAATCCGTGATGCTGATGACAGTAAAGCGCCGCCCGTCGTCTCCCATGCGCGTCCCCGTGATGGACTGCGTTTCGATCTTGAGAGTCCCGCCATCCGGCGTCGCGGCCAGCGCAGCCGACAGGATATGCGTCAGCGCGCGGCGCATCTGTCGCGCGTCAACATAGAGCAGGCAAGAGCGCGGGTTGGTGTTGATGTTGAGAGCGACGCCGCGCAGCGCAGCCTCGCCGCGCAGGGCTTCGGCGGCCTCCGCGATGAGTTGCTCAGCCGGAGTATCCTGCCGGTTCAAAGAGAGCGGGCGGTCGTGCTGCTGCGCAATCTCCAGGTGGTCGTCGAGCAGACGGCGTATGCGCTCGCCGTGCTCTATTGCGGAGCTGAGGAGCTGCCTGTCTTCCAGGTCAAAAGGCTCGCGCGCTTGCAGTTTGCTTTCAAACAGCTCAAGCAGCCCGAGCACGCTCGTCAAAGGGACGCGCACATCGCGTACAAGCGTCTCGGTAAAACTGCTCTTGAGCCGCTCGATCTCGCGCCGCGCGTCAACTGTGGGCGCAAACACGGTATCTGTTTCAGTCATCTTTTAGTTTCCGGGCTTCTACGGACGTGTTCTAGGGAAGAGTGGAAGGAATAGCAGCGGCGGCCATCTCGCTTCGGGCCGCCTTAAATGCAGTTTATACAGGTCGTTTGCCGATAGCAAGAAAAAATATTTCCGAACTTTGAGAGAACAATCCTGCGCGCTCGTGCGTAACGGCTTGTAGCTAGCAGAAAATCAGAACTTCAACCCGTTACGACAGCTCGAAAATTATTCCAATCCAACGCGAAGGAGAATCCACCGTGTACAAGCTTTCGAGACTGACGCTCATCTTATCTCTCTGCCTCTTCCTGTTCATCATCCCGGCGCTTGCGCAGAGACGCGCGCAAAGAGCCGCTGCGCGGACAGCCGCGACCGTCGGCTCGGCACAATCTTATCGAAAGGCGCGGCAGGCGCTCGACGCGGCCATCGACGCACTCGGCGGGCTGGATGCGATTCGCGCCGCAGAGGACGTGACCGTCAAGGTCCAGGGTTATTCCTACGCGCGCAACCAGAGCGTGCGCGTCCAACCGCCTTATGACGCGGAGACGCGCGACGAGATGCTCTTTCTGGATGTACGCAATCGCAGGTACATAGTCGAGACGCGCGACCCGCTGCCGGGCGGCTTCGTCTTCGGCGGCAAGAGCGTCATCACGGGCGGCCAGGGCTTTTTCGTCAACCCGCGAGACAAGACAATCGCCCCGCTCAATCTGACAACCTTTAACAACATAGGTCTCATACGCCGCGTCCCGCATCTCTTCCTGATGGCGGCCTACGAGACAGCGCCCTCTACGCTGCGCTGGCTCGGCGAAGAGATGTACGATGGCCGCAAACACAACGTCATCACCTTTGCCTCCGGCAACGGCATACAGTGGACGCTCTATTTGGACGCGCGGACTAACCTCCTGACCAAGTATGACCAGATGGTCAGCGATAACCTCGTCGGAGATACTGTGCAGGAGACGATTTTTCCGGGCTATCGCACGGTCGGGCGTTTGAGAGTGCCGACCGCGCGGATGACGAAGAGGGCTGGCGAGGTGATAGAGGATGTTAGGTACGTGGATGTGCAATTCAACACGCACCCGCCTGAGAGCGCCTTTGCCAAGCCTACAGGTCTCGAAGAACTCCCCGCGCCGACGCCGCCCCCGACCAAAGAAACAAAGCTCGCCGAAGGCGTTTACCTCTTCGAGAGCGGGGCCAACACGCTGGTCGTAGAGTTCAACGATTATGTGCTCGTCTTCGAGCCTTATGCGGGCGGGCGCGGGGCCAAGCCGACGATTACCAAAATCAAGGAACTGATTCCGGGCAAACCCATCAAGTATGTCGTCGTCTCGCATCATCACGACGACCATTCGGGCGGGCTGCGCAGCTACATCGCGGAGGGCGCGGCAGTCGTCACAACTTCCGCCAACCAGCGCTATTTCGAGAAGATGGCCTCCGGCACTTTCACCATCAGCGCAGACGACCAGACGCGCTCGCCGCGCCAGCCAATCTTTGAGTTTGTCCAGAACAAAAAGCACGTCTTTACGGACGGCAAGCAGACCGTAGAGATTATAGACATTGGTCCAAGCCCGCACGCTGAAGAGATGCTCATCGGCTATCTGCCGAAAGAGAGGCTCGTCTTTCAAGGCGACCTGGTCAACCTGCCCGCCAACGGGAAATATATGCCGACGACAATCATCGAGACCACGACCCACTTCGTCGAAGCAATCAGCCGCCTCGGCCTCGATGTCAAGAGAATCGCCGCCGTGCATGGCCCTATGACGACGATGGAAGATTTGCGAGAGGCGATGGAGAAAAAACGCGCGTCGAAATAATGAAAGGCAGAGGCAATCTTGTAGGGGCAGGACCATCCCAGCCCCTACGGTTTTTCCATCAACGTATGTTCATTTGTAAACCGTTCTAAGGCGCGGCTGAAGCATGGTACATCGTGCAGCCTCCAAGATCGTCGCCGCGCTTCATGTTTTCCTGCACGTACTTGACCAATGCTCTCGGTTGTAACTGAGGGTCGTCTGTCTGGTCCAGGCACACCGCGCTCAGCCGATGTTGAGAGATTGATTCGATAACCTCCGCTTCTCCGCGCTGCCCGAACGCCGTCACATAAGGATAATCAAAAGGAGTAGGGTTTTTCAGCCCGCTTGCAAGATAATAAAAGCCCGCGTTCCGGCTGATGATAAAGACCTGCCCGTCCTCTTCCGCCGCCTTGAGCAGGCCGTCTATCTGACGGCGAATCTCATCTTCCCTCGAAGCCTGCATGGGAACGCCGCGAAAATGCCTGAGCGTCGAAAGATGAAAACCCTCATTCGCAAAACGTCGCAGTGGACCAATAAGCGCGATGTAGAGACCCATCACCAGCCAGATGCAAAGGCACGCTCTCAAGATTTGCCTCCCGTGCGCGGACAGTTGCGGTCCAAGCCTGCTCCAGGCGTGGGCCAAGCCTATGAGCAGCGCGGGAGCGGCCAGCGCAAGATGATAAGAATCCACGCGCGGGAAGATGTAGAGAAACGCCGCGCACGCGAAAGTCATGACCGCGACTGTTTGAGGCCGCGCCCCTTTCGAGACGCGAATGAGAGTTATCGAGAGCAGCAGAAAAGTCGAAAGCGGGAGCAGGGCGATTGAGTTCTGATAAATCTGCCGCAGGTTGTTTCTCAGGCCCGCCTGCCGATCAAAAAAGAAGATCAGCCTCAAGGTCTCAAAGTAAGAGACCGCGCCGAAGTTGAGATAGCGGCCCTTGCCTGTGAATCCGTAATCGAGAAATTTTTGCATCCCGCCGCTGGACCAGACGGGCACGAGCACGATCCCGGCGGCGAGGATAAAAGCCAGTACGGCGAGGAGGTTTGCGTTTAATGTCTGTCGCCTGTCCAGCCCTCCAAAAAAAAAGGTAGGGATGATTGTGAGCATGAGCGCGACGAGCGTGACGAGTCCCGTATTTTGTTTCGAGGCGAAGCAGAAACCGGCAGCAGCCCCCGCAATAATCATCAAGGCTGTGCTCTCAAGCTGCGTATTGCGGCCTTCTTTGGCGGCGAAAACCTGTTGTTGCCAGCTCAAGGTTGCGCTCAGGCAGGCCAGGAAGAAGAGGATGGAGAGCGCGGAATAAGAGCTATAAAGTCCGGGCGCGCAGTAAATCAGTAAGGCCAGCGCGAGACAGAAACGAACGCCGCGCGAAGCGCACAGTTGCTCTGCGATGCGGTCCGCCAGCAAAGCGTAGAAGACGAAGAGCAGCGCGCCGAAAGCCTTGAGGACGAGAAGCTCCGTCCCGAAGATTTTCAGCAGGATTGAGTTGAGATAGACGGCCAGCGGCGTCGCACCGAAAAAGATGTCTCGATAGAGAGTCTCGCCTGCCAGGACGCGGCTTGCGACCTGCAAGTTCCAGCCTTCATCCGCCATGATAAAGCCACTGATGAGGCTCGCATAAAAGCCCAGAAGAAAAAGGAAGGGCGCAGAGGCCAAGCGTAGAAGATAACTTTTAGTCTTGCTCGGCGGCGCAGCGCGACTGGCCTCGGCTACTCCGGCCTCGCTCATGGCAGCTCGCCCCTGAAGAGTTGAAAGGGGAGCGCAGCGCGCCAGAGGGGAAAGCTTTCAAGCCGTCGCTCGATGGTCTGGACGCGACGCATGTTAGCCAGCGCGGGCGGGAAAAAGCCGAACCGTAAGAGCGCCGGATGAACAAGCCCTGCGCTCTGCATCGCGTCGAAAATCACGCGTCGTCGCATACGCACAATGCCGCGATCACCCTCCCAGGTCATTCCGGGCGTGAGCATGACTTGAAGATAATAGAGCGGGTTGTAGGGATTGGGTTCGAGAAAGACGACGCGCCCGGAAGGTTTGAGCAGTCTCTTCATGGCCCGGAAGCAGGGCTTGAGATCATGCAGGTGATGAAGCGTAAAGAATCCCAGGACGACATCGAAGCGCTCGTTTAGCTCGGGCGGAGGATTCATGACGTCCGCGCAGTAGAGCGGGATGTCATATCGCGCGGCGTTAAATTCGCGCAGGCGTTCGAGCAAACGAGGGGTCAGGTCCAGCCCCTCTATACGCAAACCTCTTTCCGCCAGCTTGAGCGTATAACGGCCCATCCCACAACCGACCTCAAGCAAGCTTTCATCATTCCTGATGCCGGCAAAACGCACAAGCTCGTCTACCTGCCGCCGCAGGTAGGGCGAATCCGCCGGCAGCATCGTGCGCTTTAAGGACCGCTCGAAATAGTGTCTCTGGGCCGAGTTATGCTTCTCGAAATCAATTTGTGGTCCAGTCGTCATCATCAATTCTTCATCGTTAATTCTTCGTCAAGTTTCTACTCGTGCCCGGCAAAACGCTCGCCGGATAATGGTTCGCGGAAGCTTCGCCCGGAGCGGCCTTCTTCAGCCCGCGAACATTTTGAAGCTTCCAGCCAATGACCCATCGCACGGCACGGCATCCGCTCTTGAGACGTTTCCAGAAGGTATAGGCGGAGCTGCCGTGCGGGCGAGTCTCGCGCCGGACCGGAATCGAAACGCAGGGAAGCTTTGTGCAGCCGATAATGGCCGTGACGTGTGGACGCTCGCACGCCATCTCAAGCAGGCGTTGGACCATTTTACGGTCCAGCGCGACGAAGAGACCGGCATCAACCGGAACTCCGCACAAACTGTGCAGCAGCCTCTTGAAGAGCGCGGATGTCAAGAGCCTCGAACGTGATTCATACTGCCCGCGTCGCCCGGCGAAGACGGCTGAGAACCCTTTGCTGCCCTGCTCCAAAAGCGCCGGAATAATTTCAGGACGGTCTTGCAGGTCCGCATCCATCAAGACGGCCCAACTCCCTCGCGCGTGGACCAATCCCGTCATGACGGCCCTGTGCTGCCCAACGTTTCGCTCCAATCCAATCACGCCTACTCGACCGTCAAGACTTGCCAGCTCACAGAGCCGCGACATGGAATCCGCCGGGCACGCATCGTTGATAAAGAGAATTTCAAAAGAGAGGCTCTGCGACTCAAGCACACGGCAGAGCCTATCGTGAAGCTCTCGAAGCGTCTCCGCGTTGCGATAAACGGGCACGACAATGCTGACATCGAGCGCATCACTGGCAATGTTTTTGTCCGCCGCCCGCTCCTTGCCTTCCGCCATAAAGGTCCCGGCTTTCTGCCTCGTCCCCGGATTATTTCTTTAGAGATGCGGCTGCATGTTTATAAAATTCCTGTTGGCCCTTGAGCCAGTCGCATGTTTTTTTTAGACCGGCCTCAAGAGAATGCGCAGGCTCCCAGCCAAGCACCTCATGCGCCTTGTCAATGTCTGCGACCCAGTGTGTGGTATCGGATGCGCGCGCCGGATAACTATCCTCGCAGAGCTTAATCTGTCTTCCGGTGACAGATTCAACCAGACGGATCAGCTCTTCATTGGTCCACTGCTTTCCCGACCCGATGTTGATGATCTGGCTCACCGCGCCTTGCGTCTCCGCCGCGAGCAGGCAGGCTTGCAGAACATCTTCTATGAAGATGAAATCGCGGCGATAACCCCGCGCGGTTAAAGACAATTCGCGGTTATATAGAGCGGCCATGATGGCCGTCGGCACTAGACGCTGCGGCGATTCCCAGTAGCCGTAAACGGAAAAGAGGCGCAGGGTGACGATTGGACGGCCTGCGCGCGCGGCCTGCTGGCAGAGCAAAGTAGAGGCGGCCTTCGTCGCGCTGAAGAACAGCACAGGCTCAAGGCAGCTCGTCTCTTTCAAGCTACTCTCATGATGCCCGTACTCCATAGAGCTGCCCAGATGAACGAACCTTTCATAATCGTGCGCCGCCGTCGCTTCGAGTAGATTAAAAGTCCCGATAATGTTGGCCTCTAATGTTTCGCGGCGAGCTTGCGCCGAACTCTCCGCGCGCTGCACAGCCGCATGAAAAATTATCTCAGGCCGGATGAGGCTCACGATTGTTTGTAATTCAACGCTATCGGTGAGATCAACCTTGTAAAGTTTGAGCCTCTCGGAGATGCCTGCCAGCCGCCAGCAATCAGTTTCCTGCCGGACGAGCGCGTGGACCAAAGCCCCGCGCCGGTCCAACTCCCTAGCCAGATTTGCGCCAACGAAACCCGCCGCTCCCGTCACCAGGACGCCTTTACCTTGCAGGCTGCTCATCCGGCGAAAACTCCTTCAGCGAGGCCAGAGTTTCGGGCCAGGCGTTAACGGCAAACTCAAGCTCGCGCCGATCACGCTCGCGCTCGGACGCACCGCGCCGCACGGCTTCATCGAGCGCATGTAGAAGATTCGGAACCTCCAGGCTCAGGCTGCGACCACGCATGTCGCGTATGAAGGAGCGGCGTAGGAAGCTGAAGCTGCAACCGAGGCGCGCCATCTCGCCTATCAGCAGGCGGCAGGGAACAGGAGAGCCACGCTCCGGCAAAGTCAGCCCACCAAAGCCGAAAGGCACATCGAACGCGTCTCGAATACGCTCAACCGTTCCATCCACCAGCGCGGTAAAAATATTCTGCGTTCCTCTTTCAATCGCCAGATCGTTGAGGCCGACATAGGCGCGCGCGAGCGGCAGCCCCGCTAAGCCTTCTAGAATGTGCAGCGCGGCCACGGTCTCGATCAGGATACCTATCCGGCAGCGGCCTCTGGTCTGGTCCAGAACGTCCATGACCTCCTCGGTCGTGCGAACCATAGGCATCAGCAGTTCATCGGCACCGGCTGCGATGGCCTGCTCTATCTCGTCTTCTGTTTCCGGTCCATAGCTGTTAATCCGGCAGATGATCCTTGAAGCAGTCGAACTGCGCATGCGTGCGAGGTCTTCAACAGTGTCACGGTTGATTTGAGTGTTCGCAGAAGACTGCCGGTCTTGCTTGCCGATGTGTTCCCAATCAATAACGATTCCGCCGACCCCCGAAGCTACGGCCTCACGCGCCAACGCCGGGTCTATCGTAAAAAGTAGAAGCTCAAACCCCTTGCTCATTTCCTTATCCTTTATCACCTTGCTTATCTTTTCCGGCAAACCGCGACCAGCGATGAGCCTATGGGCCAACGAATCAACTGGCCCAACTTTACTTCCAAACGGTTGACCCATGTCAATAAACTATTGAGAAACGAAATGGGACGCTCTTCCATGTCTCTCGCAGCCGGACCCCTGCGACCTCCAAGCCTCGTCAAAGCGACCAGAGGGAAAAGCAGGCATTGATAATAACGCATCTCTTGAATGCGAAGCCCTGATTCTTCCAGCAAAGCGCAAAGCTCGCCGCGGCGGTAGCGGCGCAGGTGGCCTGCCGCCAGATCGCGGTAGCTCCACAGCCAGGGCAGGGCCGGGACCGTGAGGACCAGCAGCCCTCCGGGCCTGAGCGTCCTCTTAACCTCTTTGAGCAGGGCACGGTCATCCAAGTGTTCTAGAATGTCCAGCAGTAGTATGGCATCACAGGATGCGTCTGCCAGCGGCAGGCTGGTCGCATCCGCACGGAGCAGGCGCGCAGCCGGAAGGTCGCGGCGTGTGGCGGCGAGACCTTCCGGCCTGAGGTCCAGCCCGATGGCAAGGTTGCCCCTCAAGGTCAGCGACTCCAGCATCAACCCTGTGCCGCAGCCGAGGTCGAGCACAGTTGCGCCAGGCATTTTCAGATGCACAGCAAGGAGCTTATCAATCAAGGCCCTGCGTCCAACGAACCAGAAGTGCCAACGCTCTATCTCGGCCAGGCGCTCAAGCCTCTCCGCGCTAAAACCATAGTTGTCCGGCAGAACAGAAGTCATGATGGGCGATTCTATAGCCATCGGCGCTGGCGATAAAGCAGAAGCGCAGCATGGCCTCCGGCCGGCCTGCTGCGCTCTCACGCGCTTTGATATGGCAGTGCTTTCGATACTCTTTGATGAGGCCGAGAAGCTTATTTCTTCAGCCAACCGAAGAGGCCGTAGATGATGGTCTCGCGGTTCTCTTCGTAGATGGCCTTCGTCAAAGGAATGGACATCGGGCAGACCTTGACGCAGTTCTGCGCGTTGCCGCAGTTGGTGATGCCGTCATCCTGCATGATGGCTTCGAGGCGTTCGTCGCGCGTCATCTTGCCCGTCGGGTGCATGTTCTGATAACGCACCTGCGCGATGGCCTGCGGGCCTATGTACTGGTCGCCGTCATATTGCGGGCAGGCTTCGAGGCAGCAGCCGCACGTCATACAGCGCGAATAACTGTAACGCTCCGCGACCGTCTCCTGGCTCATCTTAGGGCCTGGTCCAAGATCGTAAGAGCCGTCAATCTCTATCCAGGCGTGTACACGCTTGAGATATTCAAACATCGGCGAGCGGTCAACGACGAGGTCGCGTATGTTTCTGAATTTCGACATCGGCTCAAGCGTGATGGGCTGTTCGAGTTGGTCCACGAGCGCGGAGCAGGATTGACGCACGCGCCCGTTGATAATCATCGTGCAGATACCGCAGACCTGTTCGAGACAGTTCATGTCCCAGACGGGCGGCGTCGTCCGGCGGCCTTCCTTCGTGACAGGGTTCTTGCGAATCTCCATGAGGCACGAAATGATGTTGAGATTCGGGCGATAGGGAATCTGGAACTCTTCCCAGTAGGGCGGCGCGTCCGGCTTCTCTCGCCGCCTGATGCGAATCTCGACGGTCCTTTGTGAAACACGCCCGGCTTGTGCTCCAGAATGTTGCGTTTGTGTGCTCATAGTCCTCAGCTTGTTTTATCGTAAACGGCCTTTAGCGAAAGCGTGCATTCGATGGACGGCAACTGCACAGAGCTTTCCAGCCCGACCGTCGCCGTGTAGGTCCAACTTTCCCTGGTTTGCCTGACATACTGCTCGATGACCTGCCTCTCCTGCGAAATCAGAATGTATTCCCGCAGCGAGTCGAGCTGTTGGTAAGCCTGAAACTTTTTGCCCCTGTCGAATCCCTCAGTGCTTTCCGAAAGCACTTCGATGATGAGGACCGGATTGAGAATAACGTCAGTGCGCTCGTCATGAAATTGCGGCTCGCCGCAGACCACAGAGACATCCGGGTAAAAGAACTTACGCGAATCCGGCAGACGCACTTTCATATCACTCGGCAAGACGCGACATGGACGCCCCCTAAGTTGCGGACCGAGTTCGATAATCACATTGGCGACAATCGTGTTGTGAGCGAGGCTTGCGCCCGACATCGCATACATTATGCCGTCAAAGTATTCGCTCTTGTACTCGGCCTCGCGCTCGAATGCGAGATATTCTTCCGGCGTCAAAAAGGTCTCTGGCTGCGATGTCATACGCCAATCCTCTCGTCAGAGCTTGTCCGTTTTACCCCCCGCATCCTCGATTGACTTGCCGCGCTCAATGCGTGTCCGTGTCTCTCCCTGGTTGACGTCTTGAATCTGCTCTTTATTCTGTCCCCAGACGGCTGGTCCGGTGAGGTCTGCGGGCTTCTGCTCAGAGCCTTCTACCGGAACTTGCTGCGCGCCGTCTTTCGTCGGCAGCCCGGAAGCCGTCGCCGCTGCCTTGACCGAAGCGGTTTCCTGCTTGCCCTTGCTGTAATCGCGCTTGCGCGGCTTGATGAGCGAGATGTCTACAGATTCGTAAGAGAGGACCGGGCCCTCGCCGGAATATTCGGCGATGGTTGTCTTGAGAAAGTTTTCGTCGTCGCGGTCCGGGAAATCCGGTTTGTAGTGCGCGCCGCGTGATTCGTTGCGGTTGAGAGCGCCGAGCGTGATGACGCGCGCCAGTTGCAGCATGTTGTAGAGCTGACGCGCGTGTGGCAGCGCGTGTGTGGCCCACATGTTCGAGTCGTTGATGGAGATGTGTTGAAAACGGTCGAGCAGCTCAAGCAGCTTCGCATCGGTCGCCTGAAGGCGCTCGTTGTAGCGAACGACAGTCACGTTATCCGTCATCCACTTGCCCATCTCATCATGAAGCTGGTACTGGTTCTCAGTCCCTTCGTTCCTGATAATCTCGTCGTTGATTTCCTGCTGGCGTCGAACCTCAGACTCGTAAAGGCTCGAACTATCAGCGCCGTTACGCTCGACCGATTTGGCGAACTCGATGGCCGCGGGCGCGGCGACAAAGCCACCGAAGACGCAGGAGACCAGAGAGTTTGCGCCGAGACGGTTTGCGCCGTGAATCGAATAATCGCATTCGCCCGCCGCGAGCAGCCCCGGAATATTGGTCCGCTGCTGGAAATCGACCCACAGCCCGCCCATCGAATAATGCACCCCCGGAAAGATACGCATCGGAACATGGCGCGGGTCGTCGCCGACAAACATCTCGTAGATTTCGAGAATCGCGCCGAGCTTGCGGTCGAGCGTCTCGGCAGGAATGTGCGTCAGGTCCAGATAGACCTGGTTATCGCCGCCGATGCCCTGACCGTTGAGGCAGACTTGAAAGATTTCGCGCGTCGCGATGTCGCGCGGAACCAGATTGCCGTAAGCCGGATACTTCTCTTCGAGGAAATACCAGCGCTCGCTTTCCGGAATCGAAGATGGCGAGCGCCTGTCGCCCTGCTGTTTGGGAACCCAGATGCGCCCGCCCTCGCCGCGCGCCGATTCACTCATCAAACGCAGCTTGTCTTCGCCCGGAATAGAGGTCGGGTGGACCTGTATAAACTCGCCGTTGGCGTAACGCGCGCCCTGCTGGTAACAGGCCGAGACGGCTGAGCCTGTGCAGACCATGGAGTTGGTTGACTTGCCGAAAATCAAACCTGGTCCACCCGTCGCCATAATCACCGCGTCGGCCTTGAAGGCTTTCAGCTCGAGCGTCTGCAAGTTCATCGCCACCAGCCCGCGACAGACCCCGTGGCCGTCCAGAATGAGCGACATCATCTCCCAGCCTTCATACTTTTTGACCTTGCCTTCCGTCTCGCGCCTGCGCACCTGCTCATCCAGAGCATAGAGAAGCTGCTGTCCGGTCGAAGCCCCCGCGAAGGCCGTGCGATGATGCTTTGTCCCGCCAAAGCGACGGAAATCCAGCAGGCCCTCTTTGGTCCGCGAGAAGGGCACGCCCATCCTATCGAAGAGATAGATAATCGAGGGAGCCATCTCGCACATCTGTTTGGCGGGCGGCTGGTTTGCCAGAAAGTCGCCGCCGTAGACGGTGTCGTCAAAGTGCTCCCAGGTCGAATCGCCCTCCCCCTTGGTGTTGACCGCGCCGTTGATGCCGCCCTGCGCGCAGACCGAGTGGGAACGCTTGACGGGCACGACCGAGAGCAGGTCCACCTCGTGGCCCGCCTCGGCAATCTTCATCGCCGCCGCCAGGCCAGCCAGCCCGCCGCCGACGATGGCAATCTTGATTCCGTTACTGGTTGCCATCATTAGTAAAGTATTCCTCCCAGCAATCCTCCCGGACGAAGAAAAGCGAACATCGCGTTTAGCCCGACCAGCAGCAGCAGAACGCCGAAACCTATACAGGCGTAACCCGTCAGACGCTGTGCGCGCTCGCCTATGGCGATGCCCCAGTCAACCGCGAAAAGCCAGATGCCGTTTGCCAGATGCCAGACGGTCGCAGTGATGCCGACGATATAGACCAGCATGATAGGTATCATCCTGAACTCGCGCGCGACGATATTAAAAGCCTCTTCGGGATGATGCGCGACCGAAACGGTATTCAGTCCGGGGACTAGCCCGAACCTGAAATTGAGTACATGAAAGAGAATAAAGAAGAAGAGAATAACGCCGGTCAGACGCTGTATGAGATAGAACCAGTTGCGCTCGTAAGGATAATGCAGGTTGTTGGGCCGCGCTTCAATCGTGATGACCATCCCGTAAACCGCGTGGTAGATGAGCGGGATAAAGATGCCGCCAATCTCTATAAAGAGGACATAGGGGATGGATTGCAGGTCTTTGACCGCAGTGTTGAAATCGCCCGCGCCGGTCAGCGCCTTCGAGTTGGTATAAAAGTGTTCCAGCAGGAAAAGGCCGAGCGGAACGATGCCTGACAACTGGTGTAGCTTGCGCAGGATAAAGGTTCTGCTTAAACGAATCGCCATCGTTAGAAAACACTCCTTCGCCGGGAGGCTGGCCTTCTTGTGCCGACCGTCTGAACCGGGGCGGGATTGATGTGATGATGCATCGAACAGTGGGAATTATATGTTCAAGCCCCGGAAAAGCAAACGAGCGCGCACGCTCTCAAGCTCCCTCCGGTCTGATTTTCTCTCTCTCACCGAAGAGCAAGCTGATTAATCCCAAGGCTGTCATCGGCGTCCAAACCACCACGCCGACGCTAAAGCTGACAAGGACGCTGAGGATAGCCCACTTGATAAAAGAGAGGCAATCAGCCCAACTTGCCGCAGACAATTCCTGGTCCAGATTGAGCGCACTGCGTACTTCGCCAACCTTTCTCGACAGCAGCTCGTCCGTGAAAGGCAGACGATAAAGGCTCGAACTCCTGCGACCGCGCAGAAAGGCGCGAAAGAGACGGCGCGGGCAGAGCGCCAGCCCGTAAGTCATGCCGCCCATATCCAGAAACCATCCGGCGAAATTGGGCAGCTCTCCCGTCGCCACTTCCCAGGCCGCAATCTCCGCTTCACCCTCCAAGGCGGTCGGATACTCCGTCAGGATGTGATGCAGGTCGTGGTATCTAGCGGCAGAGGCGCGCGACTTGATGTTTGGAAAGAAGATCGGTATCGGACCAAACTTGATCTTGACCCACTTATCACCATAGCCCCCGTCAGCGCCAAAATTGTTAAGCGCGAAATATTGCGCCCGAGCCTCGCGCAAGGTCTGCTCCGAATGATAGATCGCCATTTCCCACCTCCTTCGCAATGCCCTCAATCCTGCCGCTCTAGCGCCTGCGTCTTTTCAAACTAAAGGATAATCCTCAAAGCTCATTAGGTAAAATGAAAAATGTTGTGAATACTATTGAGGAAAACTTATAATAACAGTCCGAGAGTCTGAGAGTCCTAGAGTCCAGGAGTCAAAAGACAAAAGCTTTCGGCCTTTGACTCTGAGACTCTCGGACTCTCAGACTCTGAGACTTATTTCCGATGCAGATTGAGACGCTAAAAATCTTTTGCGATCTGGCGGAGACGCGTAGCTTTTCGCAGGCGGCGGAGCGTAATTTCGTCACGCAATCGGCTGTCAGCCAACAGGTACGGGGTCTCGAAGAAAGGTTCAAGCGCCGCCTGCTTGAGCGCGTGCGCGGGCGTAAGGATGTACGCTTGACTGTGGCGGGGGAACTCTTTTACGAGGAGAGCCGCAAGGTGCTGGCGGCCTATGCTGTGTTGCAGGAGCGGCTGCACGCGTTGACGGATACCGTGAGCGGTACGGTCCGCGTGGCGACCGTTTATAGCGTGGGGCTGCATGAGCTACCGCCGGTCGTGCGGCGCTTTATGGCGCTTTACCCTGCCGCCAAGATTGATCTCGAATACAGCCGGACGACGCGCATTATGCGAGACGTGCTCGGCGGCGCGGTCGAGCTTGGCATCGTTGTCTTTCCTGAGAAGAAGCGCGGCCTCTCGGTCGTTCCCTTATCGGGCGACCGGCTGGTCCTCATCTGTCCTCCGGCGCATCAACTGGCGGTGCGCAAAAAAGTCAAAGCTTCCGAGCTAAACGAACAGGATTTCGTCCTCTTCGAGCGCGACATCCCGACGCGCCGGGCCATAGACCGCATCCTCAAATCCTACGGCGTGACTGTCAAGCGTGTGGCCGAGTTCGATAATATCGAGACTATCAAGCGCGCCGTCGAAGTCGGCTTCGGGATTGCGATAGTCCCGCGCCCGAGCGTGGTTGACGAGCAGCGTAGCGGCCAGCTTGCCGTCGTCGCGCTCGCAGAGCCTGAGTGGACGCGCACCGTCGGCATCATCTACAGGAGCGACCGCACGCTCGGCCTCGCCGCGCAAAAGCTGATAGGGCTGCTCAAGGAGAACGTCAACCGCAAATCGTGAAGCGAAAACTGGTCCACCTGCTCGCGGCTTGAAGGAGGCAATGGAAGCTGTCTGACGAGTTGTTAAAAAAGTCTATCGAAGAGCTGGCTGCTTTGATACGCACGCGCGCCGTCTCGCCCGTCGAAGTGTTGGAGGCGCAGTTGCGGCATATCGAAAAGCTTAACCCGCAGCTCAATGCCATCGTCACGCTTGCGCCCGATGCGTTGGAGCGAGCACGCGAGGCCGAAGCCCGGATCATGCGCGGCGAGATGTTTGGACCACTGCACGGCGTGCCCTTGACCATCAAGGATACGATTGAGACGAAAGGACTGCGCACGACGAGCGGGTCGCGCGTGCGCGCGAGATATGTCCCCGAAGAGGATGCTCCTGCCGTCGCGCGTCTGAAGGCGGCGGGCGCTCTCGTGCTCGGCAAGACCAACGTCTCCGAGATGGCTATGGCTTACGATGCGGAGAACCCGGTCTTTGGTCGGACCAGTAATCCGCATGAGCTGTGTCTGACATCCGGCGGGTCGAGCGGCGGCGAGGCCGCGAGCATCGCTGCGTGTCTCTCTTTCGCGGGGCTGGGCAGCGACCTGATGGGTTCGATACGCGTGCCAGCGCATTTCTGCGGTATCTTTGGCCTCAAGCCGACGACCGGCAGCATTCCCTTAGCAGGCCACTTTCCGCCATCGCTTGGCCCTCTCTCGCTCGGCGCTTCTCTTGGACCACTGGCGCGCCAAGCCTCCGACCTGTTGTTGCTGTTTCGTGTGCTGGCCGGATTCAACCCCTCCGCATCCCGTTCAGCCTCTCTACAAAAGGGGGCACGCGTCTGCTGGTATACGGACGATGGCAATGCGCCCGTGACGCAGGAGTCGCGGCGCGCGGTTGAAAGGGTGGCGCGTGTTTTTGAAGAGGCCGGATGCAGCGTCTTTGAGGGCAGGCCGCCGGGAATCGAAAGAGGGCCTGAGTTGTGGTCCAGACTTTTTCCGCGTGCCGCGCTCAATGCTGTGCGCGAGCTGTATCTGGGGCAGGAAGAGAGCGCCGGGCCGCTCGTGCGCGCCGTCTTTGAGGCTCAGAGAGGAGAGCCTGCGCCCGACGCGCTGGACCAATTTATCAAAGCCTGGATGGAGCGAGACCTTTTGCGCGCGTCGCTCATTGATTGGATGCAGGAACGACCGCTCCTAATCGCGCCGGTCGGCGCTGTGCCAGCCTTTCTGCACGGAGCGCGAAAGGTGTTTGTTGAAGGAGAGACGCTGGCTCTGCTCAGCGCCTTCGGATATTCCCAGACCTTTAACGTCTACGGCCTGCCAGCCGTCTGCGTGCCCGCAGGCCAGACGGCGGAAGGCTTACCCATAGGCGTGCAGCTCGTCGGGCGGCCCTTCGAGGAAGAGTTCTTGATGACAGCCGCGCTATTGGTCGAAAGGGCGCTCGGAGGATGGCAGCCGCCGAAAATACTTTCAACCGAGAGCACTCATCCGCTATAGTTCACTCGAACAAAGTCTGAGAGTCCGAGAGTCTCAGAGTCCGGGAGTCAAAAGACAAAAGCTTTTGGCCTTTGACTCCAGACTCTCGGACTCTCAGACTCCAGACTTTTTATGGAGGCTCAGATGCCATTCGTCGTTACGCTCTTCTTTCTCTTCTTTGTTTTTATCGCGCTCTTAATCGTGGCCGCCAAGACGATTAAGATTGTGCCGCAGGCGACCGTCATGTTGATCGAGCGGCTGGGGCGCTTTAGTCGCGTCGCCGAAAGCGGTCTCAACGTGATAGTGCCTTTTCTGGACAGACCGCGCGGCGTCTACTGGACCAATGTGAGGCCCGGTCTGACCTCCATAGACCTGCGCGAGCAGTACATAGATTTACCGCCGCAGCCCGTCATCACGCGCGACAACGTGACGATTCACGTTGATTCGGTCGTCTACTGGCAGATTACAGACCCGATCAAGGCCGTCTACGAGGTCGCGGACCTGCTCGGCGGCATCGTCCAGCTCACCATCACGGGGATGCGCGCCGTGATGGGCGACATGGATTTGGACCACACGCTCTCGCAGCGCGATCAGATTAATGCCAAGCTGCGGATTATTCTGGATGAAGCGACGGACAAGTGGGGCGTTAAGGTGACGCGCGTGGATGTCAAGAATATCAATCCGCCGGAAGATGTGCGGATTACTATGGAGAAGCAGATGACGGCAGAGCGCACGCGCCGCGCTCTGGTCCTACAGGCCGAGGGCGAGCGGCAGGCCAACATCACACGCGCCGAGGGCGAAAAGCAGGCGGCGATTACGCGTGCCGAGGGCGAAAAGGAATCCGCTGTCCTGCGTGCGGACGGTGCGGCACAGGCCCGCTTACGCGCCGCCGCCGCCGAATCCGAAGCCATCATGCGCGTCTCGCAGGCGATGGAAGGACACGGCAATCCGGCCAATTATCTGATTACCTCTCGCTATATAGAATCGCTGCGCGACATGACTTTAAGCAATAACTCGAAAGTCATCTTTATGCCCGTCGAGACATCCAGCATGCTTTCGAGCGTCGGCGCGATAAAAGAGATTTTTTCCGAGACAGGCGAGAAGCGCTCAACACAGGATACTAATCTCAAGCCGCCGCCGCGACAGTTGCCCACATAAAAATCGAATCATCAAAGACGTAGAGAGTCCCGCCAGGGGATGAAGACGAGCGAGCCTCTTATCTTCATTCATCCCCTGGCGGGACTCTACGCTCATTTTCTCAGCCTTTCACTCTTTGCGGCCTGCGAGAAATTGTGCGGCTATCTGCGCGACGCGGCGGCCCTGAAAACGTGCGGCGGCGAGGGCCGTTTCGTCAGGCTTGAGTTGACCGTTGTTGCTGGCGAAGGATGTCCCGTAAGGATTGCCCGCCTGAAACTGTATGGGGTCAGCATAGCCCGGTGAAACGATGATTGCGCCCCAGTGATAGAAAGTATTATTCAGCGCGACGATGGTCGTTTCCTGACCGCCGTGCAGCGTCGCAGCGCTGGTAAAGGATGAGACGATTTTATTAACCAGTTGGCCCGTGGCCCAGAGCGGGCCGGTCGTGTCAATAAATTGTTTGAGCTGCGCCGTCGGAAGCCCGTAGCGCGTCGGCGTGCCGAAGATAATCGCATCGGCCCAGGTCAGGTCGTCCAGAGTGGCTTCCGCCACGTCCTTTGCCTCCAGCCTGTGAGCAGCCCATCCCTCGTTCGAGGCGATGGCCGCTTCGGGGGCCAGCTCATGCACCTTGCGAAAACGCACTTCGGCCCCGGCCTCCTGCGCGCCTGCTTCAATCCCGCGCGCCAGCCCGTAGGTCGTGCCCGTCGCGCTGTAATAGATCACAGCAACTTTAACCGCCATTCTTTCCTCCTTGAAATCAAATGGATGACTCCCTCCTTGAGAGAGCCAAACCTGAACACTGTGCTGAGTCGGATTCGTAAGTCCAGAGGTTACGCCTGGACGCGGAAAAAGAAAAGGAGGAAGAGACAGGGATTGAGCGGAAACAATGAATGATAAAAGCGGAGCTGTTAAGGATTGATTCGCTGGACCACTTAATGACCGATTCGATGTCTGGAGGATTCAGTAAGAGTTGAGCGTTTATTCTGTGTTCGTGCTGCCGCGTGTCGCGTTGATGGTTTCTCTTTGGCCGAGCCTGTGGCGGGAGAGTTCCGTGTAGCGAGAGCCGCCTGGACCAAGCTCGCTGCGTATGACGAGGAGGTCCGTGACAGGGAATCGTGCGGGTTGAAACAGGGTCTTCATGTGCAGCGTGGCGAGTCGCCTAGCGCCGTGCGGCGTGCGCAGGCGTGCGAGCGTCAGGTGCGGGTGGAAGGGGCGCGTCTCGCGGGGGAAACCCGCCGCGGCGCAGGTCTCTTCAAGAGAGCGCTGAAGACCGAGAAGAGCGCCCGCAGGGTCTTTGATGCCGAGCCAGAGGACCTTTGGTAGACCGCGCGGCGGAAACGCTCCCGTTCCTTCAAGCACCAGCTCGAAAGGCTCTGCCTCGCTGCCAACCCGCTCTGCCGCCTGCTCAAGAAGCTGCACGCGATACGGCTCTATCTCGCCTAAAAATTTAATGGTCAGATGGAGCTTTTCCGCGCGGTCCCAACTGGCGCGCACTTCAGGCATCGCAGCGCGGAGGCGTGCGCTATGCTCTGCGGCGCGCTCGCGCAGGTGCGGCGGTAGCTCTATGGCGCAGAAGACGCGCCAAAGCTCTTCGGTCTTCATCTCCAAATTCTCAGCCAGCACCGCAACTCATCAATCTTGCAACTCATTTGACTGCGGGCGCGAGCAAGAGTGTTTCCTTCGCCGCTTTCAAGACGGCTCCGTCCGAGAAGGGAAAGACGCGTGGCGAGACCGCGCGCCAGTCTGCGAGCTGGTCTTTCCAGTGCGGGCTGGAGGGGTCGCCCGATTCGCCCATCCCTATCCCCTGCCGCGTGCGGTCCCAGTTGCTCACGTCCGCGATCAAGCGCATGGAGACGTTCTGGCCGACGTTGATACTGGAGATGCTGCCGTGTTGCGGGAGCGGCGTGACGGCGAATTGCAGCCCGACGAGCGGCGCGCCCGCCAGAGGGTGTCGAAAACGCATCTGCCGGAAACGGCCCCAGGTCCACTGCGATTCGTCATCTTTGAGCGTCTTTGAAATCTCGGCGCGCGTGTCCATATAGCTGGCGCGCAGCAGCTCAGCGTAATTCTTAAACTCCTTCGGCAGCCATTGGGGCGAGCGCTCGGCGAGCACGCGGTCAACGAAGATGTTAACGAAGCTATTAAAGCCATACTCCTTTGCCAGCTCGGGGCCGAGCGCGGCGCGGACCAGTCGACGGCGCAAGTTATCGCGCATGAGGATGGCTAGGAGCGCGGCGCGCGAATCTGCATCCATGTGCCTGTCCCAGCCTTCGAGCATGTGCACAGCCTCGCGCCATTTCTCGTCCCCCTCGGCGGCGGGCGTTTCGTGCGCAATCCTGGCAGCCTCGCGGACAAAGATTTCGGCCTCATAAGAGTATGTATCGCCCTGTATGGCGCGGAAATCTTCTGCGTCGAGCTTCGGTTTGGCCTGCAAGAGATCGAGTATGCGACGGGCGCGATAGGGCGTAGCCCAGTCGTGTGTCAGGAAGTAAGGATAACTGCGACCGATGACGCGCTGGTTGGCCGTGACGATGATACCGGATGAGGGATCGTAAGCTTGCGGCAGTTTGTCGAAGGGGATAAAGCTGGTCCACTCGCCAGCGTCGGTCGAGCCGTCGTAAGGGACGCTCCCGTCGCCGGATTTTCTGATGGGGATGCGGCCCGCGCCGATGTAGCCTATGTGGCCCGCCGTGTCAGCGTAGACGAAGTTTTGCGTCGGCCCGGGATAGCCACGAAAGGCTGCGCGAAACTCTTTCCAGTTGCGAGCGCGGTTGGCCTGGTAAAGCCTGTCGAATTCGACGGCCTGCGCGTCGAGCGCGGTCCAGCGCAGGGCATAACGCGCGCCGCCTTTCTCAAAAACGATTGGTCCATGCCGCGTCAGCTTGACATCGAGCGGGACGGTCTCGGTCGCGCTCGACGTAAAATCTTTGCGCACGCGTATCTCTTCGCGTCTCACCTCCACGGCGCGCCAGCCCTCCGGCGTCAAGTATTTTCCGGGTTGGCTCGCGTCGAATTTTTCGCTGTAGAGGTCTTGCACGTCTGGTCCAAGATTGGTTGCGCCCCAGGCTATCTGCTCGTTGTGGCCGAGGATGATGCCGGGCACGCCTGGAATCGTGACGCCCGCGACGCGCAGGCCGGGGGCCTTGAGCGAGGCCATGTGCCAGATGGAAGGCGCGGAGGCTGGCAGGTGCGGGTCGTTGGCAAGAAGCGGTTTGCCCGTCGCGGTGTGCGCGCCCGAGACGACCCAGTTATTACTCGCCGCGTGATTCTCGGCGTACAAACCTGCGCGCTTGAGCGAGCGCGTGGTCGTCTCGCGTATCCGCGCCAGCTCGGCCAGCATCTCTCCCGTCTTCGATTCGTCAAAGAAAGCACCGGAACTCTTTTTCTCCTGGCCGGTCTTCTTCTCGGCTGGTTTTTTGTCTGAGCCTTGATCGCTGCCGACGACGAGCACGTCGAGCGGGGAGGAATCCGGCAGGAGCGCTTCGCGCATGGCCGCCGGAAGAGAGGAGAGAAGCGAGCGCATAAGGTCTGTCTGCCAGGTCGTCGAGAGCGTTTCGGAGAGCAGCTTGCCCATGATGAGCGAATCGGCTGGAGTCCAGGGGCGCGGTTTGTACTGAAGAATATTGAACTCGACCGGCAACTCGCCGTCCGGCCTCGATTCGATAAAAGCGTTGACGCCGCGCGCGTAAGCCTCAAGCGCGGCGCGCATCTGCGGCGAGACACGCCCGACGGACTCTTCGCTCAGCCGCGCAAAGCCATAAATACGATGTCTCTTATCCTCTTCGAGCACGGCCTTGCCGAAAATCTCCGCCAGCTCGCCGCGCGCAGTTCGTCGCAGAAAGTCCATCTCCCAGAGACGGTCGCTCGCCGTGATATAGCCCTGCGCCAGGTAAAGGTCCGCATCATTGCCAGCCTCTATGTACGGGATGCCGCGTTCGTCACGTCGAACCGTGACGGGTGCGCGCAGCCCCGCCAGCTTGATGGTCTGCGCGCCCGCGCTTGTTTGCGGCGGCGGCGCGCTCTGCGCTGCAACATGAAGGAATGGCTGGAAGAAGCCGGAAAAGAGTATGGCGAGAGTCAGGCAGAGGGCGGCAAAAGGTCTTTTCATGAGTCCTTAAAGTCTGAAGCCGAGAGCCGGAATTTAAGATCCGAAGATTTGACGGACGAGCAGGCAGATAGTAGCACAGGCGGTTTTGTCCGGTGCTGAAAATTTACGCGCCGCGAGATATGACTTGAGCTGAAAGACTCTGCGATTGAGGATGATGAGTTTGAAAGGCCTGTGAGGTTTGTAGCTTGAGAGTCGCTTAGCCCTCAGCCAGCGTGAAGGGCTTGCAGATTAGAGGCCGTGCGCCCTGTATCCGTCAAATCTTCCAATCGCCAGCGCGTGACATAGCCCCTGCTGAGAATCCGCCCGTTGACCTGCGAACGGTACTCGGCCAATCCGTATCTGCGCCAGGTCCCCAGATTGTAGAACAGATAGCCCGCGTCGTCCGCCGCCCGGCAGACGACAAACTCCCTCTGGTCCGGCAGCCTGTAGATGCCGCCCTCGCGTAGCTCAATAACCTGCGCCTCTATGGTCTGCATAACCACTCCTGATTTCTCGCCGTGCGGCGCAAATGCGAAGTCCGGTTTAAGCCTTGAAAGCAAGAAAGGTGAGCCTCGTAGACACCGAACCCCACCCCTCTTATCTCCCCCTTGTAATGTTCCATCCGCCCGGATAAGAGCATACGCGCTAGGCACGGTCGTCCGTAGATTCGCCACCCAGAATTTCCGAGCCTGCACGTCAATTATCCGGACCAATGGAACGATGGAATCATAGGTTGAAAAAGCGAGTTTGTCTGTACGATTACGCACTCTCGAATGAGAGCGCCGGAGGGCGTGAGAATTTAGCCTGAGGGAAAGAGTTTTCAGCTTGTGATCCGGTCGAATTCCGCTTTGACTATCGGGTAGCAGTCGCAGGTAAACTCTTCCAGCCCTGCCCGGTCCAGGATTTTGATGTGACCCCGCCGGTAGTAAATATAGCCTTCGGTTTGCAGGACGATGGCGGCTTCGGTCACACCGGCGCGGCGCACGCCGAGCATGAGCGAGAGAAATTCCTGCGTAAACGGTAAATCCTCGCAGATGCAGCGGTCATGGCTCATCAGTAGCCAGCGCGCGAGCCGCTCGGAAATCGAATGCAGGCGGTTGCACGCGGCGATCTGCGAAGTCTGCAAGAGCAGACACTGCGTATAGCGCAAGAGCATATCGTGCAAAGCCCCGCCGCGGTTGAACTCCGCGCGCAGCACCTGCACCCCAACCCGCATCCCCTGATTGGGAATCTGGACCATCGCTTCGTGCGGCGACCTGTCAACCCCCAACACTGAAGAGATGCCCGCCATCCCCTCAAAGCCGACGATGCCGACCTCTACGCTCTCGCCCGCAGCCGTGTGAGAGATTAAAGAGACCATCGAGTTATGAGGGAAATAAACATAGTCTATCAACTCGTCGGGTTGATGAAGGACTTGACTATGAGCCAACTCGACAGGCTCAAGGTGCGGCGCAAGCCGCTGGTAATCTTCCTGCGGCAAGCGTGCGAGGATATGGTTTTCTATTGATGGGCGCGGTACGCTTTGCAACGGGCATCTCCTTTTTCATCCGGTCGCGTGTCTGAGCACAGCAGGCGGCACAAGGAGAAGGCTCTATAGGCTCATCCCGATGTCGAGTGTTGAATTCTCAAAAGAACAGTCTCAATCAAGCTTGATGCCAGTATAGCACCCCCCCCGCGCAATTTGCATACTACGAGTCTGCTTTTTAATCTTTCTCTTTTCATCTGCCGGTTTGCGAAACCGCTGCTCGCGTGGTTAATCTCACTCATTCATTGACGCTCTTGCATCCCAACCGCTACAATCCGCCTGGCTTTCAGCAAGCTTGTGCCAACGAGATTATTTTAAAGCTCAGGCTTTATCGCTCTTCCTTCATCTTTCGGGAAACGGTCTTGGATTCAATGCAAAGCAACTTTTCAAAGTTCATGCCCTTGGCGCTCCTGCCGCTTTTCCTCTTCGCGGCCTTGAGCGTGAGCGCGCAGCAGCGCCCGCTTTTGACCGAAGATGTGGACATCATCCCGCCAGGCACGATACGCCTCGAAGCGGGGATAGACTTTATGCAGGGCGCGAAGTTTCCGGTCTCAGGTCTGACGGGCGACCTGACGCGCGTCGGCGTGATAGGCATCAACGTCGGCCTCTCGCCCAACGTCGAATTCCAGCTTGAGGGCGTGGCCCAGAATTTCCTGAGCATCAATTCGGCGACCGTCCCGACGCCGATTCAGCTAGGCTTCAATCCGGCGCTCACCAACTCGACCAACGACACGGGCGATTTCACGCTCTCGACCAAGATTAAGCTCAGAAACGAAACGAGGCGCGGGCCTTCGCTGGGCTTTCGCTTTGGCGTCAAGCTGCCAAACTCGAACCAGGCGCGCGGCATCGGCCTCAACACGACGGACGCTTTCGGGCAGGTCCTCTTCGGCAAAAAGTTCGGGCACGAGGGACGCTTTAATACTTTTGGCAACCTGGGCCTAGCCATCCTCACTGCGCCGACCCAACTCTTCTCGCAGAACGACGTCGTGACCTACGGCTTCGCTGGCATCTTCCGTTACAACCGGCAATTCTTTTTCGTCGGCGAGGTCAACGGGCGCGCCAACACCAGACCGGGCACTGGTCCACGCGGGACCGAATCACAATCGGAAGCGCGTCTGGGTATGCAGATCAAGGCTTCCGGTCTGCGCTTCGATTTCGCGGGCATCAAGGGGCTGACGGATTTTAGCCCGCGCTCCGGCGTCACCTTCGGCGTGACCTACGACACGCCGCCCGTCTTTATTCCCGTCAAATAAAAAGTGGTCACAGGTGATGGGTGACAAGTGAGAGGATAAAAGCTTATGCTTGCCTGTCATCTGTCACCTGTGACTAAAGCTATGTTCGATTGGTTGTGGGCCGCCGCGCACTGGCTTCAAAACGCATTCCGGGGCACTGTCGAGTGGCTCGAATATTTCGTCATCAGCGTGCCGATGTACGTCGCCGCGCCCTCCATGATTATCATCGGCGCGCTCGATTCCTCGCTGCTCTCGCTTCCCGAAATCAACGATTACCTGGTCGTCATGCGCTGCGCCAGAGACCCTTCGGCGGTCCTCTATTTTCCGCTCTTCGCGGCTGCCGGTTCGGTCCTCGGATGCCTGCTGCTCTACACCATCCTGCGGCGCGGCGGTCAGGCCGTCCTGCGCAGACGCTTTCGAGCGGACCACATCGTGCGCGTCGAGCGTGCCTATGCGCGTTTTGGATTTCTGGCGCTGGCCGTTCCCGCGCTCTTGCCGCCGCCGATGCCCTTCAAGATTTTCGTGGCGACTGCGGGCACGCTCGAATACCCGCGCTGGCGTTTTATCGTGACGATTATGATTGCGCGTTCGCTCCGTTACTACATCGAAGGCACGCTCGCGGTCTTTTACGGCGAGCATGTGCTGGATTTCATCAAACAACGCGGCGCGCTCATCCTGGGCATCGTCCTCGTCGTCTGCCTGCTCGGTCTCGCCGTCTATTTTCTGACGCATAGAAATCGCCCGCCCCTTGAGGAAGAAGAGAACATCGCGCCCGAAGCCGACTAGCAAAAGAGAGGGGGTTGGAACAAGAGCTTGAAATGGCTGCTGCGTAAGATGACAAAAGGGCTGACGAAGGTTTCGGATTATCTTGTCAGCTTTGGTCCATTCGGTCTCTTCGCCATCGCGTTGCTGGACTCTGCGATGATTCCGATGCCGGGCGGCCCCGACGCGGTGATGATTATCCTGACGGCGCATCGCCCAAACTGGCTGGCGATTTATGCTGCCTCGGCCACTCTAGGCTCGGTCGCGGGCTGCCTGGTTCTCTACTACATCTCGCGGCGCGCGGGAGGCCGTGCGCTCGCGCGCTTTTCCGAAGCCAAGCAGGCGCGCGTCAAGGATTTGATTGACCGCTACGATGTGCTCTCGGTGCTCGTCGCGGCAGTTCTGCCGCCGCCCTTTCCCTTCAAGCTCTTTGTCGTCACGGCTGGCGTCTTTCGCTTGAGCGTCGTGCGTTTTGCCGTCGCCGTCGGCATCGGTCGCGCCTTTCGCTTTCTGCTCGAAGGCTATCTCGCCGCACGCTACGGCGACCACGCCAAAGACCTGCTCGCGCACTACTACCCTTACGTGGGTCTCTGCGTCGCCATGCTCCTGATAGCCTTCTTCGTCGGAAGAAACATTTGGCGGAAAAGAGTAGAGGGCAGAGGCCAGCGGGCGGAGGTCGGTGAAGAAGGGAAGTTAACCCCGGACCTCTAAGCTCCAATCTCTCACCTCTCATCTCTCACGTCTAGGTCCCGATTTTAAAGAGTCTGGCCTGGCCCACGTCGCGGACGCCGTGTTCGTGCAGGCGTTCGAGGATGCGTATAAAGATTTCGGCGGTAGCGCGTGCGTCTTCGGCTGCGCGGTGATGGTTGGTGAGCTGAATCGCGAAGTGCTCGGCGATGGTATGCAGGCGATAGTTTAAGAGGCCGGGCAGGACGCGGCGCGCCATCCTGACCGTACAGAGATGCGTATTAATCATCCGGCTGCCTGGAAAGACGCGCGCAATCTCGTGGTTGAGGAAGCGCACGTCGAAGGCCGAATCGTGCCCGACCAGAACGGCTTCGCCCGCGAAGTCGAGCCAGTCTGCGGCCACCTCCGCAAAGACGGGCGCGTCCATGACCATCTCGTCCGTGATTCCCGTGAGGTTGGAGATGAAGGGCGGGATAGCCATTTGCGGGTTGACCAATGTCTGAAACTCGGCGACGATACGCCCCTGGCTGACGCGGTAAGCGCCTATCTCCATGACGCGGCTCGGCGGCATCTTCGCCCCGGTCGTCTCCACGTCAACGACCACGAAATCGGCTTCATGGAGCAGCCGCGCTTCAACATCTTCGCAGACCAGCTCGACCAGCAGCCCGTCCGATAGACGCAGCCGATGGTCGTCCTTGATGAGGTCAGCGATGAGCAGCGTGGCAAGGTCGCTCTCCAGGTCCGGGAGCTTGAGCACGTTGTCGGCGATGACTGTGGCGGGCGCGCTTCCGCCGCAGACGCGCAAGATATTAATAGTCTCCTGCACGAGCAGGGAATCCGAGACGAGATTGCGGCGCGGGTTCATCGGATGCCATTTTAACGCGTGGACCAATTTTTTGGAATTTGGGATGAGGTGCGAAGGATGCTAGGGCGGGAGGTCATCGAAAGATTTAAACGCACGGGCGCGCTGCTCGAAGGCCACTTCATCCTCTCAAGCGGGCTGCACTCTGCGCTCTACCTGCAATGCGCGCTCGTCCTTCAACACCCTACGGAAGCCGAAAGCTTTGGCCGCGCCCTGGCCGCACATTTTCTGGACCAGCAGCCCGAAACGGTCGCCGCGCCGGCCATCGGCGGTCTTGTTATCGGCTACGAAGTGGCACGCGCGCTCGGCGCAAAGTTTATCTGGACCGAACGCGAGCAGGGGCGCATGGCCTTGCGGCGCGGCTTCACAGTGAGGCCGGGCGAGAGCCTGGTCGTGATAGAGGATGTCATCACGACGGGCGGCTCTACGCGCGAGACGATAGAGAGCTTGCAGGCGGCGGGCGGGCGCGTCCTCGGCGCAGGCTCGATTATTGACCGCTCCTCCGGCCTCGCGGATGTCGGCGTGCCCCGCGCATCCCTCGCCACACTAGATGTCCCCTCTGTCGCCGCTGCATCCTGCGAACTCTGCGCACGCGGCGTTCCCGCAATCAAGCCCGGTAGCCGCAAAACCGTAACAGGTGACAAGTGACAGGTGACAAGATAAAAAGCTTGTTCTTTCCTGTTACCTGTCACCTGTCACTTATCACTCGCTTATGAACTATCGGCTGACGATTCAGTATGACGGCACGGAGTTTCATGGCTGGCAGATGCAACCGGGAAGGCGCACGGTGCAGGGCGAGCTGACGCGCTCTCTCTCTGTGCTCGAAGGGCGAGAGGTCTTGTTGCACGGGGCTGGACGGACGGATGCGGGCGTGCATGCTGTCGCGCAGGAGGCGAGCGTGCAGCTTGAAGGCGAGTTTGCGCGGGAGCGTCTCTGCCAGGCTGTCAACTGGCATCTGCCCGTGGATGTGCGCGTCGTCCGAGCCGAAGTTGTGCCGGATAATTTTCACGCACGCTTCGACGCGCGCGGCAAGACATATCTCTATCGCATCTTTAACGAGCGGTTCGCGTCTCCCTTCTGGTCGCGTTATGCTCATCAGGAGGCGCGGCCCGTCAATCTCGAAAAGATGAAAGCCTGCGCCGCGCTCTTTTTAGGCGAGCATGACTGGACGGCCTTTTCCTCTGCGCAGTCTGATGTCAAATCTCGCGTCCGTCGTCTGACGGAGCTTGAAGTCAGGGAAGACTGGAGCGAGCGCGGGCAGGGACGCTTAATCAGCTTCAGCGTGAGCGCGGACGGTTTTTTGCGTTACATGGTGCGGACGATTGCCGGAACGCTCCTCGCGGTCGGTCGCGGAGAGCTTGATGATGAAGATGTCCGGCGCATGATCGAGACAGGCGAGCGTCCGCGCGCGGCTGTCACGGCGCAGCCTTGCGGCCTGACGCTGATGCGCGTGCATTATGATTGACATCGAAGCAGCCGCGAAGTAAAAAGGCAAAAGGTCAAAGGCAAAGGCGCTGAGCAAGACGCTTTTTAAAAAAGTGTTCGTCGCCTGACTTGACTTTGACCTCTTACCTTTTTTAGTTCTGCTTTTCACTGGAGGACTGGATGCTCGCAGATTTTGCCGAGGTCGTGCAGAAGGGGACGCACGACGAGATGCTGCTCGCGAGCATTGACTGGGAGCGACTGCCGCGCCACGTCGCGATTATCATGGATGGCAACGGGCGTTGGGCTGCGCAGCGCGGGCAGCCGCGCATCGCCGGTCATCGCGCGGGGGTCGAAGCCGTGCGCGCCTCTGTTGACACGGCGGCACGCCTCGGTCTGGGCGCGCTCACGCTCTATGCCTTCTCGACCGAAAACTGGAAACGCCCGCGTCTCGAAGTTGACGCGCTGATGCGTATGCTGAGGCGCTATCTGCGGCTTGAGCTGGAGGCGATTGACCGACAGAACATACGCTTTCAAGCCATCGGGCGACTTGAAGGGCTGGCCCAGAATGTTCGTCGGGAGATTTCGAGGGCGACCGAAAAGACCAGCCGGAATACAGGTATGACGCTCTCCGTCGCCTTGAACTACGGCGGGCGCGCAGAGATTGTCGATGCCGTGCGCGCCGCCGTCCAGAGGCTCGTCGCCGAAGGGCACGCGCCCGAGTCCCTGACGGAAGAAGGCATCGAGCGCGAGCTTTATACAAACGGTCTGCCGGACCTGGACCTGCTGGTCCGCACGAGCGGCGAGCTGCGCATCTCAAACTTCCTTTTGTGGCAGGCGGCCTACAGCGAAATTTACGTGACCGAAACACTGTGGCCCGATTTCCGCCGCGTCCAACTCTTGGAAGCCGTACTCGATTTCCAACGCCGCGACCGCCGCTTCGGAGGCTTAAAGCTGGTGGCCCACGCCAAGTAAACGGTCAGCCGAAAATTGTTTATGGAAACCTTTGAAGAAAAAGTCTGGACCGACGAAGAACTGTTTGCGGAGCTGGAATTTTAGAGATTGAATCGAGCCGGGTCTGGAATCTTCAAAGTTGCGGATTGAAAACACACATTGAGTAAACAACAGAGCAGACCGGCGAACGCCGGTAAAAAATCTTCCGACTTCCGGCGCATCATCACGGCCCTCATCGCACTCCCCATCCTGATTGCTTCGATCCTGATTCAAAAATTGCTGGCGCTCTTTGTGCTGCTGGCGATGGCGGCGATGGTCGCGGGGCTATTTGAATTCTGGGTGCTGGCACGGCGGCGCGAGATTAAGGCGGACGCCGCCCTGGGCTATCTGGGAGCGGTCGGATTGTTCACGGCCTTTATCTTTAACGACCCCTTATTGCTACTCATGCTCCTGCCCTCTCTGACTATCGCCGTCCTCACGGCTGCGATGCTGAGGGGTGCACCCTTCGAGAAGATGCTGGCCTCTACGGGCGCGACGCTGCTCGGCGTCTTTTATGTCGTCCTGCTCGGCGGGCACCTCGTCGCCGTGCGCACAGGATTCGATCAAACGCTCTCTGCACATTTGCTCTCGTTCTTCTTTCTGGTCATTATGGGTTCGGACACGGGCGCGTACTACACTGGAAGGGCTTTGGGTCGGCGTAAGCTCGCGCCCGCCATCAGCCCTGGAAAGACCTGGGAGGGAGCTGTCGGAGGGATGCTGGCGAGCCTCTTGCTGGCAACGCTGGCCCACTTCTGGTTTTTTAGAGAGCTGCCCTTGAAATGGGCACTGCCGCTCGCGGCTGTGATGAACGTGCTCGGCGTGCTCGGAGATTTGACGGAAAGCGCGCTCAAGCGAGGCGCGGGCGCAAAGGACGCCGCCAGCATTCTGCCGGGACACGGCGGCCTGCTCGACCGGCTCGATAGCTTGCTCTTCAACGCGCCGCTCATCTACTATTTCGGACGAATCTACTTTCAGTGAAAACGAAAATCAGCCACAGAGGCTCAGAGACACAGAGCATCAGAAGGAAAGATGAGTTGAAAACTCTTATCACATCCTGTTTTATCTTCTCCGTGTCTTTGTGCCTCTGTGGCTGATTTTGAAATCTGCTTAATTGAGTATGACGACGAAGAAGCTGGTCATTCTTATCGCAAGTATCATCGGCGGGATAATTCTGCTGGTGGCGCTTTTCGTCGGCGCGATTGTGGGCATCGTCTTCTACTCGATAGGCCACAGCGAGGCGGCTGAGACGGCAAAGAATTATCTGCGTAGCAATCAGAAATTGAAAGAAGACATCGGCGAGGTCAAGGATTTCGGCTCGATCGTTTCGGGCAGCGTCAACGTGCAGAATTCGGACGGCCACGCGACGCTTCATCTGAAGGTCATCGGCGAAGAGCGGAAGGTCAACGCGAGCGTCGAATTGATGTACAGGAACGGGCGCGAGTGGCGCGTGACGGATGCTTCATACGTCAACGAGGCGGGCGAGACCGTTGATTTAATGAACAAATATGGACCAGCTCCGCCCGGACAATAAACTTGATGAGAACCAGAGGGATTGCCATCTTAGGCTCGACCGGCTCGATTGGCTGCAACACGCTGCGCGTGGTTGAGACCTTCGGCGAAGAAGCTTTCCGCGTCGTCGCGCTCGGCGCGGGGCGCAACATGCAGCGGCTCGCAGAGCAGGTCGCGCGCTATCTTCCGCGACTGGTCTCCGTCGAAACCGAAGAGTCCGCGGCGGAGCTTCGCGCGCTGCTCTTCGAGCGCGACCTGGACCTGCCGAAGATAGCCATCGGTGAAGAGGGTTTGGTCCAGGTCGCGACGCACGCGGAGGCGGACTGCGTGGTTTCTGCGACGGTCGGCGCGATAGGTTTTGTCCCGACCCTGCGCGCGCTAGAAGCTGGCAAGCGCGTCGCGCTCGCCAACAAGGAGACGCTCGTCATGGCGGGCGAGCTGATGACACGCGCCGCAGAGCTTTCGGGCGCGGAGTTGTTGCCGGTAGACTCCGAACACAATGCCCTCCATCAATGCCTGCGCGGGCAGCAGCGCGCAGAAGTGCGCAGGCTGATTCTGACCGCCTCCGGCGGGCCGTTTCGCAACCGGACCAGTCAGGAGATGGAGACCGCGACGGTCGCCGAAGCCATGCGCCATCCGACATGGAGCATGGGCGCGAAAATCACTATTGATTCGGCGACGCTGATGAACAAGGGGCTGGAAGTCATCGAAGCTCGCTGGCTCTTCGGTTTTGGCGCAGACGAAATCTCTATCGTGGTCCATCCCGAATCTGTGGTCCACTCTATGATCGAGCTGGTGGACGGCTCGGTCATCGCGCAGCTCGGCGTGACGGACATGCGCCACGCAATTCAGTACGCGTTGACTTATCCTGAGCGACACCCTTGCGGTCTGCCCCCGCTCGATCTGACACAACTCTCCGCGCTCCATTTTGAAGCGCCAGACACAGAGCGCTTTCCCTGCATCGCGCTCGCTTACCGCGCCCTGCGGCAGGGCGGCACGCTTCCAGCCGCGATGAACGCGGCCAACGAAGAGGCCGTCCGTGCCTTTATCAGCGAGCGCATCTCGCTGACAGACATTCCGCGCATCATCGAAACCGTGATGGACCAGCACCAAACGCGCGCCGTCGAGAATCTTGACGTAGTGCTTGAGACAGACAGCGCCGCGCGTCTTTCCGCCCTCGAAGCCATAGAGCGCATCAGAAGAGATTCCCACGCTCCTGCCGGAAGATAAAAAACGCGCGAATCGTCAATCCGAAGCTCACACGCTCTTTATCCGTTCTCTCTTTACGATTAAGGATTCGCGCCGTGACAGTTTTCCCTTTGCCTTTGTTAGTCGGCTTGCGTAAACTCGTATACAACCCCGCGTGGGGCGAATGACACTAAGGCTATATGGTGAGAAGCTTTAGGCAATTTATATGCAGGAAATGAGAGTTTGTTCTGATGCGTAATTCAAGAAAGTTACTGATGCTCGCTTCGATTCTCGTGGCCCTCGTGCTGGTCTACAAGTACTGGGGTTTTCAGGGTCCGCTGGCTTTTATCTTTATTCTTGGCGCCGCCGTTGTCTTACAC
>DASWMI010000112.1:0-7790 GCA_036399835.1 Pyrinomonadaceae bacterium | reverse complement strand
TGCGGTCAGCGTAATCTCCAGCTCGCGCGAGCCTGTAATGGCATCATCGAAAAACAGCTCGTAAAAATCACCCAGCCGGAAGAAGAGAAGCGTGCCTGGATGCTGCCGCTTTAGCTCATGATATTGCCGCAGCATGGGGGTTGAGGTCGTCATAAGTTTAAGAGGAATGCGATTAAGATTGACACCGGCCAGCCAGAATTTCAGAAGTCAAAGACTACATGCTCCGCGTCGCAATAGGCAAGCGTTGACGGCTCGCCCCTTGAACACTTTGAAGGTATAGATTATCTCGGCGACAAAATGAAGCGGGCGCGGCGCGCGTCCTGCTCTCAAAGAGAGCGAGCCAGTTGCATAACTGACACGCTACGCACTAGAGTAGTCGGGCGATTTTAAGAGTTAAGCTTGTTCGGCTTTTGACTATCTGATGATGACGAATAATCGGTCGGTTGAAGAGAGGACGGACCTTCTCGCTTCGTCGCTGCGTGAGCATCTCTCAGTGATGCAGGACTTGCTCAGCGATAGCCTGCCTGCCATCGAGCAGGCGGGCGAGATGATTTGCCGCGCCTTGAGGGAGGACCGTCAAATTCTGCTCTGCGGCAACGGCGGCAGCGCCGCGGACGCGCAGCACATCGCGGCGGAACTGGTCGGCAGATACGAGCGGCAAAGACGCGCTCTGCGTGCAGTGGCCCTCACGACAGACACTTCAGCCCTCACGGCGCTCGGCAACGACTACGGCTTTGAAGAGATTTTTTCCAGACAGGTTGACGCCCTGGCCCGCCCCTCGGACCTACTTATCGCCATCAGCACGAGCGGCAATTCTCCCAACATCCTCAAGGCCGCAGAGGCCGCGCGCGCCGTCAACTGCCGCACGCTCGCTTTGACGGGCGGCGACGGCGGCCAACTGGCAAAGCTCTGCGAGATGGCGCTCATCATCCCGGCGGCCAGAACTTCCAGGATTCAAGAGGCGCATATCACTATCGCACATCTCTGGTGCGAGATGATTGACGCGGAATTAAGCGAAACTTAAAACATCCGGCCCGGCCTGTTAAGCCGTGCAGATGATGGCGGCGTGGCTTAACAGGCTGGCGGAAAGCGTTCGGCGCTCTGAGTCATCCAGGCTTGACATCGAAGTTGGAGCGAAGTAGGCTCTGACCGCGCAGAATTACTCCTTCCGTGCTGGCTTTCTCACCCAGAGAAGCGGCGCGCGGTTGAGGAGGCGCGGCGCAAGTCGCTCTTCATGTTTTGTCTGTTGGTCAACTGAAAATTTAATGGCTCTCGAAGCCTTGTGGCTCGACACAGGGTTCGAGATGCAGAGCATTTGTGAGTGTGTTTGATTCCTGAGATCAAGTGAAGCGCTCGGTCGCCTCATTGCTTGCCGCGAATTAATCACCCTGATTCCAAAATGAGTCCCCCGGAAACCCAGCCAGGCGGTGTGCCAGAGCCTTTCACCTACCCTTTTGGTGAGCATCTTGAACACATCTCGGAGGAGCAGGGCATGGCGCTGCTGGCGCTGAGCCACACGCCTCTTGAGCACAGGCTGTATCAGGCGATGCGCGTCGCCACGGCAGCCGTCGGGACGCGGCTCGGCGCTTTCAGCCCCGGGAGCTTGCGTGCGCTGACGGGCATCAAGGGCTACGCCACTATCCGGCGTGCTCTGCAAGGGCTGCTCGATAAGCTCAGCGTCGAGAGCCAGAAGGTAGCCGGAGACTCGCAGCCGCAGGGCATAGGCTCTGTCTATCTGGTCTTTAGCCCGCAGGAGATTTTCGCGCGCCGCCGCATGATGGGTCTCGCCCCGTACCCGCAGGAGATTCACGCACATAAACGCAAAGGGTTCGGCCTCGCCATCGAGCGCGTCGCCGGTCTGAATAATTTGAGCCGCAGAGAAGCGCAGGTCGCGCTCTGCTGCGTCGAAGGACTGACCAACGCGCAGATCGGCCTCAAGCTCAAGGTCAGCGAGCAGACGGTCAAGTTTCACCTGCGCCATATCTTCGTCAAGTTTGGTGTGCGCCGCCGCACGGAGCTGGTCTCGCGGCTGTTGACGCGAGAAGGAGAGCAGTCGAACGGGCACGGCTGACCAATGGCCGTGCAGGAAATTTGCGCGTCACTGTTAGAGAATTCGAGCGCGCAACTTTCTTTTGACAATCAGGATGCTGCTTCGCGAGAGAGGCTTCCCCTTTCGGGGTCCGGCGTGACTGCCGCCATGCGCTTTAAGTTAAGCGCGAGGGCTGCCAGCTCAGGCGATGGCAGAAGTGTATTCGAGAAGGACGGGCTTTTTTAAGATGGCTGCCAAGAAAAGACAGAAGAAGAAGAAAACGGCGCTCGTCATCTGCCGTGACCGTAAAGAGTTCTGGACCACGCAGGCACAGTTCTGGCAATGGGTCAGGGAGGGCATAGTCGTCAAGCTCGGTGATCGCCCGTTGACGGGGGCATTCAACCGCGAGCACGAAGAGCTGATGGTTCTCCTCAGTAATACGGTTCTCAATCTAGCCCATCCCAATCATGTGCGCGAGGCGCTGGCCTCCAGGCGACTGGGGATGTCAGGAAAATAAAGAAGGGCCTTCATGAGAAATTCAAACCTATCTGGCGGCGTTTGCCCGAAACTGTTCGGGATGAGAATCAAGCTATTGCTCGCGCTCCTCTGTTTGGCGGCGTGTGCGGCACAGGCGCAGACCGCAGCTCCCGCTGGCGCTCCGCCTCAGCCACAGCCCGCCGCAAAGTCGCCTGTTACCCGCGCGGCGCTTCCGGCACAGACAGACGACCGCTATCGGCTAGGCCCTGGCGACGTGCTCGACATACGCGTGCTCAAAGCGCCCGAGCTTTCGCGCGAAGCTGTCAGAGTGGACCAGCGCGGGATGATTCAAATGCCCATGATAGATGGCGATATTCAGGCGGCCTGTTTGACCGAAGCGCAACTGGCGGCCTCGATTGCTGAAAAGTATCTGAAGTACAAGCGGCATCCGCATGTTGATGTCTTCGTCAAGGATTTTCAGTCGCAGCCGGTGGCGGTCATCGGCGCTGTGGGCCAGCCCGGGCAGTTCAAGCTACAGCGGCAGGTGACGCTGCTTGAGATGTTGACTTTTGCGGGCGGGCCTTCAGAGAGGGCAGGCCAGACGGTGCAGGTGGTCCACACGGGCGGACCGCCTTTGTGCGAGCAGATGGAAGCGCAGGAGATGGCCTCGGGCGAGAGCGCGACGAAGGGCATCGTTTCCTACAGGCTCAAGGAGACGCTGAGCGGCGCGCCCAATGCCAACCCTTTCGTCAGGCAGGGCGACATCATCTCCGTCCTAGAGGCCGAGCAGGTTTACGTCGTCGGCAACGTCATCAAGCCGACGGCCATTTCGCTCAAAGAGCCGATTACGGTCTCGCGTGCCATCGCGATGGCCGGAGGGACGGGGTTGGACACGAAGAAGTCGCGCGTGCGTGTTATCCGGCAACAGCCCGGAAGCGGCGTCAAGCAGGAGATTTTTGTGGACCTCAAGGCGATTGAGAAACGCCAGGCTGAGGACATAGCCTTGCAGGCCAACGATATTGTTGATGTCCCGCAATCAGGGGGCAAGAGCTTTCTGCGTAGCCTTGTCGGGACGATTGCACCGGCTGTCTCGCAGCTTCCCGTGAGAGTTATTCCATAAAGAAAACGAGCGACATCGCGGCTCTCTCTCAGCCGTAGAGATGTCAGACCAGACGCGCGCAGGAGTTGGTCCAGTTTGACGAAGCGCCGCATGGCCTTGAAGCAGGTGAAAAGATGAAAGAATCACGCGAGTTGACCAAGAGGGTCACGGAAATACAGGAAATGGCGCGGCCTGATGAGCTGCTTCCGGCGACGCCCGCGGTCGTCAATTACGGAGTGGAAAACGGCGCCGAGGGCGAGGCCCATCTGCTAGATTACTGGCGCGCGGTGCGTAAGCGCCTCTGGCTGGTCTTTAGCATAGCCCTGCTCGTCACCATCCTCTCGGCTGTTTACATGGCGCGCAAGCCCGACATCTATGAATCACAGGCGCGCGTCGAGGTTGACCTTGAGCGCAACCCCGCGCTGGCCGGAGTCGCCAAGGGCAATCCGATTATCTATGGCGGGCAGACCAACGACCCCGCCTACTTCAACACGCAGCTACAGATTCTGACCAGCCCGGGCCTGCTCCGGCGCGTCGTCAAGACGCTGGACCTTGAGCACAACCAGGCTTTCACCAGACCGCAACGCACGCGCTCAACCTGGCAATCGCTGATGCGCATGGCTGGCTTTGAGGTCAAGGACAAGGAGGAACAGAACAGCTCGCAGGCAGAAGTGTCGGTGACGACTCGGCCAGTCTCGCCCGCCGTCGGTGAAGATTTGGTGGAAGCCAAAAAGCTCGCGCCCTTTGTCGGAGCGATACAGGGCGGGCTAAAGGTCGAGCCGGTCAAGGAAACACGCGCCGGTTATATCAAAGACACGCGGCTCATCAACGTGCGCTTTAGCCATTCGGACCCGCAGGTCGCCGCCAAGGTCGTCAACGCCGTTGTCGATACCTTCGTCCTCATGAATCTTGAGAAGAAGAACGAGACCAGCGATACCACTGGCGATTACCTGCTCAAGCGCATCGCGGAATTACAGGCGGAGATTCGCACGGGCGAAGAAAAGCTCGTCAACTACGGGAAGAATAATCAGATTCTCTCGCTCAGCGATAACCAGAACGTGGTGGTCGAGCGTCTCGCGGGTCTCAACCGGCAACTTCTCGAAGCCGAAAATGATCGCAAGTCCGCAGAAGCCTCCCTGCGCGCGGCGCAAGCACCCGGCGCAGCCGAATCGCTCTCGGATTCCGAAAAAAGAAGTGATGAGATAGAGAGCCAGCTTGCCAAACTCAAACAGGAACGCGATAAGCTCCTGGTCGAGAACACGGAGGAGTGGCCCGAGGTCAAAGAGGCCCAGGCACAGATAAACGTTCTCGAAAAGCAGCTCAAGGAGACTCGCCAGCGTTCATCCTCCGGCATCCTGACCAACCTCGAAACGCGTTATCGCCAGGCCAAAGCGAAAGAGGATGCTTTGCGCGAGTCCTTCAACAAGCAGAAGGCCGAGACGCTGACGCAGAACGAGGCTGCCATCAACTATCGCATCATCCAGCAGGAGATTGAAACCAACAAGAATCTTCTGGACGGCCTCTTGCAGCGAGCCAAAGAGAATGATGTCGTCGCCGCCGGAACTCCCAATAACATCTTTGTCCTGGACCACGCCCTGACGCCGGACTTTCCGATTGGTCCGGCTCGTCTGCGCGCGGTCATGATGGCGCTCATCGCATCGCTCTGCTTTGGCGTAGGGCTGGCGCTCTTTCTGGAATATCTGGACGATACCGTTCGCTCTACGGATGATGTCGAGCGTATGCTGCGGCTGCCCGCGCTGGCCGTGATTCCCGCCGCCGGCGGCTCTTCCAGGCGCAAGCTGATGCCCGCCGTCGGCGCTTTACAGACGCGCAACGGTCACGGCAATGGGAACCTGAGCAACGAGCTGCTGGTCAATCTTGATTCGCGCTCGCCCATGGCGGAGGCTTATCGCCAGCTACGCACGTCTGTCCTGCTCTCGACCGCAGGCCGCGCGCCGAAGACGCTGCTCGTCACCTCCAGCCTGCCCGGGGAAGGCAAGACGACGACAGCCGTCAACACAGCTTTCACGCTGGCCCAGACTGGCGCGAGCGTAGTCATCATAGATGCGGACATGCGCCGCCCGCGTCTGCATTCCATCTATGAGCTGCTCAACCGCAACGGCCTGAGCACGATTCTCTCAAGCGACATGAGCGAGGCCGAGATGCTCTCGACCATAGAGCAGCATGGGCCGAGCGGCGTTTACGTCCTGACTTCCGGCCCGATTCCGCCCAACCCCGCTGAATTAATCGGCTCCGAGCAGATGCGACGCCTGATAGCCACGCTCTCGTCCACCTTCACGCATATCATCGTGGATTCCCCGCCGATAACCTCCTTCACGGACGGCGTGCTCATCGCGTCCATGGTGGACGGCGTGCTGCTGGTGGTCCACGGCGGCAAAAGCTCGCGCCATGTGGTCAGGCGCTCAAAGCAGTTGCTCTACGATGTCGGGGCGAAGATTTTCGGCGTCGTCCTCAACAACGTCAACCTGCGCTCGCATGACTATTACTACTATCATCGCTACTACCAGTCAGCTTACTACAAAGCCGATGAAGAGGACGGCGAGGTTGCGGCAGGCTCGCAAGGGTGAAAGAGCAACGATGAGCCGTGAATGATGAGGGATGAAGTAAAAGCTATAAGGATAATGGTCCAATAGCTTTTACTTCATCCCTCATCATTGCCGCATTCATCGTTTTCTTAATTATGGTTGCCGAATCGAAGCCAGCGGGGATGGAAGAGTTGCAGACGCTGTTGATAAGGCCGCAGACGGGGTGGGCCTCGCTGGGGCTGAGAGAGGTCTGGCAATACAGGGAGCTGCTCTATTTCTTGACCTGGCGAGACATCAAGGTGCGCTACAAACAGACTGCGCTCGGCGCGGCCTGGGCCATCATCCAGCCCGTCATGACGATGCTCGTCTTTAGCCTTTTCTTCGGGAGGCTGGCCGGTATCAAGTCTGACGGCATCCCTTATCCGATCTTCACTTACTGCGCGCTGCTCCCCTGGCAACTCTTCGCACACTCGCTGGCCGAATCGAGCAATAGCCTCGTCGCCAACGAACGGCTCATCACGAAAGTCTATTTCCCTCGTCTGGTCGTTCCCATCTCGTCTGTGCTCGGCGGGCTGGTAGACTTTGCCATCTCCTTCGTCGTGCTGCTCGGGATGATGGCCTACTATCGTATCGTGCCGCATGGTTGGGCCATCCTCGCGCTGCCTCTCTTTATCCTGCTCGCTGTGCTGACGGCGCTCGGCGTTGGTCTCTGGCTCTCTGCGCTTAACGTGCAGTACCGCGATGTGCGCTACACTTTAACTTTCCTGACGCAGTTCTGGCTTTTCCTGACGCCCGTCGCCTATCCCAGCTCGCTCGTCCCTCAAAGGTGGCGACCGCTCTACGGACTCAACCCGATGGCGGGCGTCGTGGAGGGTTTTCGCTGGGCCTTGCTCGGCAAGACGGAAGGCCCTGGACCAATGCTGGCAGTCTCGGTCGCGGTCGTCCTGCTGCTGCTCCTGAGCGGCCTCTATTATTTCCGGCGGATGGAGAAGGTCTTCGCCGACGTGGTCTGAAATTTTATGAGCGAGATAGCCATCCGCTGCGAGGGACTGAGCAAAAAGTATCGCCTCGGCCAGCGAGAAAGCTACAAGGCGCTGCGCGATGTCCTGACGGACGCTGTCGCCGCGCCTTACCGCCGCCTCCGCTCCGCCTTGAAATCAACTTCCGCCGAAACCCGCAACGGTCATCAAACTTTCTGGGCGCTCAAGGATGTTTCCTTCGAGGTCAAGCGCGGCGAAGTGGTCGGCATCATCGGTCGCAACGGCGCAGGCAAATCAACGCTGCTCAAAATCCTCTCACGCATCACGCACCCGACCACAGGCTTTGCCGAGATTAACGGTCGCGTCGGCTCGCTCCTCGAAGTCGGCACGGGCTTTCACCCTGAGTTGACCGGGCGCGAGAACGTGTATCTGAACGGCGCAATCCTAGGGATGCGCAAGGCGGAGATTAAGAGAAAATTCGATGAGATCGTCGCCTTTGCAGAGGTCGAGCAATTCATAGACACTCCGGTTAAGCACTATTCGAGCGGCATGTATGTGAGATTAGCCTTTGCCGTGGCCGCGCATCTGGAGACGGAGATTCTGATTGTGGATGAAGTGCTGGCGGTCGGCGATGCGGCCTTTCAGAAGAAGTGTTTGAA
>DASWMI010000111.1:0-9587 GCA_036399835.1 Pyrinomonadaceae bacterium | reverse complement strand
TCGCCCTGCTCGTTATAATCCTCAGCATCCATGCTCGGCCTGCCTGGACCAACAGGACGCGCGCGGCGCACGGGCCTGGTCGAAGCTGCCCTGCTCGGTGCGGGTCGTCTGATAGTCGGGCGCGCGCCACCGCTGCTGCTGACGCCCCTCACGTTGGCCGTCGCCGCATCGCCGAGCTGGATTGTCGAGCCGCCCCCAGGCTCATGCTGGGCCAGTGTCGTAGCGACTGAGAGCGCCAGGACCGGAAGCGTTGCCATTATCTTGAAATGTAAAAAGCTTGCGACACGGGTCGTCATAATCTTTCAGCTCCTGTCAAATGGTTTAGCCCATACCGAAACGGTTGAATGATAAAACAGAACAATTTTTAAGGGCAATGACCGCCGCAGGCAGCCTGATAAAAAGAGCATGAGAACTCATCAATATATTATGATGACACTATTCAAAAAGAGTCTGCTGGTCCAATTTGAAATCAAAGCGACGGCCAATACAGGCTCTTATTTTTAAGTTGGCAGACTCTTTAAAGGGCCGCGTCAGAGCTTGATTCCAAGACCTCTCGCTCGGTTGACACTCAAGCAAGATGTACTGTAATTTGAGTCATTCTTTGTCCCGTTCGTCTAGCGGCCTAGGACACCGCCCTTTCACGGCGGCGACACGGGTTCGATTCCCGTACGGGACGCCTTTCATCTCTCATTTCCCGCAGTTAATGCTCTTATGGCTGCCTGCTCCCGGAACATGCTCTTCGCTCTTGAATGCACACACAGAGCGCCTTTGCTATGTGCCCTGACTATTTATCTTGATTCGGAGGCCGTATGCCTGAAAACGAAATCGCAGGGACGCCCAAACCCCCTTACTATGCCGTCATCTTTAGCTCGGTTCGCACGCCGGGCGACGAGGGTTATGGCGAGATTGCGGAGAGGATGTTTGCGCTGGCCTCCGAGCAGGAAGGCTTTCTCGGAGCGGAGGGCGTGCGCGGCGAGGATGGCTTTGGCGTGACCATCTGCTACTGGGAAAGTCTCGAAGGCATCAGGCGCTGGAAGCAGGTCACGGAGCATTTGTTGGCCCAGCAGATGGGAAGAGACAAGTGGTATCGCCAGTATAAGACTAGAATCTGCAAGGTCGAGCGGGATTACGGCTACGGGCTGGATGAAGAGGACGACATTCCGAGCAAGTAACGCTGGTCCAGCACGATTCACCGCCGACTCACTTCCGAATTAAAGCGACTCCCAATCGAATAAATGAAAAGCGCGGGCGCTTAAACGCAGCCGTTTATTCTTTCGCAGGGCTGCGCCTTCTCTCTCTAGGCTCAATCTCTTCCGACACCGAGAGCATCGGCCACGCGGTTGATGTAGTTGAACCATGAGGCGATGAGCGTTATCTGCAAGATGCCCTGGTCGTCGAAGCCCACGCCGCGTAGCTCTTCGTGGTCCTGCCTGGAAATCTGTGTCGCATCCCTGGTCAGCTTGACCACGAAGTCAAGCATCTTGCGGTCCTGCTCCGTAATCGGGGCGGTCTTGTAGTCGTCCTGTAGCGCCCGGACCAGTTCTTCATCCAGTGTCACTCGACGCAGAAACTCTGCGTGCGATTCGATTCAATAATGACAACGGTTGTTGACCGAGACGAGCGTCGTAATCATCTCGTGCTGCTGACGCGTGAGCGGCAGGTCCGGCGACATCAGCACGCCGAAGGTCGCAAAAGCGTGATAGAGCGCATCCGGTATCAGGCTATGCGAGGCGACGATGCCGGAAGTCCCTCCGTCCGGCGTCGGATGAATCGGGACAGCGTACTCTGCCGGGTACAATTCACGCTGCGCTTCGATTGCTCGCCGTAGCTTTTCGTCAGCCTCTTCGAGCGAGACGGTGCGAATCCAGGTCATAAGATTCCTTTCAAACGGGGGCGGTCCCTGCGCGCGGGCGGGCCAGCTTTGGAATTAGTAAACGGAACATGAAAGCTCGGCTTTGATGAATTTGAAAACACGTGCGACGCGCAGTGGATTTCTCAAAGCATTCGGCGGAAAGCTAACATACACACGCGAGCCGGACAAGTTGCCCTCTGGATGCTGGCTTGGCTGAGCCGCCGTCCGAGTGTTAGAGTTGCGGCTTTACTTTCGCGATTGTTTTATCAACAACGAAAGGGAGATGGTATCGCATGGCGGATAAGATTCTTGTGACGGGTGCGACGGGCACTGTCGGCAGCCTGCTGCTGGACCAGCTTTCGGGGACGGGCGCGGATTTCCGCGCACTCGTGCGCAACGAAGCCAAAGCGGAAAAGCTCAGGGCCGGCGGAGTTGAGGTCGCTCAAGGCGATTTCGAGCAGCCGCAGACGCTGGCCCCCGCGCTGGAAGGCATCGACCGTATCTTTTTACTCTCGACGCCCGGACCGGAGCAGGTCCGTTTGCAGCAGAACATGATTGAAGCTGCGCGGCGCGCGGGCGTGCGCCGCATCGTCAAGCTCTCGGCCATCGGCGCTGGACCAGATGCGCCGACCCTTCTACACGACCATTACCTGATTGAGCAGGCCATAGAGCAATCCGGCATCGCTTTCACACACTTGCGCCCGAACGGTTTTATGCAAAACGCATTTATGTTCGCGCATTCGATTAGAGAGCAGGGAGTCTTTTACGGCTCGCTCCGCGCGGCGAAGGTCTCCTACGTGGATGCGCGCGATATAGCAGCCGTCGCGAAGGCAGTGCTCACCGAAGAAGGCTATGACGGCAAAGCTTTCGACATCACAGGCCCGCAGGCGCTCTCGTATGATGAGCTAGCCGCAGAGTTCTCCTCTGTCCTCGGCAGAGAGGTGCGCTATGTTGATGTCTCGATGGAAGCCGTGCGCGCTGGGATGATCGGGGTGGGTCTTTCCGAGTGGCTGGCGGACGCGCTCGTCGGGCTATTTGATTTCTACAGGGAGGGAAGCGCCGCGCATGTCTCAAACGCGGTGCGCCGGATAACTGGACGCGAGGCGATGACCTTTAGCCAGTTTGCTAAAGACTACGCGGAAGCCTTTCAAAGAAGCGATGAAGTCGGAGCGCAGAACGCAGGATGAAGGAGATTGAATCACCGTCTCATTGGACCAATGATTCGGTGAGCCAATAAAGCAATAAGGCAATGGACCAATCGCTTCCACTTCATCTTTCATCGTTCCTCGTTTCTTCATCTGCGGTCCAACCGGAGCGTAGATGAGCGCATCTTAAATGAGTCCTGGCCGGGCCGCGCGCTTTGCCGCTAACTATTATACTTAAAGGATTTTTCATGTTGATTCGGTCTTTTGCAAGGCACAGGTTGACGGCAGCCCTGTTGTTTGCCGTCATCGCTTTCCTGCTCCCCACAGCCATCTCTGCGCAGACGCAGACGGCCAGCGATGTAGTCGTCGTCCTGCCTTTTGAGAATACCTCGAACCGTTCGGAATATAACTGGGTCGGTGTGAGCTTCGCCGATTCGCTGGCTGAGCTACTGGACGTGCCCGGCCTGATCGTCGTCTCTTCGGACGAGCGCGAGTTGGCATACCAGCGCGTCCGGCTGCCTCTGACGACGCTCCCCTCTCGTGCCACAGCCATCAAGATTGCGCGCGAAGCAAAGGCCACGATGATTATCCTCGGCACGTACAGCGTCACGCCGCCGCAGGGCGATGTGCCCGCCTCGCTTCAGGGAACGGCGCGCGTCATCAAGGTCAACGAAGGGCGGCTGATGGGCGAGACGATGCCCGATGGACGCTGGGCTTCGCGCGAGTATGATTTCGGCGGCGCGCTAACGACGTTGCAAACGATGCAGGGTCGGCTCGCTTACCAGGTGCTCTACCAGCGCGACAAGACTTCGCTTCCCTTCTCTCAAAATCAGTTTGTCCAGCAGGCGACGAAGATTCCGCAGCGAGCTTTTGAAGCCTACGTCAAAGGCGTGCAGACCGCGGATAAAGAGACGCGCGCCAACTATCTGAAGAACGCGCTGCGTCTTTACGCTGAAGCCAACGCGGGCGCGGTCTACCCGCAGGCGGCCTTCGAGCTGGGCCATCTTTATCTTGAGCAGAACGACTGGAAGAACGCCGCAGAGTTTTTCTCCAAGATTCAGAAGTATCGCGAGAATGATTTCAAGAGCACGGCTGAAGGCGCTTCAAACAAGACGCAGAAGAAAGAGCCGCTCTATCCTGAGGCAGCTTTTTATGCGAGCCTGGCCTACTGGCGTCTAGGAGAGTTTAGCCGCGCGCTGGCGACGCTCGTCCCGCTCACCTCGGATATGCCTCTGACCAGCATCTATAACAACGCGGGCGCGATTGCCGTGCTCGCTTCGCGCGAAGAGAAGAAACCTGAAGTGCGCATAAATCTGCTCACTCAGGGTCTCTCTTTTCTTTCGCGGGCGGCGGAATCCTCGCCGGACGATCCACTGGTCCGCTTCAACTACGCTTACGCGCTCTTTCTCGCCGGCAAATACGCTGAGGCCGCAGAGCAACTGCGCCCCGTCATCACCAGCGACCCGCGCGACGGGCAGGCATACTTTCTTTTCGCCAAATCTTTAGAGCGCACGGGGAACGCGGAAGCCGCCGCAGCCGCAGACGACCAGGCCCGCAGGTATCTACAGACCTATGCCAAGTGGCAAACAGAGTGGCAGAAGTCGCAGACCACCTCGGACGTCAGGCCGCGTATGCGCCAGTCCTTCAACCGCGATGACTACTTCAGCGTCGTGCGCGAGAATACGATTGCCAACGATGCCGCCAGCAACAGCAACACGCAGGAACTGCTCGCCAAAGCCCTTGAGCTTTACACGGCGGGACAGGATGATGAGGCTTTGACTGAAGCTCGCCGCGTCCTCGTCGTCGAGCCTATGAACGGCCAGGCGTATCTACTCATCGGTCGCATTTATCTGCGACGCGGCGACCAGGAGATGGCAATCAGCGTGCTCAAGACTGCCATCTTCTGGGACCCAAAGCTGATTGACGGGCACATCCTGCTGGGACGCATCTTTCTCGAAAGGGGCGACCGTGGAGAAGCGACCAAGTATGCCAACAACGCCATCAGGCTTGATGCCAACAACCAGGAAGCCATCGCGCTCCAACGCCAGGTAACGATGGGCAGCAGATAATCCGGACACAGGTCAAAAGCCAAAAGGCAAACGGTCAGACCCGGAGCGACTTCTTCATCAAAATGGCTGCCGCCTCACTTTTGCCTTTTGGCTTTTGGCATTTTTACTTCTACCTTTCGCCTTCTTTAGTTCACCCTTTTCCTTTAGAATCGTTTGTCTCTGACGGGAGTTCGAGAGCCTTGTCCTGGTTAGTTATCTTGGGCCTGCTGCTTGCCGCCCTGCTGCTGTATATCATCGCGCTGTCGAGGCATCAGAAGGGCGCGGGCGCAGACTTGCGGCTCATAGGGGCAGTGGGACGGGTGGAGACCGGGCTTGAGCCTGAGGGCTCTGTGCTCGTCCGTGGCGAGCTGTGGCCCGCCTGCTCGAAGTCCGGGAGAAGGATTGAGCGCGGGCGCACGGTTCGCGTCGTCGGCGCTGGCGGCCACCTGCTCAAGGTCGAGCCGGTAGAATAGGCTTCATCCGAGTAGTGACGAGAGAGACAGAAGCTTTGCGATGTCCGGAACAGGCACGAATAAACATGAGAGGCAAGCCGGAGCCGGAGCGCACCATTCCGCCTTCGACGAGTTCAGTCGTGATGAGCGTTATCCGGCTGTCCTTCTCCTGAGCGGACTCTTTATCGCCGCTCTCTTTTTCGGTCTGGGCATTCTCTTCGACCGCTGGACCATAAACAGAAATCACCCCTCAAACTCCGCCGCCCCCGCTCAAACGCAAACCCAGTCCAGAGAACCCGCCGCGCCCATCCCTACGCAGCAGTTTCCAGTGACGCTCGCTGCGCCGCAACCCTCCGCTTCTCCTCGACCGACGGATAATCCTGGACGCAGCTTTGCCGTGCTCATCTCAACCTTCGAGAGACGCGAAGATGCAGCATCGCTGGTCAGGGAGTTGGAGCGAGCAGGCTACAGGGATGTGCGCATTCTCAAACCGGAAGTGGATGCTCTGCGTGTGCGCGTGCTCTTCGGGCGGTTCACACGCGAAGAGGCCAATCAGGTCGCCGCACGTATGCGCGCTACCGGCAATGTTGCCTTCAAGAACGCGCGCGCCATAGAGGATGCTCAATAAGCCGACGGAAATCGTCAAGCGTTTAGCTTTCCGAAGAGAGCATCCAATCGCTTCGCTCGTCTCTTTGATGACAGGACCTGCGCTCAGCCCGCCTTTGCTTCCTTGATGTCTAATCAAATCGGAATTCCAGAAATTATATTTGTGTGGCATGCGACGTGCTCTATCTCTTGTCGGCAAGCACGGGAGCAGTAAGCCGTGACCCCGCCGCCATCCACCCTCTGAGCGTGGCCTGCCGCTACGCCAGCCGCCCGCCGAGCGATCCTTCAGTGTACCCTTCGAAATGTGAACCCGGTCTGAAAAGGCCGGGTTCTCCCACTTTTAAAGGACTTTTTATTTCGGCTCAACCGCCTTTTATCTCTCCAGGCCATCTTTCCTATTTAAAGTCTAAGCCCCACGGCAGCGAAAATAGTCTCTGCTGAAGTGACAGACGGACGAAGTTTGTCAGTCAGCCAGTGACGTTTTCTGTCAATTCGACCTGTTTCGTAGACCATTTCGGTCAGGGGATGAAGGATAAGCATCGCGCCTCTAAAAAAATTTCGGGCCGCTTCTCTGCGCCTGGCCCGTTCCCTCTCTCTTCAGGCTCGCTGCCGGTAGTTAAAGCTCAAGGCTTCGCCGCGCAGCCTCTTCTTTGTTAAACTCGCAGGCATGCAGGACGCAGTCTCATTGCCCTTGCCGGTTCGTGCCAGAGTCTTGAAATATCTTCAGAGAGCGCGCGTCCTGTCTCCCACGCGTGCGGAAGCCCTGCTGGCCCTCTTCTCTGCCGCGCTGCTCATCCTCTCTTTTCCTGATCTCAATTTATGGCCGCTCGCGTGGGTCGGACTCGTGCCGCTTCTCTTAGCGGTTGCGCAGAGGCAGCAGCCGGGCATCTCGTTTGTGCTGGGGTGGATAACAGGGTCACTCTTCTTCTACGGCTCCTGTTACTGGCTCACCTACGCGATGATCCGCTACGGGCACATCCCTGCGGTTATCTCTTACCTGATGCTCATGCCGGGCGCTCTCATAGTGGGATTATTTCCAGCCGCCTGCATGGGATTGCTGGCGCGTATGCTCAGGCGCTGGGGGTTGCGCGCGCTCTTCGTCGCGCCTTTTCTGTGGGCCGCGCTGGAATGGGCGCGGCTCGGCGCGACGGGCCAGCTATGGAACGCCATAGGCTACTCGCATGCTTACCATCCAGCGTTGATTCAAACGGCGCGTTGGGGCGGCGTCTATGCCGTGGGCTTTCTGGTCCTCTCAGTCAACGCAGCCATCGCTCACTTGTTGCTACGGAAAAACATGCGAGCGTTGCTGACGGCAGTTATCATGCTGGGGTTGGTCGCGGGCACTACGTGGTGGCTCGCCGCATCAACGCTTGCGTTCACAGAGAGACTCTCTGTGCCGGATGCCGTAGTCATCGCCGTGCAGCCGAACGTGCCGATGGAGCCTGTCGAATCAACAGCCGAAACGCAAACTCTGCTTCAACGCCATCTCTCGCTGAGCGAGAGTGGGTTAAAGCAATGGGAGCAAGCGGGCACGAACGATGATCGAGCTGACACTTCGCCGCGCGGCAACACTAATAGTTTATCCGGCAGTCAGACCGAGATGGAGGCGAAGAGGCTGAGCGCGCCTCGCATCGTCATCTGGCCGGAGTCGCCCATGAATTTCAGCTATTCGCGCGATTCCGTCTTTCGCGAATGGCTGGCGGGCTTCGCCGCGAAGAATCACGCCTCCGTCATCTTCAACGCGCTGGAGCCTGCGCCTTTCAACGGCGCTTACAATTCTGCTGTGATGGTAAATGAAGAGGGTCGCGCGGTCTCACAGTATGATAAGATTCGGCTGTTGCCGTTTGGCGAGTATGTGCCGCTGCCGCGCTGGTTGCCTGGAGTCAATCTGGTCCCGACGATGGTCGGAGATTTTACGCCGGGCGCGCAGTATACTTTGATGCCCATGGGAGATGCGCGTGCGGGTGTTTTCATCTGCTTTGAATCGGCCTTCCCGTCAATCGCGCGAGCCTTTACGCGCGGCGGCGCTGACGTGCTGGTCAATATCACGAATGACGGCTATCTTGGCCCAACGCCCGTCATGCATCAGCACATGGCGAATACTATCTTTCGCGCGGTCGAGAACAACAGGCCAGTGCTCCGCGTGACCAACACGGGCATCACGGCTTACATCAACGCGCGCGGCGAGGTCAGCGATGAGACACATGGGTTCGAGCCAGCCGTGCGCGTCTGGACCATTCAACGCGCTGGTCCGGGCCAGACCTTTTACACCAGGCATGGCGATCTTTTTGCTGGCCTCTGCGCCTTTATCAGTATTTTGACAATCGGGCTGGCGAGTCTGAAGTCCAAAACCCGAGGATTGAGATCAGCATAGATTTCATCCACCGGATACGAAGACATCAGATTCTCAACCTCGGACTCAAAACATCTTGACTCCAGACTCTGGACCATAGGACTTTTCAGGAAGAGCTTATGATTGAAACACTATCCATGCAGGACTTGCGAAATTCATACGACGAGCTGCTCAAGCGCGTCGAAGAACTCGGGAGGTTTCTTTGATGTCGCAACCAAGCGCGCGGAGCTTGAAAGGCTAGAGGCCGAGGCTTCCGTTCCTGACTTTTGGAACAACCAGGAGGCCGCGCAGCAGGTGCTGCAAGAGCGCAGCCGCCTGGAAAGAGTTATTACGAGGCAGGAGCAGTTTGAAAAGTCTGTCGAAGACGCGGGCGTGCTTCTTGAGTTTGCCGAAGAGGATGAGGAATCCTTGAGCGAGTTGCGCAGTCTGCTCGCGCGTCTTGAGCATGAAGTGAGCGTGGCCGAAACCGAGATGCTTCTTTCCGGCGAAAACGATGTGCGCAACGCCATCTGTACGATTCATCCGGGCGCGGGCGGCACGGAGTCGCAGGACTGGGCAGAGATGCTGCTGCGTATGTATCTGAAGTGGGCTGAGCAACGCGGCTTTAAGACCGAGATACTTGATTATCAGCCGGGCGAAGAGGCCGGGCTGAAGAGTGTGACCTTCAGGGTCGAAGGCGAATATGCTTATGGCCTGCTTTCAGCCGAGGCCGGTGTGCATCGCCTCGTGCGCATCTCGCCCTTTGACCAGGCGGCGCGTCGTCACACCTCTTTTGCTTCTCTCTTTGTTTACCCTGAGATTGATGAGACTATAGAGGTCGAGGTTAACGATAAGGATTTGAGAGTTGATACCTATCGCTCGACGGGCGCTGGCGGCCAGCACATCAACACGACAGATTCCGCCGTCCGCATCACGCATATCCCGACGGGTATCGTCGTCGCCTGCCAGAACCAGCGCTCGCAGCATCAGAACCGCGCCGTCGCAATGCAGGTTTTGCGCGCGCGTCTCTATGAGCTTGAGCTGGAAAAGCGGCGCGCCGAGACAGCCGAGCTGGAAGCCAACAAGGCAGACATCTCCTTCGGCTCGCAGATACGCAACTACGTGCTCGCGCCCTATCGCCTCGTCAAGGAC
>DASWMI010000110.1:0-8338 GCA_036399835.1 Pyrinomonadaceae bacterium | reverse complement strand
ATGTCGTTTACAAAGTGGCCCACCCGCCTCAGCAGGAATACCTGGTGACGCCAGATAAGTTTGCCGCACTGAGCAGCGACCGTGGACTCAAGGCGACGGAAGAGACCTGGACCAACCCGGACGGGACGCAAGCTCGCGGCTGGCTGCTGCGCGGTGCTGAGGGCGCGCCCGCCGTCATCCTCCTGCATCGCTACGGCGCGGACCGCTCATGGCTGCTCAACCTCGGCGTCAAGCTCAACGAGACGACAAACTTCACTGTGCTCTGGCCGGACCTGCGCGGTCATGGTCCAGCGCCTCTGACAGGCTCGACCACCTTCGGCTCGCTCGAAGGCTCGGACGTCTCGGCGGCGCTCAATCACCTGCGCACGCTCAAGACGGCGCAGGGCCATCCCCTCATAGCAGAACGCGCCGGGCTGTACGGCGTAGAACTGGGCGGCTACGCTGCGCTGCAAGCCGCCGCCTCTCAGGAGAACGTCAAGGCGCTCGTCCTCGATTCAGTGCCCGCCTCTCCGCGCGAGCTGCTGCGCGCGGCTGTGCGAGAGCGTATCGGCGTCAACAACAGCCTGCTGCAATCGCTCGTCCGACTGGGCGCGAGCATCTACTTTATGGGCCGCTTTAAGGAGACACAGGGATGCCCGACAGCCTCTTACCTGTCTGGCCGACGCGTCCTGCTGCTGACAGGCGAAGACGCGCCCGAAGCCTTGCGCGACTCCACGGTCGCGCTCGCCGGATGTTTCCCCGCTCAATCTCCCGTCGAGATAAAAAGCGACCTCCCGCTGACAGGCTACAACCTGCCTTCGGCCACGGGCGAGCAGGGCGAAGCTTACGACCGCCGCGTGATAGACTTCTTCGACAAATCCCTGCGCACTGCGGAAACGACCAGCCTCAAGCCATAAAGTCTGCGGCGATGAATGATGAATGGAAAGCCAGCTATCTTTCATTGATGGTTCATCGTTTATCTTTCATCGCTCAGCCTTCATCATTTTCTTTTGACGGCGATGAGCGCGACCGAGCCGTTCTGGCCGATAGTCTCTGTTTCGAGGACCGGATCATCTGTTAATTGGTAAGCATACCTGGCGGGCACTATCACGAGGATGGGTCGGTCCTCTTCGCGCGCGGCGTTTTCCACCTGGGCGGGACCCTCGAATTTGAGTGGCTCGCCCTGCGCGTCGTAAACCACGCGGCCTCCTGCATAAAATTCCGATGTGCGCTCGATGGTGTGCAGGTTAAAGACCGGGGCCGCAGCGTAACCGCGCGCGGAGGCTAGTTGAAAAAGGTCGCGCATGGATTTGCGCTGCGCGCCGCGCTCAATCAGACAGCCGAGCGCGAGCGCGGTCGAGACAAAAACCGCGAAGACGATGGAAGCGGCAGTCCGCTCGCGGCTGCTGGTCCAGAAGATTGCAAACACGCTCGCCAGGAGGAGCGGCGCGGCGACGAAAAGCGCGCAGGCTATCGTGGCGTAGCCGCTCCGCCAGGCGTAGACGGGGAGCGCCAGGGCACACAGCAGGAGCAGCGCGCCCGTCGCGCGCATCGTCTTGAGTCCCTCGCCCGTCCGCACGAAGCGCGCCAGCAGCTCGCCCGCCAGGAGCGTTGCGCCCGGCAAGGCCGGCAGCACGTAGCCCGGCAGCTTCGAGCCTGAAAGAGAAAAGAAGAGGACGGGCGCGACCAGCCACGCGAGCGAGAAGAGACGCAGCCGCTCGCTTGCATTCGTCACGCGCCACTGCCAGCGCCTGACGCGCGCGAGCGCCACCGCCAGAAACGGCGTCCACGGCAGCGCCATCAACGCCATCACCGGAAGATAAAAATAGAAACGCTGCGGGTGATGATATTTGTCAGAGATGTAGCGCGCGAAGTGGTGTTGGATAAAGAATTCGTCAACGAAGGTCCAGCCGTGACGCGCCATCACAGGCCCGTACCAGCTTGCGGCTGACAGAATGGCGAGCGGCAAGCCCCAGAGCATGCTCTTCATCAAGCCCCTGCCGGGCCAACTGCGCCGCAGGATAAAATAGCAGCCGACGATGCCCGCCGGAAGGATTAGCCCGACCAGCCCCTTCGCCAGCAAAGCCGCGCCGATGCAGGCATAAAATCCCGCCAGCAGAAATCGCCTGCGCCTGCCTTCCCTTTCCAGCTCGTAAACAAAAAGCGAGGCGAGCGAGGCCGTCAGCGTCAGCGTCAGGATGATGTCAAACGTCGCGCCGCGAGAGAAGACGATTAGCCCCGCGCTCGAAGCCGTCAGCGCGCTGGTCCAGAGAGCCAGCCCGCCTGTCTCGGCTTCATCGCTCGCCCGCTCGACGCGCCGCGTCATCCAGTAGACCAGCAGGACCGTGAGCAAGCCGCAGAGCGCTGGTCCAAAACGCGCCGAAGCTTCCGAGATGCCCGACGCGCGAAAGCTCGCCATCATCATCCAGTAGAGCAAGGGCGGCTTTTCAAACCAGGTGTGGCCGCCGAGCGTGGGCGTTATGGCATCGCCGCGCAGATACATCTCGCGCGCCACTTCCGCATAACGCGGCTCATCCGGCCCGAGCAGCGGCAGACGGCCCAGACCGTAAAAGTAGAAGGCTATGGCGGCGAGAAAAAAGAGCAGCCGGGCACGCTTGGCAAGCTTTGAGCGTTGCAAGTATAGTCACCTTGAGAACAGTTTTCAGTTAAAAGCCTGTTTCGCAGTCTATCGAGTATCCTCGAAGATTCACTTATCTTCAAATCTGCGAGACGGGCCAGGAGCTTTGCCGTCAATGCTGTTGTCTGACTACTCACGATTGATAATCAACCACTAAACATGACTCTACGCACAGCCGTTATCGGCGTCGGGCATCTGGGCCGCCAGCACGCACGCATACACGCCGCGCTCAACGCCGAAGGAGCAGCTCGCCTCGTCTCTGTCTGCGATCTGGATGAAGGAAGCGCGCGCGCCATTGCCGCTCAAAGAGAGACCGGCTGGACCACAGACTGGCGCACGCTGATTGGCGAGGTTGATGCCGTGAGCCTCGCCGTGCCCACGGAATCACACGCGGAGATTGGCTGCGCGCTTCTCGCGGCAGGAGTACACGTGCTGGTTGAAAAACCCATCGCGCGCACACTCGCGGAAGCGGACCGGATGATCTCTGCCGCAGAAAAAAGCGGCGCGCTCCTGCAAGTCGGCCATCTCGAACGCTTCAACCCGGCGCTCGTGGCGCTACGCCCGCATGTGCGCGGGCCGCTCTATTTCGAGATTCATCGTGTCGGCGAATTCACAGCCCGCTCGCTCGATATAGATGTCGTGCTCGATCTGATGATTCACGATTTAGACATAGTCCAGTGGCTCGTCGGCGAGGAAGTCGAGGTAACGGACGTGCGCGCCGTCGGGATTCCGGTCCTGACGCCGCGCGTTGACGCGGCCAACGCGCGTATAGAGTTTGCTTCCGGCGCGGTCGCCAACATCACAGCCTCGCGCGTCGGCATGGAGAAGATACGCAAGATGCGCTTTTTCCAGCCGCATGATTATGTCGCCGTTGACTACACGACGCGACGCGCCTCTATCAGCAACCTGATGCCTTCGCAGACCACGGGGACATGGCCCGGCGTCAACACGCATCATCTTGAGATCGCAGATATTGAGCCGCTCCGCGCAGAGATTGAAGCCTTTCTGCAAGCGGCGCAATCCGGTGGACCATCACCCGTTTCCGGTCTCGAAGGAAGACGCGCCCTGGCCCTGGCCCTGCGCGCCCTCGAACGCATACACGAGCACGCCGCCATCGCCGGAGTAAATTCGCTCAAGATTACATCAGAGCCTTCGGATTAAGAGAGCAACGACGCCGGAAACGCTTCAATGATGAAGGATGAAGTAAGAACAATGTGCTTGTCATGATGAAAGCAACTGCGTTGAGCGAAAAAGCTTTGATCCTTTTCTTCCGTCAAGCCATACTCTTTTATTCCGCGTCAAGCATTACTGGTCCATCCTTTTATCTTTCATAGCGAGCTTCTCATCTTGAACAGAGCGAAACCGGACGAACACATTTCGGCATTTCTCACAGAGCGCATAGCGGCTCACGATTTCCCTTCCGCCGTTTACGCCGTGGCCGAGCGCGGGCAGCCTGTCCTGGCCGATGCGCTGGGCCATGCCGTGCTTGAGCCTCAAAAGCGGCGGGCGACGATTGAGACTATCTACGATCTGGCCTCGCTGACCAAGCCGCTCATCACGGGCCTGCTCTGCGCCAGGCGAATCGAGCAGGGAGAGCTTGAGCTGGATGAAAGGGTCGCGCGCTATCTGCCGGAGTTCAAACGTGCGGACAAGGCCAGCATCACCGTGCGCGAGTTGTTGACGCATACTTCCGGGTTGCCAGCCTGGCGTCCGCTCTACATCCTGGCGGGCGGTAAAAGCGAAGAGACGCTCGGCGTGATTGTGGACCAGCCGCTCGAAGCCACGCCCGGCCAAAAAGTTATCTACAGCGACCTGGGCTTTATCACGCTCGGCTTCCTGCTCGAAAGACTCAAAGGCTCAAGGCTGGCCCAACTGGCGCGAGAAGAGATTTTCGACCCGCTCGGTCTGAAACGAACCTTCTTTAACCCTGACAAGGCGATGCAGACCGGAGTGGCAGCCTGCGAGACGGGCAATGCTTTCGAGCGCGAGACCTGCGGCACGGAGCAGTCTGCCCTTTACGCCGACTGGCGCGAGCAGCTTATCTGGGGCGAAGTCCACGACGGAAACGCGCATTTCCTCGGCGGCGCTGCCGGGCACGCCGGACTTTTCTCGGACGCAGGCGAGACGCTGCGGCTGGCCCGGCAATTTCTAGCCGGATACACAGAGCTGCTCAGGCCGGAAACCTGCGCGCTCTTTCGCACGAACATGACGGAAGGGCTGGAGGAGGCGCGCTCCGTCGGCTGGCAACTCGCGGCGACCAGGGATTCGACAGCCGGACAGAGCCTTCCGCCCGACAGCTTCGGCCATCTGGGATTCACGGGCACAAGCTGCTGGTCCGACCCCCTGCACGAACGCATCTTTATCCTGCTCACCAACCGCACGCACGCGCATCCGCCCCCGTTCGTCAATATCAACAGTGTGCGCAGGCGCTTTCACATGCTCGCCGTCGAAGCTCTGGACCAACGCAGAGGCCAAGCGGGTAGCTGATAAACGGAGGACGCCGGAGGGCGCTATGCGAGAAGATAAAGAAGGCTCTCTGGACCAGCCCGAAATCCTTCCTGTGTCCGCGCCTTTCGCCGCGACAGAAAATCCGATTCCCGCCTCATCTTCCCATAGAGTCTCATTCGCAGAGGCGTTTCGCTTCTGGACCAAACTCGGGTTCATCTCCTTCGGCGGTCCTGCCGGACAGATTGCCATCATGCACCGCGAGCTGGTCGAGCGTCGCCGCTGGATTTCCGAAGACCGTTTTCTGCACGCGCTCAACTACTGCATGCTCCTGCCCGGCCCGGAAGCCACGCAGCTTGCCATTTACATCGGCTGGCTGCTGCATCGCACATGGGGCGGCATCGTCGCCGGACTCCTCTTTCTGCTTCCTTCAATCTTCATCCTGCTCGGCCTCTCTTACATCTATGCGGCCTATGGCAATGTCCGCGTGGTGGCCGGTGTGCTTTCAGGATTCAAGCCGGTCGTCATCGCGGTCGTCGTCGAAGCAGTCCTCAAGATTGGCAGCCGCGCGCTCAAACGCCGCGCACACTTCGTCATCGCGGCGGCGGCCTTCGTCGCCATCTATTTTCTACACGTTCCCTTCCCTCTCATCGTCCTCGCGGCAGGCATCACAGGATTGGCCATGAGGAAACACGGAACAGCAGTTAGCAAGTCCATGGAAACAGAAGCAGAGGCTCAAGCCTCCGCTTCTAACCCTGATGCGCAAACATCTGTTCCCATCGTGATAGACGATCACGCGCCGCCGCCCGCGCATACGCTGCCATCTCGCTCGCGCGCTTTAAAGGTCTTCGCCGTCGGCCTGCTGCTCTGGGCGCTGCCCTTTGCCATGCTCATCGCCTGGCGCGGCTGGTCCAGCCTTCACGCGCGCGAATATCGCTTCTTCACTGTCGCGGCCCTCGTCACTTTCGGTGGAGCTTACGCCGTGCTCGCCTATGTCACGCAGGCTGTCGTCAATGCTTACGGCTGGCTTTCGCCTGCGCAGGCCGTGGACGGTCTGGCCCTGGCAGAGACGACGCCCGGCCCGCTGATTATGGTCCTGCAATTCGTCGGCTTTATGGCCGCATGGAATCACGCGGAAGGATTGGACCAGTCGGCCAGCGCGATCCTGGGCGCGCTCTTGACGACTTATGTCACATTCCTTCCCTGCTTCTTCTTTATCCTCATCGGCGCGCCTTACATAGAGGTGCTGCGCGGGAACAAGCATTTGACGGGGGCGCTGTCCGGCGTGACGGCGGCGGTGGTCGGCGTGATTCTCAATCTCGCGCTGGTCTTCGGCGCGGCTGTCATCTGGCCGCACGGAATCCAGGGCGGGACGGATTGGTTCGCGGCGCTCCTCAGCCTCGCGGCCTTTATCGCGCTCTACAGGTTTAAGCTCGATGTGCTGTGGGTCGTCCTGGCTTGCGGACTGATCGGGATGGGACGAATATTCTTCTACGGCTGAGGCTGCGCGTGTAGTAGTATAAGCCGAGTCGCTGGTCCTGATTTCCCCGGCCAGCCCTAAAATCTTTTTGAGACCAAAGCCTATGCGTTGTTCCCTCTGGTCCAGAATCAGTGCCCTCCTCGTTGTTTATGCCCTCTGTGTCTCAACGCTCGCGTTCGCGCAAGAGCCTTCAACGCAAACACGACCGCGCCGCGTGCAGTCCGCCTCGCCAACAGAAGCGCAAGCGCCTTCAGCCACGCAGGTCGTCGAGACGGCTCGTCTAAACGCAGCAGAGCCTTTGATTCGCATAGGTCTGGCGACCGAAGCGCGCAGCGCCAGCATCTCTACGACGGGACAACTCCTCAACGCGACCGAAGAGTTGGCCGCGCCCGTGCCTCTGCCTTCGGCGCGTATACGGCTTGAGCCGCGCCTGCTCTCGCCCCTGCCTCCTACTGCCACAGAGGCCGCGGCCTTTCGCGTGGAGATTACGGGCGCGGCGACACGCACGGACGCGGAGCGCGCCTCGCGCGAGATACGCGAGATGATAGGGCAGGAATCCGACATCTCTTATGAAGAAGCGACGAAGACCTGGCGGATGCGCATAGGCCCGGAACGATCCGGCGCTGAGGCGGAAGAGCTGCGCGCGCGCTTGGAAGAAGCTGGCTTCGCTAACGCGAGGGTGGTCCAGTCGCAAAGCGCACAGGCATCCGCTGCTCCGAATAGCCGCACGGTCTCGCAACATCCATCTTCGTCAATCGCACAGGGCAAACCCTCTACGCCTCCCGCCGCCGCCGCTCGAACTTCAGGCACAGGTAATGTCCGTCTGACGGCGCGCAGCAGCACGCCTACGCGCGAGCTGGTCGCATACTCAACGGGACGCAGCGCCCTCTTCAGCTCGCGCGCTCCGGTCGTCTTTGCTTCCGACGACGAGCAACGCGCGCCCGTGCGTTTTAATGACAAGCCTTATCGCGGTCGGCTCGAAGTCTTCACTAACATGAAGGGCACGCTGACGGTCGTCAACGTTTTGCGCCTTGAAGATTACGTGCGCGGGGTCGTGCCAAATGAATTATCGCCGGGCGGGTATCCGGCGATAGAAGCTTTGAAGGCACAGGCTGTCGCCGCGCGTACCTATGCCTTTAAGAATCGCGGGCAGTTTGCCACGCAGGGTTTTGACCTGCTGCCGACGACGCGCTCGCAGGTCTACGGCGGACTTTCGACAGAACATCCACTCTCGACGCGCGCCGTCGAAGAGACGCGCGGCATCATCGCCACCTTTGACGGCGAGCCGATCAACGCGCTCTATACTTCGACCTGCGGCGGACGCACCGAAGACGCGGCGAATATTTTCGCGCAAGACTTGCCCTACCTGCGCGGGCGCGAGTGTGCGCCCGAAGGCCGCGCAGCCTTTCTGCCCTTCACCGTCAAGACCTCGCGCGAGCCTTCGGAGATACGCGAAGAGCAGAACGTCGCGGCGGCGCGTGATGCCGCGCTTCTCTTCGTACACAATTTCGAGCTGCCTTCGTCGCGCCTGACGGATGGCTGGCTCGCTGCGCCCGCATCAATCTCGGAGGTCAAAGGCTGGCTCTCAAACGTCGCGCGCCTCGCGCGACAGGCCGCGCCCCCTGTCGCGGATGATGCGACGCGCCCGCCAGCTTTCGCCAGCGCGCTGGCCCTCGCCGTCTACGGAGAAAGCCGCGCCGATACGCTCTTTGACAATGCGGATGTCGAATACCTCCTCTCGTTTCGTGATGCTGCGGAAATCCCCGCGCGCAATCGTGCGGATGTCGCGCTGCTCC
>DASWMI010000109.1:0-38580 GCA_036399835.1 Pyrinomonadaceae bacterium | reverse complement strand
GGGGAGGTGTAGAGACCTGTCTTGATGTTGGCGGCGCGGCAGATGGCCTCAAGCATGAAGGCGGTCGAACCCTTGCCGTTAGTGCCCGCGATTTGAACTTTTGTCAGAGAGTCATGCGGCGCGCCCAAGGCTTCGAGCAGCAGTTCCGTATTCTTTAGCCCGAGCTTGATGGCGAGCATCTCATGGCCGAGGCCGAGCAGATACTTGAGCGCCTCTTCGTAAAGCATAGATGCGTGAATCGTGAAACGTCAGGGCGCGAAACGTCAAGAGAAAAAATCCGTCAAAGGTTGATGCGTTGGCGGGCTGAGGATTTAAGAGCCATACGATTCACGAGCCTTCATGGTCATCAGGGCTTCGGCTTCCTGTTGAATATCCGGGTTCATCATAAAGTCCAGAATCTTGATGATGTAGTCGCGCAGCTCTCGTCGGTCAACGATGGCATCGAGCATCCCGTGTTCAAGCAGAAACTCCGAACGCTGAAAATCTTTGGGGAGCTTCTGCCGGATGGTCTGCTCTATGACGCGCGGGCCTGCAAAGCCTATCAGCGCCTTGGGCTCTCCGATGTTGACATCGCCAAGCATGGCGAAGCTGGCCGTGACGCCGCCCGTTGTCGGGTCTGTGAGGACGGAGATAAAGGGCAGGCGTGCTTCGTCAAGACGGGCGAGGGCGGCGGAGATTTTCGCCATCTGCATGAGCGACAGCGTTCCCTCCTGCATACGCGCGCCGCCCGAAGCCGCGAAGATGACGACCGCGCCTCGCTCGGCCACTGCTCTCTCAATCAGGCGCGTGGCCTTTTCGCCGACGGCTGAACCCATCGAGCCGCCAATAAAGAGCATGTCCATCGCGCCCGCGAAGACCAGGTGGCCGCCGACCGTGCCGCGCCCGTTGATGATTGCTTCGGGGAGACCTGAAACGCGCTGCGCCTGCTTGAGACGGTCAGGGTAGGGCTTGCTGTCTACGAATTCGAGCGGGTCAATCGAAATCACCTCGGCGTCCAGCTCTTCATAGTGGCCGTCGTCGAAAAGCATGGCGAGCCGCGTCCGCGCGTCAACGCGAAAGTGATGACCGCAGTGAAGACAGACCTGAAGCGACTCTTCCAGCTCTGCCTTGTAGAGCGCCGCATCGCAGCTCTCGCACTTGACGAAGACGCCTTCGGTCTTGACGCGGCGTTCCCCCGCGGGCACGGTCTCTATCTTCTGCTTCTTTTTACGAAACCAAGTCATAAAGAGCAGTGCTGAAGGCGCAGGGATGAGGGATCAAGTAAAAGCTGTCCGCTCGTCCCTCCCGCGCTTCTTCGGAAATACTGTTTGTTAGAAGAGCCTGTGTGAAATTAAAAGATAACGGCGCAAAGAATAACACAGATAGCGGAAACGATGAAGTATGAACTCTGCCATAATAAAGGGAAGGCTATTGAGCTATAGCTTTATCGCTTCATCGCTTCAATGAGCTGACGAATCAATAAATCACTTTGGACCAGCCGCTTTTATTCCGCGTTTCGTCTTCATCATCAAATCTTTGCTTTAAAATTCTATTCCCTGTTGGGCGCGTATGCCCGCGTTGAAGGGGTGTTTGATCTCGCGCATCTCTGTCACGAGGTCTGCGGCTTCGATGAGCGCGGGCGGAGCATCGCGGCCAGTGAGGATGATGTGCAGCGCGGGTTGTCCGGCGCGCACGGCGTCAATCTCTGCGAGCACTTCTTCAACCGAGAGCATTTCATAACTGAGGACATAGACCAGCTCGTCGAAGACCAGCAGGTCGTACTCGCCGCTCCGCATCTTCTCCAAGCACAAGGCCCAAGTCTCGCGCGCAGTCTGCCTGTCCTGCTCAGGATTCTTGGTGTCCCAGGTAAAGCCGTCGCCCATCGTATGCACTTCGATGCCGAGCTTCTCGGCAGAGACGTGTTCGCCGTAACGGTCCTTGCGCGATTTCATAAACTGAATCATGCAGCAGCTCAGCCCGCGTCCAGCCGCACGCATCATCAAACCAAGCGCGCAGGTCGTCTTCCCCTTACCGTGACCCGTGTGGACCAGCAGCAACCCGCGCGTCTGCTCCTGGTAATCCTCGCGCCTCCATTTATATTTTTTCTCTTTCATAAAAAAAGTAACCAGCAAAGGGCAGCCAATCAACAGCCAAGAGCCAACAGGCATCGAGCTGAAAACTGAAGACCGAAAACTGATTACTGCTCTTACCCTCTGGCTTCTATTCTTTCGTGTCTGGGCCGCGTGACCGTGCGGACGAGCGCGTCTTCCGTGTTGTCCATCTCGCCGTGCAGTTGCGCGACAGCTTCCGAGAGCAGACGCGCGACCGTCTGCTCGGCCTCTTCCCAGTCGCCTCTGAGGGTGCATCCGGCAGCGTTGCGATGGCCGCCGCCGCCAAATTTTTCCGCGATGCGCGCGACGTTGACATCACCCTTCGAGCGCAAGCTGGTCCGGTAAACACCCGGAGCGCATTCCTTCAAGAGCGCGACGGCCTCGACCTCTCCGACCGTCAAAGGATAATTGACAAACCCGTCGCCGTCCTCCTCCGTAGCCCCCGTGCGCTCCATCATTTCGAGCGACTGGCGCATCCAGGCGACGCGGCCAGACTCATCTCGCTTGGCCGTCGAGAGCACTTCGCTGAGCAGTTGGACCTTGCTCCAGGGATAGCTGGCAAAGACCGCTTCGGAAATCTTCGCCGGCTTGACGCCTGCCCGGACCAGTTCGGAGGCGACCTTAAAGGTACGCTCCGTCGTATTCGAGTAATGAAATGAGCCTGTGTCCGTGATGAGCGCGGTATAGACGCACTCGGCCATCTCTTTGGTCACACGCACGCCCGTGGCCTTGCAGAGATTGTAGATCATCTCGCCGACAGCAGAGGCGGTCGAGTCAATCCAGTTGATCGTGCCGAAGAGCGCGGTCGTCGAATGGTGGTCTATGTTGACGACAAACTGTTTCTCTAAATCTACCAGGCCGGGCCGCGTGATGTCCGAGCATTCGATGACGAAGACGGCATCATAGGGACGGTCAACAGAGGGAGTCACGCGCACGTCCTCGGTGCCGGGGAGTTTTTGATAAGCATGCGGGACGGGGTCGCGCATGATGACTTCGACATCCTTTTCGAGGGCGCGCAGGAGCCAGTAGAGGCCCAGGCTCGAACCCAGGCTGTCGCCATCCGGTCTGACGTGGGAGGTGATGGCGAAACGTCGCTTGGTTTCAATCAACTCGACAACTTGGCTTAACATCGGTTTGAAGAAAGCGATGAGCGATGAGAGCTGAGTTATCAGAGCCAGGCTGTGCTGCTCCGATAACTCAGCTCTCATCGCTCATCGCTCATCGTTTCCTTTCCTTCAGGGGATTCACCGTTGGTAAACTGGTTTTCCCGCTCGTGTCTAATCTCGTCTAATAACTGGTCCACGCGCGCGCCCTTTTCTTCAACCGTGTCGCGGACAAAATGCAGCTCGGGCGTATGACGCAGGCTGAGCGCAAAGCCGACCTGCTTGCGCACATAAGGCGCTGCATGACGCAGGGCCGCGAGCGCCGCCTGATGCTCCGCTTCGTCGCCCATGACCATGACGAAGACACGCGCATCACGCAGATTGTCGGAGACGCGCACGTCCGTTACGGTCACTCCGACAAGGCGAGGGTCTTCAAGCTCATAGCCGACAATCTGCGCAATCTCTTCCTGCAACAGCTCGGCGACTCTTTCCGGCCTACGCATAAAAACAGTCTTGGGTGACGTGTGACGGGTGACAGGCAAGAACAAGTTTTTAACTTGTCGCCTGTCACCCGTCACACGTCACGGCTTTTATAGTTCCGTCGCCGCGACCTTTTCGATGATGTAAGCTTCGATCTGGTCGCCGACCTTGATGTCGTTAAAGTTTTCCAGCCCGATGCCGCACTCGAAGCCTTCGCGGACTTCCGAGACATCCTCTTTGAAACGGCGCAGGCTGCCGATGCCGCCTTCCCAGGCGACGACGCCATCACGTATCAGGCGTGCGCGGGCCGTGCGGCGAATCAAGCCGTCAACGATCATGCAACCGGCGATGACGCCCGCACGCGGCACGCGGAAGACCTCGCGGACATCCGCCTTGCCGAGAATGCGTTCCTTCTCGATGGCTTCGAGCATCCCGACCATCGCCGCGTGAATCTCCTCTTCGACCTTGTAGATAATCGAATGCAGGCGTATGTCCACGCTCTCATGCTTGGCGAGATCGGCGGCGCGCGTTTCCGGGCGCACGTTAAAGCCTATGATAAGCACGGCGGAGGAAGACGAACCGGCCTGTGTCGCGGAAGCGAGCAGCACATCGGATTCCGTAATCGCGCCGACGCCGGAGCGTATCACCTTGACCTTGACGCGCTCGGTCGAAAGCTTCTGTAAGGTGCTCTTCAAGACCTCTACGGAACCCTGTACGTCTGCCTTGATGATGACGAGCAGCTCCTTGACTTCCGTCTGGCCCAGAGCGTCTAGGCCGCGCTTGGTGCTTTGCAAGAGAGCGCTCTGGCGCGAGTGCATCTGCCGCTGATGCGAGATTTGCTGCGCCTTCGTGATGTCCGCGACGACCTGAAAATGCTCGCCCGCCTGCGGCACACCCTGTAGGCCGAGCACTTCGACAGGCGTCGAAGGCTCTGCGCTGGTCACGGGTTGCCCCCTGTCATCGAACATGGCGCGGACCTTGCCGAAAATCTGACCCACGATAAAGGGGTCGCCAACGTGTAGCGTGCCCTGTTGGACCAGGACCGTAGCGACCGCCCCGCGACCGCGATCAAGCTTGGCCTCAAGCACGACGCCCGAAGCCAGACGCGATTTGCTGGCCCGCAGGTTGCGAATATCCGCCGTCAGCAAAATAGTCTCAAGCAGCGTCTCTATGTTCTCGTGCTTCTTGGCGGAGACGGCGACCATCTCCGTATCGCCGCCCCACTCGATGGGCGACAACCCCTGCTGGGCCAATTCCTGCCTCACCCTGTCAGGGTTAGCGTCCGGCTTATCAATCTTGTTGATGGCGACGACGATGGGCACGCCCGCCGCGCGCGAGTGCTCTATGGCTTCAATCGTCTGCGGCATCACGCCGTCATCCGCCGCGACGACGAGGACAACCACATCCGTCGCCTTCGCGCCACGCGCACGCATCAAGGTGAAGGCTTCGTGGCCCGGCGTGTCCAGAAAGACGACCGCTCGCTTCTCATTCGGATTATCTGGGTTGGGCACTTCGACTTTGTATGCGCCGATGTGCTGCGTAATGCCGCCGGCTTCTCCCGCGGCGACGTTGGCCGTGCGTATGCCGTCAAGCAGGGAAGTTTTGCCGTGGTCCACGTGGCCCATGACTGTCACGACCGGAGCGCGCGGCTCTTCCACATCGTCCGCGCCGGACTCGACCAAATCCTCGAACTCTTCATCAGCGACCATCTCTTCAAACGGCGCGAAGCTGACCTGATAACCGAAGCGCTGGCCCAGCTCGACGGCCACCTCGTCGTTGAGAGGCTGGTTGATGGTGGCGAAGATGCCGCGTTTGAGCAGCATCGTTAGCATGTCTTTCGGTTTGATGCCGAGCTTTTCCGCGAAGTCCTTGACGGTCGAGCCTTCAACCAGACGGACCGACTTCAGCTCACCCGCGGGCGCATCCATCTTGTTGGCGATGCGGTCTTCAAGCGAGAGAACTTTCGGCGGCGGAATAAAATCGTGCTCGTTAAAGCGACCCCTGGCATCGTGTCCCTTGCGCGCGGGCGCAGCGTGCGTGCTGCGGCCACCGCGACCACGGCTACGATTGCGTCCATCGCCCGGCTGCGGGATATAAGTTATCTGCGGGGTGGCGGTCTCGCCGGGCGTGCCCGCGTACTCGAAGCGGTCTCCGCGCGCTGTGCGGTCTCTACCGCGTTCCTCGCGTCCGCGACGCTCGCGCTTGACTTCGGTCGCGGGGGTCGCAGCGGGAACTTGAGGCACAGGCGTTGGAGCGAGAGGCATCGGCGCGCGGTCGCCATGACGTATGCCAGCATTGAGCGCGGCAGCCGTCGGGCGCAGCTCCCTAATCTTTGAAGTCGCAGGGCCGGTGGATGCGGCCTGGCGCTGCGGAGCGGGACGCTGTCCCTCCGCCGCGGGCGACGCGTTGAGAGGAGCGGCAGAGCTTGCTGGTCCAGCGGTGCTGGCAGGGGGAAGCTCCGCGGGGGTTGTTGCTTCTGTGGCCGCCGCATCCGCCTGTGGCATAGCTTGAGTCTCTTCGAGAGCCGCGGCAGGCGCAGAGGGCGCATCGGTGGCCGGTCCAGTCGTGGCTGGAGGCTCTGCGCGCGTGGCGGGTGTGAGCTTCTTTAAGACGAGAGGTGTTCTGATAGACCTTTGTTCGGGAGCGGTCTCGGCAGACGCTGCGGGCTGCGGCGGCGGCTGGCTTTGAGCCGTCTCAGCAACGCTAGCCTGCGGCAGCTCATCCGGCGTCGTCTCGGCCTCCGCGTGCGCCTCTTCAGCGACGACGGGTCGCACGGCCTTCTTGACTACCTTGACGGTGCGCTGCGCGGTCGCCTCTTTCTTGGGGAAGTAGCGATTGCGTATCTTGTCGGCCAGCTCTTTCGAGATAGAGTTGGAGGGAACGGAGACATCCACGCCTTCGCGGCGGACCTCTTCGATGAGACGCTTGGTGTCGAGCTTGAGTTCTTTAGCCAGGTCGTAAAGACGAACCTTTGAGGTAACGGTCATGCACTCCTTCTTCGACGCTTTTTACTTAGAACGGCGTCGCGCGCTGCAAAAGTCAATCAAGGGAAGCTCGCTTCATCCTTCTGCTTTTGCTGCTCGCGCGCCTTTTCGAGGAGCGCTTTCGCCGCGGGGCTTCAGGATGGCGAGGAGCGGGATGCGCAACTCCGTGTTGCGCACACGCTACTACTACTTGGCCGCATCTTTTCAGGAAGCATCGTCCGGCTTCTCTTCTTCAACGCTCTCGACCGATGCGGCCTCGCTATAGAGTGGCTCGGGAGCGGATGTGACAGAAATTTCGGGAGCCGAGGCTTCCGAAGCAAAGCTCGCGCGGGGCGAGTTCGGACCTTCTTCTTCAACGGGCGGCTCGTCTTCGCCGACACGGCCAGCGGCTTCGATATAAGCCGCGCCGGAAGAGGTGATGTCGGGCGCGGGCGTGATGGTGTCGAGCCGGAGGTCACGACCCGCGTCCTGCTCTTGCAGGAGCAGCTCGCCGTCGGACATCTCTTCGGCTTCAGTCAAAGCCACAGGGTCTGCCGATTCCTGGGCCAGAATCTCATCCTCGGCCCGGAAAGGCAGCCCCTGCTCGACAGCCTCATCGTAGCCCTCTGCGATCATCTCATCCGAAGGCTCAACTTCACCTGCGTCCACAGACTCATCCAACTCGGCTGAGACGGCATGCTGTTCGAGAGGCTCGTCGCCCTCATCTTCACCCGGAGTCATCGCTATCTCTCCCGCAGAGCTTGTCTCCGCAGCGGAGGCTGCGCCCTCTTCATCCGTCGCAGCTTCTTCCGTTGCGGCCCCTTCGGTCTGCCTTCTCGCATCACGCGCCGAGAGGACCTCCTGCGCAGCGGTGATGATAACTTCGGCTTCGTCAAGACTGAGGTCCAGTATCTCGACCAGGTCATCCACGGAGGTTGCGGCCAGCGTATCAATATCATTGATGTCGCGGGCAGCCAGGGCATCCGCCTGCTGGGCCGTGACGCCCTCTATGGCGGAGAGCGGGACGGCAGCGCCCGAAGCGATGAGCGCGCCCATCTGCTGGGCCACTTCCTTCTTAATCTCTTCTTCGCTGCGGATGTCTATGTTCCAGCCGACGAGCTTGGTCGCCAGCCTCACGTTCTGGCCCTTCTTGCCGATAGCCAGGCTCAACTGGTCTTCGTTGACGATCACTTCCATCTGGCGATTCTCGATGTCTGTGATGCGCACCTGGTTGACCTTCGCGGGCGAGAGAGCATTGGCGGCAAAGACCGAAGGCTCGTCGGACCACTCTATAATATCAATCTTCTCGCCGCGCAACTCGCGTATGATAGCCTGCACGCGCGACCCCTTCATGCCGACGCAAGCGCCCACGGGGTCAACGTCGCGCTCGTTGGACATGACGGCAATCTTGGCTCGCTCGCCGGGTTCGCGGACGCAGGATTTAACGACGACCGTCCCGTCATAAATTTCGGGCACTTCCATCTCAAAGAGACGCATCAACAGCTCCGGACTGGTCCGGGAGACTTCAACCTGCGGACCCTTGGACTCCTTCGAGACGTTGTTGATGACGACGCGGACGCGCTCGCCCTGATTCCAGTTCTCGCCGCGTGATTGCTGCGAGCGTGGCAGGATGGCTTCGAGGTTGCCGAGGTCAATAATCAGGTTGCCGCGCTCGAAACGCTTGACGTAGCCGTTGACCAGATCGCCTATCTTGTCTATGTACTGCTCATAAATATTGTTGCGCTCGGCGTCGCGCACCTTCTGGAAAAGAATCTGCTTGGCGGTCTGCGCGGCGATGCGTCCAAGCTCTTCCATAGGCAGCGGCAGGAGCAGGGCATCGCCAATCTCAACATCATCCCCGGCCAGCTCGCGCGCTTCTTCGATGGAGAGTTCGGTCGCGGGGTTGGTAATCTCGTCCACGACAACCTTGGTCGCGGAAAGCTCTATGCCGGTCTCTGCGTTCCAGTCAACCTGTATGTCCTCGCCGGACCGGAAATGCTTTTTGGCCGCCGCGCGCACAGCTTCCTTCATCGCTTCGATGACTATCTCGCGATCAATGCCTTTCTCCTGGCAAAGCGTCTCAATGTTCTGCGCGATGGATGTGCTCATAATGATTCGTAAATCGTCTGTCGTAAATCGTCGCTCGCCTATCTCCTGACGATTTACGCGTTGTCCGTTATTTAGTTGTTCGAGGAAGCGCCGGATTTGGCGGCGGCCTCCGCCTGCTCACGCTCTTTGGCGCGGCGAAATTCTTCTTCCACGTCCACTTCCAGATTGGCTTTGACAATCGAGCCGAAAGGTATCTGGACGCGCCCGCTCGTCTTATCTTCAAAGATGACGTGGTCGCCTTCGAGACCGACGATCTGGCCGCGAAAGTTGCGCTGGCCGTTGATTGCCACGCGGCTCTTGAGCTTTGCGGGATGGCCCGCGAAACGCTCGTAGTCGGCCCGCTTGTAAAGCCCGCGCTCCAGCCCCGGCGAAGAAACTTCCAGGGTATAAGGCGTGTGTATGAAATCCTCCACGTCCAGAAGCATGCCCAGGTGCAGACTCATGGCGGCGCAATCTTCGTGCGTGACGCCTTCCGCTTTGTCAATAAAGATGCGAATGATGGGCTTGCCTTCCGGCCCGGCGACTTCCGCATGCCACAGCTCTAGTCCCAGACTGCCCGCGGCACGCTCCGCCAGCTCACCCACATGCTCTCCAATCGCACCGTTGCCCAAGGCTCGCTCCTCCCGTCAAAAATCGCACGCCGCGCAAAATAAAAAGTGGGCGCGAACCCACCGGATAAGACCGCCGCGCTCCGAGCGAACTTGTGATTATACGAGAAGGGTGTAAGAGAAGCAAGCGGGCCGCCGCCGCCCGTTATCGAGTCAGAATTTGTCGCCCATCAAGCAATAAATCCCGGCCTCGCTGGCCTCGCATTGACGAACCGCTCAAGTTTAGGATAAAAGCGTCAAGCGTAAGTTATAAATTCTCTCATAACTATGGAGGCCAACTAAATGACAGCAGGGGATTCAACCAATATCAGGCAGAACTTCGACAATCCTGATGAGACGCGCCCGTTTGAGAAAGGGCGTGTGGAAGTTGTGCAGGTGGGCGATCTTGAAGTGATGCGCGCGACCTTTGAGCCGGGCTGGACCTGGTCCGAATGCGTCAAGCCGATTGCGGGAGGTAACAGTTGCCAGGTCGCTCATAAATGGTATGTCGTCTCAGGGCGTATGAAAATGAGGATGGATGACGGGACGGAGTTTGAGTGGCAACCGGGCGACGTGGGGGTCGTGCCTCCGGGCCATGATGCATGGGTCGTTGGCGATGAGCCATTTGTCTTCATAGATTTCGAGGGCGCTAACATCTTTGCCAAAGCACAGGGTTAAGCTGGCCTCAAATCGAGGATTGAGCGAAAAGGGCGATGCTGCAAGGCTCGCCCTTTATGCTTATCGGCAAGATACTATTAACCGACCGCCGCAAGCAGACGCGAAACTTGCCTGTTTGGAATTTCTGCCAGGACGGTCTTCTAGTTGCGGTCTCCCAGCCCGTGTTTTTGACGACAGAGCTTGCAGGCGGTGGGCTGCTCCGTATTGTCAACCTTGTGCTGGATCGGCTTGAGCGAGCGCAGATAGGCGTATATGGCGCGCAGGTCTTCATCCGTCATCTTGCCAAATTCAATCCAGCGCATCGTAGAGTGTAGCTGTCGCGCGCCGACGCGGCCCGTGCGCATCATCGTAAGAAACATCTCTTCGTTGTAATAGGAGATGCCGGACGGGTCCGGCGTGATGTTCGAGCTGGCGACTTCGCCCGAAGGCTCTTTTAAAGGGAAGCCCCCGGCAAGGTCCAGTCCGGCAACAGGCCGGCCCCTGTCTTTCGGTGTGTGGCAGCCCGCGCAGTCGGCCATCTGGACCAGATATTCGCCGCGCTTGACCGGACTCGAAGTGTCCGGCGGCGGAACAGCGGCCTCTATGGGTTGAGGCGCATTTTTAATCAGCAGGTTGACGGGGAAGGGAGTTTCAGTCTTCGGCAACTGGTTACGCACGGGCGGAACGGAACGCAGATAGACGATGATTGAGGCTAAGTCTTCGTCCGACATGCGGCGGAAAGATTCGTAAGGCATGATGGGAAAGAGAGCGCGCCCGTCCTGGCTGATGCCTTCGCGTATGGCGCGCGCCAGCGCATCGTCGCTCCAATTACCGATGCCCGTTTCCTTATCCGGCGTGATATTGGAGGCGACCAGCCAGGGCATCTCCTGGTGGGCCCAGGTGTGACCTGAGCCTTCCTTACCTGCCGTCACGGGCGCGCCCGGTTTGGACCAGTCCAAAACCGTATGGCAGCCGAAACAGCCCGACACGTTCTCGGCCAGATACTTGCCGCGCTCCAGACGCTGCGGCGTCGTTTCAAACTTGCGCTCGGTCAAGGCTCTGGCCTTCGCGCCGATAAAGGGCCGCCATCCGATGGTCAGCGTGATGCCGATGGCGAGCAGCAGGACGAGCGCGATGGCTGCGTAAACCGCGATCTTCAAGAGGCGTCTCAAAAGGGATTGAGCCATAGTCTGATTCTTAAAAGCTTGATGAGATTTAATTGATAGAGCTTAATGAACGGCGCGGAATCAAACCTGTTTCCGTACTGCGGGCCACAGCGCCGGAAGAGATAGAACGAATGCTTCTATGACAAATCGGGCGGCAAGTCAATAAAATTTCGAGGCGCGTGGGCCAGCCCAGAGGTAGAAAAGGTTTTGGATGATTGGACCACCCAACTTCGCCGCGTCAGGTGTTGGCACGGAGGCGAAAGGGATTTACTGGCTGAGCCTGGCTTTGACAATCTCACTGACGGTGCGATTGTCAGGGCTGCGGCCCGCGAGCAGAGCCTGCGCGGCCTTCATCACCAATCCCATCTCGCGCAAGGTGGTTGCGCCCGTCTGCTCTATCGCCTGGCCGACGGCCTGCTCTATCTCTTCGCGCGAGGCGGCCTGCGGCAGATAGTTTTCGATAAAGGAAATCTCCGCGCGCTCTTTTTCCGCCAGCTCTGGCCGCCCGCCCTTTTCATACTGCTCGATGGAATCGCGGCGTTGTTTGACGAGCGACTGAAGCGTCTTGACCACTTCATCATCGGTCATCTCGCCACCCTTTTCTATCTCGCGGTTCATGATGGCGGCTTTGACCATCCGCAGAGTAGAAGTGCGCGCCGCATCCTGCGCTTTCATGGCGGCGGTCAGGTCCTGGACCAGCTTCTCTTTGAGGCTCATACAAAATCCGGCCTTCGGGATGGATTGGAAAAACTTCTTCGGACCGCTTCTCGGACCAAAGTGGCCGTACTCTAGCACAGACCGCCCAAACTCAACTAGAATGAGACGGCGCACGCACGCGACAGCGACGGCGAATATTTTTCTTGAAGAGCTAAGTCTTCATCTTCAAACAGCCCATGACCCTCGTGCCGAACAACGCGGATACGGATGCCATCTACATCATCGCCAGTAGGCTGGAGGAGTTTTACAACCAGTCCTCGTATCCGACCGACCTCCTTGCCAACGAAGAGTTCAGGCGCGGCGTGGACCTGCTCAGCAACCCGCTCTACACGATGGAAGACCTGCTCTTCTATTACCGTAGCGTCAATATGCTCGCCGCCTGCATGGCGCTCGAAGCTCTGGCGCGGCGCAGCGATCCGCAGGACCTGATTGGACCAGTCCTCGCGGGCATCAACAGCGTCGAATACTGGACGCGCTACTTTGCCCTGCGAGCGCTCAATGCGCGTGCGGAAGAATCTATTCTTGTGCGCGTGCTGCTGCATCTTGATAGCTCCTGGACCGAATATTTCCTTTGCATCTGCCTGCGCGAGTTTATCTCCTGGCAGGTCGGGCGTTGGGGAGTGCCTGTCTTTGGCGACCGGCTCAATGAGATTTCCGAAACGCAGGTGACGGTGCTCGCTGGACTGATGGACCAGCTTAAAGACAGCCTGCCTGTCTCCTTCGGCGAAGAATTCGAGCAGTGGAGGAACGCGCGCGTGGATACGGAATATCTGAAAACTTTCGGGCGAGTGTGGGAGAGAGGCGAGCGCGCTGACGAGCCTCAGATTGTCGAGCTGGACGGAATGCTTGAGCACGTGGCCCAGATGGAGTCTGCCCTGCGCAAGAGCACGCCGCGCTCCGTCTTGATGGTTGGCGAATCGGGTGTCGGAAAGACCTCCCTGGTGAGGCTGCTCGCCAGGCGCTTGCAGCAGGATTACTGGACCATCTTCGAGGCGAGCGCGACCGATGTCATGGCGGGCCAGAAGTACACGGGCGAGCTGGAAGGCCGCGTGCAGACGCTGGTCCGGCAGCTGAGCGGCAAAAAGGTGGTCTGGATCGTGCCCAACTTTCACGAGCTGCTCTGGGCCGGTCGCCACAATCTGAGTCCGGTCGGCATCCTCGACATGCTGCTGCCATACATCGAGAGAGGCGAGCTAAAACTGGTCGGCGAAACGCATTCCGCCGCCTACGAGAATCTCTTACAGCTCAAGCCCAAGCTGCGCACGGCGCTCGATGCCTGCCGCGTGCTTCCGCTCAGCGACGGCGAGACGCTTGAACTGGCTCGCAAATGGGTCGCGCGGCAGGGGGCAGAGCGCCTGCCCGCTCTCATTTCCGAACAAACCTTGCAGGAGGCTTTTCAGCTTGCGCGGCAGTACCTGGGCGATAAGGCCGCGCCCGGAAACCTGCTGCATCTGCTTGAGGTCACACGCGCACGCCTGCTGGCGAGCAAGGGCACAACCCCCGCGCAGCTTTCGCTGGATGACCTGCTGGTCTCGCTTTCGCAACTGACGGGTTTGCCGATCAACATTCTGGACGAGCGCGAATCGCTGGACCTAAAGGCTCTGCGAGACTTTTTTCGTCAGCGCGTGCTGGGCCAGCCGGAGGCTGTCGAATGCCTCATCGAGCGCGTCGCGATGATTAAGGCGGGCCTCACGGACCCGACGCGCCCGCAGGGAGTTTTTCTCTTCGTTGGTCCAACCGGCACGGGCAAGACGGAGATTGCCAAGACGCTGGCGGAATTTCTCTTCGGCTCGCCCGAACGGATGATTCGACTGGACATGAGCGAGTTTATGTCGGGCGATTCGCTGGACCGTATCTTGGGCGAGCATAGCGAGACGGCTGAAAGCACTGCTCTCGTCAACGCGATTCGCAAGCAGCCATTTTCGGTCGTCCTGCTGGACGAGTTTGAGAAGGCGCATCCGGGCATCTGGGACCTTTTCCTGCAAGTCTTCGACGACGGGCGCTTGACCGACAGGCGCGGCAACACGGCAGATTTCCGCCACTGCATACTCATCATGACCTCCAACCTCGGCGCGACGCTGCCGCACGGCACGAGCATAGGCTTTACGCAGGACCACAGCCAGCCGCACGACGCGCAGCAGTTTGCCATCAACAGCGTCGAGCGCGCCGTCGCAGAGACTTTCAGACGCGAATTCGTCAATCGCATTGACCGCGTCGTGGTCTTTCGTCCGCTAGGGCGGAGCGTGATGCGCGAGCTGCTGCTGAAAGAGTTAAAGGATGTGCTGCGGCGCAGGGGTTTGCGCAATCGCGCCTGGGCCGTCGAATGGGAGGAATCGGCGATAGACTTTCTGCTTCAAAAGGGATTTACGCCGGACCTCGGCGCGCGTCCTTTGAAGCGAGCGATTGAGCGTTACCTGCTTTCACCGCTGGCGCTGACCATCGTCAATCATCAATTCCCCGAAGGCGACCAGTTCCTCTTCGTCAGCAGCGACGGCGAGCGCATCAACGTCGCATTTATAGATCCTGACCATCTGGACCAGGATGAGAGCGCGTCCGCGCCGACCCCCGCGGTCGGCGAAGAGAGAGAGCCGAACTTGAAGGAGATCGTGCTTGATGCGACGGGGACGCCGGACGAGATAGAGTTTCTTAAGGCCGAGTATGAGAGGCTCGCGGAGCATATAGAGGATGCTGATTGGAAAGAGCGTAAGGCGCAGGCTCTTTCGCAGACCACGCAGTCGGGTTTCTGGGAACAGACCGAACGCTTCTCTGTGCTCGGCCTGATTGAGTATATGGACCGCATAGAGGCCGGGCTGGAAACGGCCCGCTCGCTCTTGCAGCGTCTACGCAATATCGGCTCGCAGACGAGAGACAGAAAGTATCTTCCGCGCGAGCTGATGGGCAGACTCGCGCAGCAGCTTTACCTGATTGACGCGGCCTACGTGGGTCTTGACGCGGGCCACCCGCAGGATGCTTTCCTGCTCATACAGACAGAGAGCGATGCGGCCTCGGAGAGAGAGCAGGCTGATGAATTCGCCAGAAGACTGGCGGCGATGTACAGGGGTTGGGCCGAGAAGCGCGGGATGCGCGTGGACATATTGGAAGAGACAGGCATTGATGGGGCTCAGCCTTTTCGTGCGCTGATGGCCGTTTCGGGCTTCGCCTCGTATGCCATCCTGGAGCCTGAATCCGGTCTGCACATCATGGAGATACGGCAGGACCAGAAGAGCTTTTATCGGTTAAAGGTCCGGGTGCGCGTACTGGCCCAGCCCGATGAGCCGCCCGGTCAGGGCCGGACCGCACACATGCAGGCCCTTAGCTCGCTGGCCGGGAAAGAGAACGCGCGCGAGCAACAGCAGGTCGTCCGCCGTTATCGCGAGGAGCCTTCGCCGCTGGTCCGAGACAGCCGCCGCAACTGGCGCACGGGAAAATTGGACCGCGTGCTTTCAGGTGATTTCGACCTGATGTTTTAAGAAGAGAAGAGGGCCGCGAGACACTGCGCGGCCCTCTTGAGTTGAGCTATTTCTGATGGACCAGATGCTAAAGTCGCTTGAGCGCCTTCTGGGCCAGCGTCTTCGAGTGGTTGATTTTTTCCTCTTCTTTGTCTGGACCACCGACGCTGATTCTGATGAAGGTATCGCCCTTGAGCACGTAGAGCGCCCCGCCTATGCGGCTGCCCATCCAGTAGGCTTCATCGCCCAACCCTGTAATCTTTTTCGGTGGAGCTGATTCTTCCTCTTCTTCCTCGCGCCCTGTGCCGCGCTCCTTCTCACGCTCTTTTTCACGCTCGCGTTCCTTTTCCTTCTCACGCTCCTTCTCGCCCTTTTTGCCCTTCTCGCGCTCTCGTTCTTCTTCGCGTTCGCGCTCTTCGGCCTTCTCCTCGGCGCGTGCGAAAGACTCTTTCCAGAAATCCCTGGGGCTGCTCTGGGATTTGCTCTCAGGGTCTTTCTGCGTGACGGAGAGGCTGACGGAGCGGCTGAAATCCTGCGTCATGTAGAAACACTGCGAGATGAGAAAAGCTCCCTGCGGCTGGCCGCTTCTCTTGATGTCTTTGACGGGCGAGCGCTGCACGGACTGTATCTCTTCATTGGTCACGAGCGCGCAGGCGTCCAGCTTGTTCTTGCCTGGTCCAGCGGTGTTGCTCGAAGCGGTCTCGGTCGTCGTGGTCTCTGTGGTCACTGTCGCCGCGCCGGGGCTGGCCGCAGGCGAGCCAGTCGCCTGCGAGCCGGTCGTGGACTGGTTATTCCCGGATTGCTGGCAGGCATTAAGAGTCAAGAGCAGGAGACAGAGCAGAGAGACGAGAAGATGCTTGAGCATCAAGCGTTTTCCTCCAATTCGCGGCTGAGTGTGCAAAAGCTTCACGGATTCTGACACGCCGGAATCCCGCAAGGCAACCTGCCAAATCCAAAGAGAGACGCCGGAAGAAAGGGCTGAACGCGCGCCAGCCGGAGCAACGATGAAGGAAAAGCTATTGGTCCATTGCTTCATCGAATCATTGGTCCAATGAGTCAATGATTCGATGAAGCAAGCTCTTCAGTTCAAGCGCAACACCGGCTGGCGCGCGTTCAGCGGTTTATCTTACGGCTTGCAAGAATCGCTGCCGACTATCCTGTAAGTGCCGTTGTAGGAGTTGGCGAAGGCAGTGTCTATCGCCGCCGTCGAGCGCGTCGTCGTGTTGCCCGTGACGGTAAAGGTCCGCGCGAAGATGCCGCCTATCAGGTCTCCATACTTCGGATTGCCCACCTTGTTAACAGGCATGACGATAGTAATCGTGCCGTCAGTCGTGTACTTACTGCTCGCATCGGCAGCTCCCTTCTTGGTAGTGATGGGAATGCCGACCGCGACGACGACGGTGACGGAAGCCGTGCCGTACTCGAAGGTGGCCGCGCCGTTATTATCGGTCGTCATGCCGACGTAGTAGATGCCTCCAGTGCTCGCCGTCGCCGGAGAGTTCCAGAAGATTCTGTACTGCCTGCTCGGCTGAAGCTGCCGTAGGTCAGCAACCTTCAGCGTGAATTTCAGCTTGTTGACGCCGTCTTCGGTATAAGGCTCTGAGACGGAGAGATACTGTATGTCCAGGTCCGTATTCGCGACTGGTCCACCGGCCTGATCGCCCGTCGCATCGGAAGCGATCATCTGACCCGCGTTACAGGGATCGGCCAGGTCAACGGGAGTCGCGCCGCTGGCGCTCTCGCAAAGCTGGCTCTCGCCCAGGGCATTGCTCGCCGTCACCAAGTATTGATAGTTCGAGCCGGACGGGGCCGAGAGGTCGTTGAGCATCCTGCCGTTGGCGTCTGTTGTTCCGACTAGCGATGTCTGGCCGTCCATCTTGCGATAGACGCTGTAACCCGTAATCGGTCCACCTCCGTTATCCGAAGGCTCTGTCCAGGAGATGCGCATCGTGCCGGAGGCATCCCTGCCCGCCGTCACCGCCGTCGGCAGCGCGGGCGCAGTGATTTGCGACAACGCGTCGTTGGCGCTAAAGAGCGGCTTGCCGCCGGACTGGCGAGCGATGGCCGCCAGAGCAGTGTAGGAGTTGCCCGTCGCTCCCACCGGAGCATCAACGCAAGAACCCGTACAGCCGTCGGCATAACCGACCAGCACGCGTCCCTTCTCGTCAACGGTCGCATCCATGAAGTCGAGCAGATTGCGATGAATCTGCGAGCCTCCGCCGAGCCAGATGCCGCCGCGCTGAACCGGGTCTCCGGGCGTGGCATTGACTGTGGTCCAGGTCTTACCACCGTCATAGGTTGTGGCAACATAGAGATGCCAGACTCCGGGGAAGCCTGAGGCGGTCATATCGCCTGCGGTGGTCGTGCCGAGGAAGGCGAAGGCCGCGCGGTCATCGTCGCCCGCCACCATTGCCGGGAAGGCTATGTTCTTGAGGCCGAGCACTGTGCCGACATCCTGGTCATATTTCCAGCTCTTTCTGCCGAGCGCATCGGTCTTGAGCACGGCGGCGCGCGGGTGGCCGTCGCCGTTGACATAGCCGAAGTAGACAGTCCCGCCTGAGCCGATGCCGATGGAAGGATCGCTGCTGCCGGACGTGCTGCTCGGATTGGTTAGTATTTTCCAGGTTGCGCCGTTGTCCGCCGAATAGACCACGCCGTTCTTGCCGAAGCAGGATTTGTTCGGCAGATAGGCCGTCCCGTCGGGCGCGACCTTGATGTGGCCGTGCAACCCGCCGCACTCAGAGGTGTAGACGGGTATCGCTGGTCCAAAAGTCACGCCGCCGTTGACGCTCAGAGCGCAGTTGGCGAGGACCAGGTCCTGCGAGCAGAAGTAGACAGCTCTTGGGAAAGATGCTCCGTTCGGGACGGGCGCATGGAAAGCGCCGCCGCCGAGCGTCTGGTGGTCTATGCCGGAAGCGATGCCAGCGCCCTGGCTCGGAATCCATGTCTCGCCGTCGTCATCCGAGAAGGCAGAGGCGTTGACGGATGTCGTCCCGAGCAGGAGCTGGTTGACGAAGGTGCGCCCCGTCACGGCATCCGTGTAGAGGATGGGATCAAAGCTGATCTGCGAGGTGATGGGCGAACCCTTGCTCTCCCAAGCCGCGTTAGTCAGCGACGGGCACTCTGCATCACTGAAGGTGACGCGCAAGGTGGAGAGGCCCGATTGGAAGAAGACCTTGCCCGTATTCCTATTCACCCCGATGGAAGGCTCCGCCGCATCCGTCCCAAACTTGCTCGCAGCGAGCGGGTTGAAGTTGCGATAGCGCGGCGGGACGATGCCCGGCTGCGGGGCCAGTATGTTGACGGTCGCGGGATAGAGGCTCTGCACGCCCTGCGAATCCGTGACGGTCAGCGTGGCCGTGTAAGCTCCCGGCTGCGTGTAAGTGTGCGAAGCCGTCGGGCTGGTCTGGTTAGACTTGGCGCCGTCGCCGAAATCGAAAGTATAAGTGACTATCTGCCCGTCCTCATCGCTCGACTGAGAAGCGTTGAAGTTGACCAGGAGCGGGGCCTGTCCGTAAGTTGGCGAGGCCGTCATGATAGCCTTCGGCGCGAGGCTTCCGGCGCAGAAGTCGTTGCCGACCAGTTTATAACTGGCGTTAGCCAGCGCATCGTCCGGATAAACGAGCGCGCCGCCGCCATCGTAAACCACACGCATGACGATGCCGCTGATGGTCTGGCCCGGAGCGAGTTGGCCGATCTTATCGTTGGGCGCGACAAGCGTGATGGTCCCTGTGGCCGGGTCATAATTGCTGGCCTGGTCCAATTCACCCTGCCTCGCAGAGAACACGTCCTGCCCGTACTTGAAGCTGACAGTATTGGTCGCGTCCGTTTCCATATCAACAAAGTAGCTGCCGCTCGGCGCGTTGAAGTAAACGCGCCAGTCCGTCTTCGGCGTGAGCACGCTGAGGTCACGAATCTTCATCGTGAAGACCAGCTTGTTGATGAGAGGACGGTCATCGAGCATGGCAGGCTCGCTGATGCTCAGGCTGAGGATGTCGTGGTTGGGCGGCGTGTCCAGGTCCGTCGGGTCTGTGATAAGCGTTGGACCAACTGCCGCGCAGTAAGCCTGCGGCGGAATCGGTGACGGAGAAGGTGAGGGCGACGGTGAAGGCGACGGCGAGGGCGAAGGTGACGGCGAAGGCGAAGGCGTCACCGTGCGCGCAAGCTGAAGCTCGCCGCAGGACTGGCTCTCGCCAACAGAGTTGACCGCCGTCACGCGGTAGAAGTAGGTGACGGTCTGGTCCACAGTCGCATCCTCGTACTTCTCAGGATTCTTGCCCGCAGGAATGCTTGCCAGAAGAGTTGTCTGGCCGCTCTCTGTGCCGCGATAGATGTTATAGCTGGTGATGGGCGAGCCGCCGTGGTCCGGTTCGGGCCAGGAGAGATGCGACCCCGTTGCGTCGCGTGTGCCTGAAACTTGCGGCGCGCCGGGCGCTGCCGTCGGAGCCGGGTCGTTGGCCTCGAACAAACGCTTGCCGCCGGACTGCCTGGCAATCGTCGCCTTCTTGGCAAAATCGTTTGGTGCTGGCGAGCCGTCAGCCTTGACGCCCGTGATGCACTGCTGCGTGATACAACCATCAGCGTAGCCGACGAGCACGCGGCCTTCCTTGTCAACAACCGCATCCATAAAGTCCAGGAGGTTGCGATCATTGGTACAACTGATGCCGCCGGAACAGATCGTGCCGCGCTGGACCGGATCATTGGGCGTGATGTTGACCGTGCTCCAGGTCAGCCCGCCGTCGTAGGTCATCGAGACATAGAGATACCAGACCGCCGTCGGGTCTGAGCCGGACTTGTCGCTCCCGAAGAAGGCGAAGGCCGCGCGGTCGTCATCGCCAGCGACGACAGCCGGGAAGGCTATGTTACGAATCCCCAGAGCCGCGCCGACATCCTGATCGTATTTCCAGTTCTGGCCCTTATCCGTCGAGACGGCGACATGCGGATGGCCGTCGCCATTGGAATATCCGAAATAAACTTTCCCGTCCTTTCCGATACCGACCGAAGGGTCCCACTCGCCCGGACTCGGGTCGCCGACGCTCGTGGTCGGGTCTGCGTCCTGGACCAGCCGCACGTTCCAATGCAGCCCGTTGTCTTCCGAGACGGTCACACCCTGTTTTTCCTGGCAGACCTTGTTGGGAACATAAACCGTGCCATCCGGCGCGACCTTGACGTGGCCGTGTATGCCGCTGCACTGGTCGTTGGTGTAAATCGGAATGGTTGGACCATAAGATAGGCCGCCGTTATCGCTGCGCGCACAGAAGGCCGTATAGAGGTCTTGCGAGCAATAATAGATGGCGCTCGGACCTATAGTTGTCCCTATCAGAGGTGGAGCGTATGGGCCGCCTCCGACCGTTTGGTGGTCCACGCCGGAGGTCATGCCGCCACCCTCGCTCGGGATCCACGTCTCGCCATCATCTTTGGTGATGGAAGAAAGACTCGTCGTGCCTGCTAATTGCGACACAACCGTCCAGCCGCTTTTGTGGTCCGTAAAGAGAATTGGATCGAGCGTCGTTTTGGAGGTCTGCGGAGATTTGTTCTCCCAAGTCGTTTTTGCAGGCGACGGGCAATCGTCGAAAGTGACGCGCAAGGTCTGTAGATTGGCCTGGTACATGACCTTGCCCGTCTTCCAGTTGACGCCGATGGAAGGCTCGCCCGCGCTGTTGCCGAGCGTCCCCGGCGCTTGATAGTTCTGGAAACGCGGAGCTTCCGTCCCGGCGATGGGCGAGGGTGATTTGTCCGCCAGATAGATGTTCGCGTTGATGTTCTCGCCCGCCACCGTAAACGGCACGGCGCGGATGGTGTAAGTCGCCGAGACAGCCGGAAGCGTCAGTATCTCAGGATTGAAAGAGCTGCCCGCAGTGGCAAAGATTCTGCCATCCTTAATCGCGTAGACATCAAAGTCCGAGACCGGGTTAGTCTCGCCGCTGAGGTTCTTCCACTGAATCCGCACCCTGATCTCTTTGGTGTCAAGCAGCCCGTCCGGCAGATTGACGATAAGAGTGTAATCGTCGCAAGGGACGGTCGAGTTGCATACTTGCCCCACGCCGACAGCGCCGCTCAGCGAAGTCGGGTTCGAGACCAGAAATGGTCCAGCCGTATACTGCAAAGGATTCGCTTCCGTGTTGGCAATCGTGAGCGTTCCGTTGGCCGGATTCGATGCTCTCGCGCCGACATTGAGAAGGATCGCGGCCAGCATGCAGACCATGGCGGCGAGCGCAATTCTCAAACGCAGATTCCTGGAGCCGGAAGAATAGAGCTGATGCAACTGACGGGACATAAGAAGACCTCCTGTCAACGGCGACTCACCGACGGGCGTGGGTCGCGAATGGGCGTGATGTCAAAATGTTTTCGAGCTACGACAAACGGCAACTGCTTTTTGATGGGTACAGCATAAGCAACCCGCTTGAGAAATCCTTGAGGAATTCTTGAGCCTCGCCGAAGCCCGCGCGCCGGATTACCGGAAGGGGCTTAAATGACTAATTTTAAAGGGTTAGGGGAGAGAGAGAAGCTGCCCGCGAGATTTAAAAAAGATGCTCTGCGGGACTGGCTGAAGAGAGCCTGGACCAGCCTTATCCGCAAGTTTTAAAGCCTGGCGAGTGTCGCACGCGAGGGACGCCGGACAACTGGACCAGCGCTTCAGCGCCGGACCAGAGCATTATCAAGAAGCGTCAGGCCCCGGTCAGCGACGATGGAAGATAAGCGAGCCTTTTATCTTCAACCGTCGCGGGCCGGAGTCTCTACCATTTTAGATTGTATTTCCGTTTGAATGTGCGAGATGCGCGCGCAGAAAGCGGCCCGTGTGTGAGGCGGGCGCTTGCATAATCTCTTCGGGCGTTCCCTTGGCGACGACGTGCCCGCCGGCGTCTCCGCCTTCCGGACCGAGGTCTATGATGTAGTCTGCGGTTTTGATGACATCCAGATTGTGCTCGATGACGAGGAGCGAGCCGCCCGCTTCGAGCAGGGCGCGGAAGGCCGCGAGCAGCTTGTTGATGTCGTCGAAGTGTAGACCTGTGGTCGGCTCGTCGAAGATGTAGAGAGTCTTCGCGCCGGTGCGTTTCGAGAGATGCGCGGCGAGCTTGACGCGCTGCGCTTCGCCGCCCGAAAGGGTCGTCGCAGATTGGCCCAGTCGTAGATACCCAAGCCCGACGTCATCGAGCACGCGCAGGCGATTCGTAATCTTCGGCACTTCGCGGAAAAAGCTCATGGCCTCGCGCACCGTCATGTTGAGCACGTCGTTGATATTCTTGCCGCGATAACGCACCTCAAGTATCTGCGGCTTGAAGCGCGACCCCTTGCATTCTTCGCAGACCAGCTCAACATCGGCCAGAAACTGCATCTCGACCGTCACCGTGCCGTCTCCCTGGCAGACTTCGCAGCGCCCGCCCGGCACATTGAAAGAGAAGAAGGAGGGATCGAAGCCGTGCGCCTGCGCCTCGCGCGTTGAAGAGAAGGCTTCGCGAATCGCGTCGTAGACCTTGATGTAAGTGACAGGGTTCGAGCGCGGGGTGCGACCGATGGGCGACTGGTCCACCAGAATGCAATCGTCAATATACTGGCCGCCCGTCAAATCCTTGAACGCGCCGACGTGTCCCTGCCACTCGCCGCGCTGCTTCTTGAGACCGGCATAGATGCAGTCGTGGATCAGCGTTGATTTGCCCGAGCCGGAAACGCCCGTCACGCAGGCCAGCAGGTCGAGCGGCAGTTCAATATCTATGTTCTTGAGATTGTGTTCGGTCGCGCCGCGCAGCGTGAGACGCCTTTTCTGCGGCGCGCGGCGTTGCTTTGGACCTTTAATCTCGGCCTCGCCGCGCAGGTAACGCGCCGTCAGTGAAGCCTTATCGCGCAGCAGGTGCTCAAAGTCGCCTTCATAAATAATCTGGCCGCCAAGCTCGCCAGCGGCTGGTCCAATATCAAGTATGTAGTCGGCGGCGCGCATCATCTCGGGGTCATGTTCGACGACGAGCACAGTGTTGCCAATATCGCGCAGGTTGTGAAGCAGGCGAATCAGCCGTTCGGAGTCGCGCGGGTGGAGACCTATGGAAGGCTCGTCCAGGACGTAGAGCGCGCCGACGAGAGATGAGCCGAGGTTGGTCGCCAGTTGGATGCGCTGCGCTTCGCCGCCAGAGAGCGTGGAGGCCAGGCGGTCCAGCGTCAGGTAGTCCAGACCGACATCCACCAGGAAACGCAGCCGCCTTCTAATTTCGTGCAGCACCTTGTCCGCAATCGCCATCTGCTCGGTCGAAAGCTCAAGCTCATCGAAGAAGACTGCGGTCTCTTTAATCGAGCGAGCGCAGACTTCCGGGAGGGTCTTGCCGCCGACCAGAACGTCTCGCGCCTCCTGCCTGAGCCGCCCGCCGCCGCAATCGGGGCAGAGCGTATAGCCTCTGTACTTGGAGAGGAAGACGCGCACGTGTAGCTTGTATTTCTTCGTCTCAAGCCAGGCGAAGAAGCCGCGCACGCCGCCCCAGTGTCCCTTGCCTTCGATGACGGCCCGCTGGTCCACTCGGGACAATTCGTTAAAGGGCACGTCCATAGCAATGCGCTCCTGTTTGCAGAAGCGTTTGAGCTCGGCCCTGGCCCAATCGTGCTGTGGTTTGGTCCAGGGTTCTATGGCTCCCTGGTTCAAAGTCAGAGCGGGATTAGGAATCACGAGGTTGAGGTCCAGCCCGATGATATTGCCGAAGCCCTGGCATGAAGGGCACGCGCCGTAAGGATTGTTGAAGCTGAAAAGTCTAGGCTCAGGCTGGGCGTAAATGGTCCCGTCGTATTTGCACTCAAAGCGTTCGGAAAAATTGAGACGCTCAGGTGCGGCCTCAGCCGATTCGACGATGGCCGTGCCGTGGCCTTCCTGAAAGCAAGTCTCGAAGGAATCCACCAGCCGCTCGCGCACGTCGGGCCGCGCGACCAGGCGGTCCACCAGCACATAAACATTCTCGAAGCTGTCGAGCGTGTAATCGTCAGGAGAAGCGAGGTCAATCGTCCGGCCCGCGTGGTAGAGCCGCGTAAAACCGCGCTGCATGAGGCTCATCAGGTGGGCCGTAATCTGTCTGCGGTCAATCGTCCCGGGCTTCTCGGCGGCTTTTGTTTTTCGCTTCGCGCCGCTCTTCTTTGCACCGTCGCCGTTCGTCTCCAGAAACATCCCGGCTTCGGCAGGGAAGAGCACATAAAAGCGCGTCCCTTCATCGAGAGCCTGGAGGACTTCCTGCGCGGCTGACTCCGGCGAATCGCGGTGCACCTCGCGCCCGCAGACGCGGCAAAAGGTCGTGCCCGTGCGCGCGTAAAGCAGCCGCAGGTAATCGTAGATTTCCGTTTGCGTGCCGACGGTCGAGCGCGGGTTGCGTGTAGAGTTCTTCTGCCGGATAGCGATGGCGGGCGCGATACCGCGCACTTCGTCAACATCCGGCTTATCCATCCGCTCCAAAAATTGCCGCGCATAGGCCGAGAGCGATTCGACATAGCGGCGCTGGCCTTCGGCGTAAATGGTGTCGAAGGCGAGCGACGATTTGCCAGACCCGCTGACACCCGTGACGACCGTCAACTGGCCCACAGGGATATCAAAAGAGATGTTCTTGAGATTGTTAACGCGCGCCCCGCGCACTTCTATGGCTTCTTGTGTCATGTCTTGAATCAATGTCCCGGAGCAGATAGATGAAAATTTCCTGCTGCGGCAAACCACACATCATAACCCGTTTTGGCCCGTAGACGAAGCGCGTAAGCAGAGTCTCAGAGTCCGAGAGTCTGGAGTCTGGAGTCAAAGGCTTTTTTCTTTTGACTCCAGACCCTGAGACTTTCCCCGTTTGACAAAGAAGCTGGCGTTGTCTAATACTTCGCCGCATGAAGAAACCGCAGTTTACGTTGCGCGGGTTCAGGAGACCGCAGGAGGTGGTGCTTCCGGCACTCGGCAAGTTGGAGCGCGAGGTGATGGAGCAATCCTGGCGGCGCGGAGAGCTGAGCGTTCGCGATGTCTACCAGGCTTTTGAAGAGCGCATGGCTTACACGACCCTGATGACGACGCTGGACCGGCTGCACAAGAAGGGTCTGCTCAACCGGCGTAAGGATGGGCGTGCGTTTCTCTACGCGCCGCGCGTCTCGCGTGAAGAGTTTGAGCAGGGCTTCGCAGTAGACGTGATAGATGGGCTGCTCGGTCTCGGCGCGAAGGGGGGCGAGCCTGTGCTGGCCTGTATTGTGGATGCCGTCAGCGAGCGCGACCTGAGCCTGCTGGAAGAACTGGACCGGCTGGTCAAAGAGAAGAAAAGGGAGCTGCGTCGCAAGGGCTGAGGAGCTATGTACGAAGGGCTTGGCATCTGTCTGGCGCTGGCGGCGCTCTTGGCCGTCAACACTCTGGCGACGCTCTTGGCGAGCGGCTGCTGGCACATTGTCAAGAGTCGAGCACGCCGCTGGCCCGCGAGTGTGCGCGCCAGCTTTATCTTCGCGCTACGCTTTATCCCGCCCGCCTGCGCCTTCATCTTTGTCATGGCGCTGCTGATTCCGGCTTATCTGGCCCACGAGCCGCGCACAACCAGCGAGGCTATCAGCTTTAAGCTCGCGCTGGTCGCGCTGCTCTCGGCCAGCGGGATTGCGCTGGCGCTCTGGCGCGGCTTCGTCTCCTGGCGCGCGACCAGAGGCTTGCTCGCAGACTGGCTGCGTCAGGCAGAGCCTGTCAGCCTGCGCGGCTTGAGCATTCCGGCCTACAGCATTCCGCATAAATTTCCCGTCATCGCCATCGTCGGCCTGCTGCGACCCAGACTCTTTATCTCCGCGCGCGTGCTTGATGCGCTCGCAGAAGAAGAACTGTCTGCGGCCCTCGCGCATGAATGCGGCCATCTCGCCGCGCGCGATAATCTCAAGCGTGTCTTGATGCGTGTGTGCCGAGATGTCTTGACGATTGTCCCGTGCGGGCGCTCACTGGACCGAGCCTGGACCAGTAACGCCGAAGCCGCGGCGGATGAATATGCCGCGCGTCTTGGCCCGAAGGCGGCTCTCAGCCTGGCTTCCGCCCTGATCGAGATTGCGCGCATGATTCCGGCTGGCGCAAAGCCTTCGATGCCCGTCGGAGCTTTTTTACTCGGAGACGAAAGCGAAGGCGTGATATGGCGCGTGCGCAGATTGCTTGAGCTGGCATCCGGGGAACATCTGCCAGGAGAAGAAAAGTCCGGCCTGCTCTCAGGCTTGACCGTCTGGACCTGGCGGGCGATAAGCTGCGCGCTGTTTGCCCTGACGGTTTTGATGATGACTAATCCTCACACGCTCGCTTCCGTTCATCTGGCGATTGAGCGTCTCGTCTCGGCGCTGAATTGACAGCTTAGAGCTAAACGCGGCGCGGGAATCAGCCCTGCCATGACAGGCATTCCTTCCCCCCGGGAGTCTCGCTGGTCCAATAAATCTCCCTTCATGTAAAATCTCTTGCGCCTCATCAAAGCCGTCTACGATTGCTGGTAGTAGATGATAATTAAAGCTATTTTGAGCGTCCGACATCTGTTCTCAAAAATTTTCAAAGACGCTTCCCTCTAAAAGAGCGATGGCCTTTAACCTCTGACAGTCTACGGCGCATCGCACACAGGATTAAAACATGGCCTGGACAGGCAGTAGCTCAGGCCGCGCTTTGAGGAAGATACAGAGAGGGGCCTTGCGTTAAAGGAAGGGGCAAGATGAGATTGACCGGATTGATGAGAGGCGAGCGATTCATCAAGAGCGTGCGCGCGTTGATGCTGGCAGCTTTGATGCTGGCGTGTCTGTGCGGGAGCGCGTTGGCCCAGCCGGGTGCGCGCGGGAGTATCACAGGAGTCGTGAAGGATCAGGCGGGCGCTGTAGTCGGCGGCGCGAAGGTGCTGCTGGTCCACACGCAGCAGGCCATGTTGAACTCTGCCGAAAGCGATGCGGACGGTCTTTTCATCTTCAAGGATGTGCCGACAGGCAATTATGAGATCAGGATTGCGAGGTCGGATTTCGGGACGCGGCGGTTGGGCGTGCAAGTCACGCCGGGCGAGACGGCCAATTTAGAAGTGACGCTCGAAGTGGCTCCGGTTTCGGACCAGGTGACTGTCACGGCTGAGGCCGGCATGGCGCAGGACAAGGATCGCATCGTGCAGTCGGTCAACGTGATTCCCGAAAACGCTATCCAACTACGCACGACCGCGGTTCTCTCGCAGGTGGCGAACGAGGAGGTGGGGCTTTACCAGCAGCGGACCAGCCCGACCATCGGCGCGATTTTCGTGCGCGGGCTGACGGGCAAGAACGTTGCCACGTACATTGACGGCGTGCGCTATACCACTTCAGCCGGGCGCGGCGGTATCAATACCTTCTTCAATCTCAACGAGCCGAGCAGCCTGCGCGCGGTCGAAGTCCTGCGTGGACCAAACAGCGCGCAGTATGGCTCGGACTCGCTGGGCGGGACGGTCTCGCTCATCTCGCGCTCGCCGGAGTTTGGTGGCGCGAATCCTGAAACGCACGGAGAGTTTAATACCTTCTTCAACAGCGCAGACCTCTCTTACGGCGGCAACTCGCTGCTGACCTACGGGACGCGACGCTTCGGTCTGCTCTTCAACGGCTCCGCGCGTCGCGTCAACACTTTGCGCCCGGCCAACGGCATTGACACGCATTCTTCCGTGACACGATTCCTGGGGCTGCCTTCAAACGTCCTCGGAAATCGTCTGACCGACACGGCCTTTACGCAGTATGCGGGTCTGCTGCGTTTGAACTACACGCCAGACCCGGACCAGCAATTTATCCTGCATTACCAGCGCGGGCAGCAGGACGGCGGCAAGCGTTATGACCAAACGGTCGGAGGCGACGGCAACCTCATCGCGGACCTGCGCAACCTGATGAACGATTTCTTTTACGCGCGCTATCTCAAGCAGGGTGTTGGTCCACTTTTTGACAATGCTTCTCTGACCTTCTCTTACAACGCGCAGCGTGAAGAGCGCGTCAACCAGGGCGGGCGCGGGAATCCCTTCGGCGGCATCACGCACCAGTACGAACGCACGCAGGCTCTAGGCTTCAACTTCTTTCTCGATAAACAACTGGGCCAGGGCAACACCTTCCTCGTCGGCGGCGATTTCTACAGGGAGACAGTCAAAGCGCCAGCCTACACGCTGAACCCTGCGACGGGCATCTCCACATCCTCGCGGCCCAGAGTCCCGAACGGCGCGCGCTATCTGCTCTACGGCTTTTACGTGCAGGATGTTTACGAGGCGATTCCGGACCGCTTACGCCTGACGGGCGCGCTGCGTTTTAACGTCGCCTCTTATCTTTCACGCGCGGCCCAGAGCCCTCTCGTCGGCGGCCTTCCGCTGTGGCCCGACGACAGCCTACGCGTCAGCGATTTCTCAGGCCGCTTCGGGCTGGTCCTCACGCCCTTCGATAAATTTCACGTGGCCTTCAACTACAGTCGCGGCTTTCGCGCGCCGAACATCACGGACCTCGGCACGCTCGGACTGACGGGCGACGGCTTTGAGGTGGATACGAGCGCGGCTGCCAGGCTTGGCGGGACTATCGGCACGACTGCCGGAAGGGATGCGGTCTCAAGCGGGAGAAATGTAGAGCAGCAACGCTCGGAGGTGAGCAATAATTTCGATTTGAGCCTGCGTTATCGTCGCGGGCGCTTTGACACGGATTTGACGGGCTTTCTGATTGACATCAACCAGGCCATCGTCAAGCAGGCTTTGATTCTGTCGCCCGGCGCGGTCGGGCAGTTTCTAGGCGACCAACCCATCACCAGCCAGCTTCCCAACGGCGTCGTCTTCGTCCCGCTCTCGACCGCGCCCGTACTGGTCCGCGCAAACTTTTCGGATGCGCGTCTCTACGGTCTCGAATATTCGCTTGAGTCTCGCCTGACGGATGACTTTACCTTCGGCGGCAACTTCACTTACATACGCGCCTACGACAAGGCTACCGGCCTCCCGCCCAACATCGAAGGCGGGACGCCGCCCGCGACCAGCTTCCTGCGTCTGCGTTATCAACCATTGAAGGCTCGTTACTGGCTCGAAGCCTACACCATGCTGGCCGGGCGACAGAACCGCCTCTCGTCGCTGGACCTCAGCGACCGTCGCACCGGCGCGACGCGCTCGCGCAACGACATACGCGACTTCTTCCAGCGCGGAGCATGCGTGCGCGGCCTCGTCGCTCCTGGACCAGACGGCAGATGCGCGACCGGAGACGAGACGGTCCTGATTCTCACCGGAGAAACCCTCGCGCAGGTCCAGAACCGCGTCCTCGGCACAGCTACGTCAGCGCCGCTCTTCTCATACCTGCCCGGCTACGGTCTCATCAACCTGCGTGGCGGCTACCGCTTCCAGGAAAACTCCGAGTTCATCTTCGACTTCGAGAATATCGGCGACAAAAATTATCGCGGCCCAAGCTGGGGCGTCGAAGGCCCTGGCCGCAGCCTCACGCTCCGCTACCGTTATCGCTTTTAAGAAGAAACGGAAAACGCTTTCAAGCCATCAAGTAAAATAGTCATCATCGTGAACCTGAAATTCACGATGATGCCTATTTTGCTTCTCACTCCATCTCCCGGCTCGCAGACTTGCCAGGGAGGTTTTCCGATTCTTAGGAGGTAGGTTCGACCTGAATCTTTCAATCGAAGATGAGGTGGATGCCTGATTGCTTGACCGGGACGAATGTCGGTTCCACGCCGAACACATCCCGAATGCGGTCGGTTGTCAGCACCTCGGCGGCGGTGCCGGTTGCGACCAGACGTCCATGGTTCAGTAAGACAATCTGGTCAGCAAAGCGGGCAGCGAGATTCAGATCGTGGACCACTCCCACCGTGACCACGTCGGGAGCGTCGGCGAAGCCGCGCACCTTTTTCATGAAGGCGATTTGGTGGTGAATGTCTAGAAAAGTTAGCGGCTCGTCCAGAAACAGGTAGCGGCAAGATGAGAGCGTCGGGGGAGAAACAGGAGCAGGGAACGGGCCGGAGCCGGCGCGCCATAATTGCGCCAGGACGCGCGCGAAGTTGACGCGTTGGCGTTCGCCTCCGCTGAGAGTCTGATAGTTCCGCGCGGAGAATTCCGTGACTTCAAAGAATTCCATGAGCTCATCTGTAATCTTCTCGTCTATCAAGCCCGGGCGGCCTCCGAAGTGCGGGTAGCGGCCCATCATGACGACCTCTCGAACGGTCAGCGGAAACGCAACTTCGATGGCCTGCGAGAGCACTGCGCGACGCTTTGCGAGATCGGATTCGCTCTGTTGGTGTATGTCTACGCCGTCGTATTCAACCTTGCCGGTTTGCGGGCGCAGCAGCCGCGCCAGGACCTTGATGAGAGTTGACTTGCCCGCACCGTTTGGACCAATTATCAAGTGGAACTTGCCGGGCGCAAACGAGACTGAGACCTCGGAGATGAGCGCCCTGTCGCCGACCCGAAAAGTGATATTGCTGGCTTCCAGCATAATGAGTTGAGTAATAATGCCCGGAAGAACTGGTCCACCGCGACATCGCCCGTCAGAACACGTAGCGGCTGCGTCGCAGCAGTAGCAGGAAGACAGGTACGCCCACCGCTGAAGTGACGATGCCGATGGGCAACTCCGCTGGCCGAAGCGAGAGTCTGGCGATAAGATCAGCCAGGCTCAGGAGCATTGCTCCCATCAAGGCGCTTCCGACAATCAGAAATCGGTTGTCAGCCCCGTGCATCATTCGCAGCATGTGCGGAACGACCAGCCCCACAAAGCTGATGACGCCTGTGAACGCCGTCGCGACAGCGACAATCACAACATTGATGGAGAGAATAATCCATTTCAACCTGTTCACGTTGACTCCAAGATACGTCGCCTCCTCTTCGCCGATCATCAACGCGTTAAGCTGCTTGGCGTAGCGGAGCGCAACGATTGCTCCTCCGATTGTCGAAACGGCGACGATCTGAACGGCGCGCCAGTTCGCACCCGAAAGCGTGCCCAGACTCCAGAACGTAATCGAGCGGGCTTGCGGGTCGCGCGCGATGTAAGAGAGAAACCCTATGGCGCTCATGAAGAGGGCATTTATCGCCAGCCCCGTGAGCAGTAGCATGACGATTGAGGCTCGTCCATCCTCTCGCGAGCGAGCGAGGAAGAAGACGAGATACGTGGAGATGATGCCGCCGAGACATGCGGCAAGAGGCAGACTCCAAAGACTCGCGCCGAGGTGGAGGACGCCTCCCAGAACGAAGTAGAGTGCTGAACCGAAGGCCGCGCCGCTGGAGGTCCCGACCAGTCCCGGCTCGACGATTGGATTGCGAAAAAGCGCCTGCATCAGCGTGCCGCCAACGCCCAGGCTGGCCCCGACGAGCAGGCAGAGAAGAGCGCGAGGCAAGCGCAGCTCAAGGAAAATGCGTTGGTCCAAAGTGGGTTCAGGATGTCCGGGAAGAAGAGAGACAAGCGCCCGGCCAATGTCAGGAATCGAAAAATCAATGGCCCCGTAGCGAATAGACGCAGCCAGCACGACGAGCGTGGCGAAGGTCAAGGCGAAGAGGAGTGGTCGCTGGGTCCCAGGTTGTTTTGTCACTTTTGATGAATGATCGCGGCCACTTTCTCTAAGTTCTCGCCGGAGCGTGGACCAAAATACATCAGCTCATGCTCCTGGATGCGGTAGATACGATTGTTTTTGGCCGCGTTGGAGGTGGCGACGCCTGGCAATGCCTTAATCTGGTCCAGAGACCCTCCGAGGCGGTCGTAGCCAAAATCGGTGACGAGGATCACGTCCGGGTTCGCCTGCGCAATAATCTCCGGCGAGGCCATCCGCTGCATTCCCCTGGCGTCAATCGCCATCTGTCCGCCCGCCCATTCTATCATCTGGCTGGCCGCGCCGCCGTCCCCGCCTCCGCCACGACCGACGACGAGATAAACATTCGAGGCGCGTCCGAAGTGTATGACCGCGACCCTCGGATGATCCGTGTACTGCTTGACCCGTTCGAGCGAAGCCGCCATCTGGGCGTCGAGCGTGCGGCACAACTCTTCCGCCCGATCTTCCTTATGAAAATAGGAACCCATCTCGCGGATGAGAGCTTTTGTACCTTCGACCGAATCATTCTTAGCCGTGAAGGTTTTCATCGGAATGTTCAAGCCTTGGAGCTGCTCGACGACTTGCGGCGGGCCGATGTTGTTGTCATGGATGATGGCAGTCGGATGCAGCGAAAGGATGCCTTCGGCACTCAGCGCTCGGTGATAGCCTACCGTCTGGATTTTTTTGACATCAGGAGGATATGTGCTTGAGAGATCAACCCCGACGATATGGTCCTCGGCTCCGAGTGCCCAGATGATTTCGTTGTAAAGCTGCGAGATGACCACCAGTCGCTCGGTCTGCTGGTCCTTAGCTGAATTGTTGAAGCGTCCGCAGCTAATTGCTGAGATGAGCAGAGCTGAAAGCAACGCAACAAGTAGGATTCGTTTCATCAGAAATGAAATGTCTGCCTGCAAAATGAGAATACATGAAGAGCGCCGAACCTCCAACGCTCTTCATGCCTGAGACCTCGCCGCCGCTTTTAGAAGATGAACCGCACTTGCAGCTGGAACATACGCGGCGGGTCGATGTTGGCGAACGCCGGAAGCGCGTTCGTGGCCGTGCCGACCGCCACGAGCTGACCGAACGTCGGGAGCGGTGTGCCCGTGTCGCCGTAGATTGTCTGTCCACGGCCAAGGTAGTTCCCGTGATTGAAGAGATTAAAGCCCTCCAACCTGAGCAGGATGAATGTGCGCTCTGAGAGCTTGATGCGATCCTCTATGAAGAGTCCGACGTCGGAGGTCGGGGTGCCGCGAAACGACGATTTGCTGATGACGCTGCCGTTGATGACCGGGCGGTCGTTGTTCAAGCCGTCGCCGTTGTTGTCAACGCCTGTGGTGGCATTGAACGGGCGCGCCGAGGCGAGCTGTGTCAGGGTGCCTGCGGTAATGTTGAACGGGAATCGGTAGCTGAACATGATGACGGCGCGATGACGCTGGTCGAGCACGCTCGGTCCGCGTTCAACCTCGTCCAGTCGCGCGAGGTTGCCGTCGTTTGGCCCGATGCCATTGCCGTCCGGCTCGCTCGTGTTGGTCGCCTTGGAGAGCGTGTAGCTGATGGCGGCATACATACGCGAGCTGCCGCGATAGGTAAGCTGCGTCTGCAACCCGTCGTAATCGGCGACGCCGAGGTTCGTCAACGCATTGACCTGGCGCACGCCGCCATTGACGGGCCGGATCGGGCGTGTGAGATTGGCCGCGGCCACGCTTCTAACCTGTCCGGGCGCAGTGCGATCAAAGGGCGACGGGGCGTTCAAATCAACCGTGCGGTCAATTCCGCTCAAGTGTTGATGGACGTAGTCGGCCCCGACAAACAATCCCTTTGCCACCTCGCGCTCAGCGCCGATGGACATGACCTGGCTGCGCGGGTTGACTAACTTGTCGGGATAGTTGGGCAGCAGGTCGAAGTTCAGCCCGTACCTCGCGAACTGCTCCTGGTAGAAGGTCTGCCGGCCCGCCCTGATCGTGATGTCGCGCGCGGGCAACTGCGAAGCGGGCAGCGTCCTCGGGTCAACCGGGACCGGAAGGCATGACCCCGTCAAGCAGGTCGGGAAGCCGGTTTGCCCTGGAGTCGCGGTGTAGGTCGTCAATCCGTCCAGCCCGTTGACCAGATAGCCAGCGACCGCATTGGACCGAATCTGCGTGTAATACATGCCATAGCCGCCGCGAATCGAAGTGCGCGAATCGCCCCCGGGATTCCAGCCAAAGCCGATGCGCGGCGCGAAGTTCTTAGTCGCGTCGGTTAAGGTCTGCCGGTCATAGCGCAGGCCGAGGTCGAGGGTCAGGTCGCGGCGCAAGTGAATGCTGTCCTGCACGAACCCTGTCAGGAGCCACTGCGGCAACTCGTAGCTGCTGATACCGAAATTGATCGGCTGCGTATAGCTCTGCACGTCGGCCAGCGTTAACTGATCGAAGGGGGCTGTCGTCGTGTTCCTGAAGGTGAACGTGCCGAGGACCGCTGTCCCAGGCTCGCTGCCCGTGCCGCCTGAGGTGTGATGAATCACGCTTGCGCCGAAGCGTAGGTAGTGCTTGCCAAGCGACCAAGAGAGCGTGTCCGCCAACTGCACTTGATGACCCCAGAGGTCGGACAATCGAGACTGTCCAATAGTGAATGGCACGTTTCCGGCGCGTGTGTAGGCGGTTGAGAGGGTCTGAGCTTCCCATCGCGTGACGGGGTCGCCATGCAGGTAGGCAAATCGCGCCTCGTTAATCAGATTCGCGCTGATGACAGACGTGTGATTGACCTGAGCCGTCATCGATTGTCTCGAATATCTGCGCGCGACGCTCGGCGCGTTCGTCCCGCCCACGGCGTCCTGCGGGTTGTCGTCGAAAAAACGGTCGAAATTAAATCGAAACATCAACGTCTGGTTCGACGTGAGCCTGTGGTCCAGCCGTCCGTCAAAGAGCGTCTGGCGGTAATGACCCGTGTAGTCCAGATGACCGTCCGCAGGTAACAGGAAGGCCGGCAGCGCGTTCGAGAGAAACGTCGTCCGATTCTGGTGCGTGTAGTCAGCCGTCAAGAAGAAGAAGGTCTTGTCCCTGACGATTGGCCCGCCCATTGAGCCGGAGACCTGCGAGAGCGCATCCGGGATGTCCACAGGGTTGATAGCCTGGAGCGTGGAGGGCGTGACGCAACTCTGGACGGACGGTGGACAGAAACCCTTGGTCGAGAATGTCTTCGCCTGCCATCCGCCGGGACGCGCCATAAACAGTCCTTCGCCGTGCAGGTCGTTCGTGCCGGACTTGGTGACGATGTTCAAAGCCGGGCCGGAGGTCCAGCCGAATTCGGAAGAGAACGCGTTCGAGAGCACAGTCACTTCCTGAATCGCGCCGAGCGGCACGGTCGCGATCATCGTCTGGCGGCCCCACCCCTCATCGTTGTTCGCGCCGTCGAGCGTGACCGTAGTCTGACGGCGTCCACCCACGCCTGTCACGAAGTATGTCTGGTTGACGAAGAGGTCGCCCGTGCCCTTCGCCTGCCGGAACGCAGAATTGAGGAGCGGGAGCGTCGTCGCCTTGCGTCCGAGGATTGGCGTCTCGTCAATTTGCGGGCTGTCCAGGCGGCGTCCGATCTGCGGGTCCGCGCGGACGCCTTCGGCAGTGCCATAGACGGTGACCTCCGCCTTCTCGGAGCCGACAAGGAGCGTCACTTTCAGAGTCGCGGTCTCACCCGAGCGCAGCGTGAGACCCCTGCGCTCTTCGTTGCCGAATCCTTCCTTGGACACGCCGAGCGTGTAAGTTCCCGTCAGCGACAGCGCCGGAATAGTGGCGCTGCCATCGCTTCCCGAAACGGCCTCGCGCACGTCGCCTGTCGCAGTGTTCACCACGGAAACTTTGGCGTCCTTCACGACCGCGCCGTTTTGATCGACCACGACGACAATCATCGTCGCCGTGTTGGGTGACTGCGCGGGCGTTGTCAACGCGCTCAAGGCACAGAGCGCAAGCAGAAGCAGAGGCAAGCGCAAACGATTCTTGGTTCTCATTTTAATCACCTTGTCGTTTTGAACTAACTCGCGCCATTGATTTCAGCTCAGAGGCCGAGCCGTCTGGATTGGGGGCGATAAATGATAGGTCGGGCCTTATGAAATCAGGGATTGTACAAGCGTGCGAGAACTACTACCAACCCTCGTAGTTATGAGTTTAAGAGGTGCGACGCACGGGTTTGCGGAGGGAAGCCTTACCAGCGCGAATCGTAGCGGGCCAGGGAGGCGCGCCAGTGGCCTTCGCCGAGGAGTGGAATCGAGCCGTCCATGTAGAGTAGGGAATCGGGCGGGCGGCGGACACGGTAAGTATGTCCCGAAGGCGAGCTGACCGAAAGCGTGATGGTTTCGAGCGATGAGGCGCAGACTGTTGCGAGCCGCCAGTCTTTGCGGCAGCGCAGGATGAGCCGCGCGCCGATTGGCAGCTCCGAGAGGGCCAAAGCATTGGTGGCAGCCTCCGCGTCTGTGAGAGCTTCGGTAGAAACGGGCTGGCCGCCGGAAGAGATGTTGACAGGCTCTCTATCCGGCGGCCTTTGTGTGTTTGTGCTCACGTCTGCTTTTTTCTACTTCGCGGTCGAAACGAAACCCCGCGTTGCTCAAACTTCTAAAGGGTCTTCAAAGGGGAGGTCTTGCTGGACACGCGCTTTGTCGCGGCTGACGGCGTAAAAGCGCAGCGCCGTTGAGAGAATCAGAAACGCGAGTCCGATCCAGATAATGGACCAGAGGATAGCTGGAAGACCCGTCGCCTGCGCCATGTTCGCGGCATCCGTCGGGACTGTGGGCGCAAAAGGCGAAGACAAAAAGAAGACCGTCTTGAGGTCGAAGAGCGCGTTGAGAACACACTGCACGGCGAGAAAGCTGACGAAGAATGTCGCCACGCGCGGTCGGCTATAACGCGCCAGCGCGAGCAGCCCTATCGAAAGAAGGATTCCGGCGGTCAGCGTAAAGGGAATCCCCGAAAGATGATTGGAAGATTCGAGCAGACCGTTGCTCAAAGGTTTCCACAGACCGTAAATCATCGTCAGCGCGAAGATGAGAGCCGCCGAGCCTATCAGCACGATGCGCGCGGCGATGGCGCGGCGAATCAGGAAGAGCAGGAGCGCGCCGTAGAGCATCGCGCCGAGATAGCCCGCGCTCGACACAAGCATCTGCGAGAAAAGTCCGCCCTGCGTCGTATAGGTTTCGCCGCTCGCGTTCATCGCGACGCTCAAGCTCTCGACCGAATTGCCCGTCAGCAGCGCGGCGATGGCGTGGCCGCCTTCGTGTATGAAGGTGACGAAGATACGAAACGGGTAAGTCAGGATTTCCGCGTAAGGGATAAACCATAGCGCGATGGAGATGAGCGCGGCGATAAGGAGTGTGCGAGCCTGCGGGCGCGCGTCTCTGGCGATCTTAAACTTCATGGCAAAATCTCCGCTCAGGGTCATTCAAAGCTTTCAGGTTCGGCCTGCCAGCATATTCTAAAGGCAAAGGGCAAAAGGTTAAAGGCGAAAAGTTAAACGTCCGCGAAAACCTCTATGTTCCCTCCAAATTCCAGGCCCGCAGGTTTCAACTCGCGCTCTTTAACTTCTACCCTTCAACTTTCGCCTCCGATAACTGCCTGACTTGCCGCCCGTCTTTAACTCAAGCCGCACATCCGTCATCGTCATCCCTTTATCAAGAGCCTTGCACATATCGTAAACGGTGAGCGCGGCGATTGAGACGGCTGTCAGCGCTTCCATCTCGACGCCCGTCTGCGCGTTGGTCGCAACTTCGGCTTCGAGGTAAACGCCCGTCGCCTGAATCTCGGCGCGCACGTCTATGTGCGAAAGCGGGAGCGGGTGACAGAGCGGGATCAACTCGGCTGTACGCTTGGCGGCGAGGATGCCAGCCAGCCTCGCGGTCTCCAAAGGGTCGCCCTTCGGCGTGCGATGCTCGTGCAATGCCATCAAGGTTTCGGGCGACATGAGGACTCTGGCGGACGCGACGGCCCGCCGCTTCGTCACACGCTTGCCGCTCGTATCAACCATCGCCACGCGGCCCTCTTCGTCAATGTGAGAGAGTCTTTTCATCTTGAAACTATTCTCTAGTCGGTTTTAACCGCTGCGTTTAAAAAATTAGTTCTTCCCAGCCAAGCTCGCGTGAACGATAAGCGTGTTGCCTCCGAGCAGGATTTCATCCGATTGCAGCTCGCTGGTCCAGCGCGCGCGCCGTTTAAGCTCCGGCGTGAGTCGGCCAATCAGGCGTATCAGGGCGACGATGGGCCAGTAAGCCCACTGGTGCGACTTAGGTTTGTCGCGGTACAGACGCACGATCTCAAAGCCGTTCTTCTCCAGCGTGTAGCGCAGCTCGGAGTAGCTGATGGGGTTAACGTGTAGACCTATCTCTTCCATCTCGCCAAACTCCTCGCGCAGCCCCGCCAGATGCTCGCGCGAGAGCGGCTTGAAGTGCGAAGTATAGCCGTGGAGCAGCCACTTGATGCGCTCTTCGATGTTGAGAATATTCGGGATGCTCGTGATGAGTTGTCCGCCGGGACGCAGTATGCGACTAAATTCGCGGACGGCCTGCTGCGGGTTTTCGATGTGTTCGAGTCCTTCGACGCAGGTCAGGTAATCGAACGTCGCGTCGGCAAAGGGAAGCGTGCCGGAAAGGTCTCCGCGCTTAATCTCTATCTCACGCGGGCGAAAAATTTCCGTGTAGAGATCGCAGCAGCGGACATCGAATCCGGCGCGCGCGAGCCTGAGCGCCAGAGCGCCCTCGCCCGCCGGAACATCCAGCAGCGAGCCGCGCGGGAGCTGGTCCAGAATATGCAAGACCGTATCGTGTATGG
>DASWMI010000108.1:0-3126 GCA_036399835.1 Pyrinomonadaceae bacterium | reverse complement strand
GGAATCGAAGGCGCGGACCAGAATCTTCGGGTTATGTTTGGCCAGGACTTTAGTGATGGCGGCAGTCAAAGTGGTCTTGCCGTGGTCGACGTGGCCGATGGTGCCGATGTTGACGTGCGGCTTGCTGCGGTCAAATTTCTCTTTCGACATTCCGAAATAGCCTCTTTATCTTTGAAATCGGATTTCCTTCAGTTAAGCCAGATTCGGCGAAGCCCGAGACGGGATTTGAACCCGTGACCTCCTCCTTACCAAGGAGGCGCTCTACCCCTGAGCTACTCGGGCGCATGTGTCTGACTGCTAAAAATTTTGGAGCGGGCGACGAGGCTCGAACTCGCGACCCTCAGCTTGGAAGGCTGATGCTCTACCAACTGAGCTACACCCGCTCAACTCAAGCGACGAAGGCGGACGAATGAAGAAAATCGTTTTCCGCCTTTATCCTTGACCCATCATCATTGCTCTCTGGTGCAGGGGGCAGGATTCGAACCTGCGTAGGGTGTTAACCCGCCGGGTTTACAGCCCGGTGCCATTAACCGCTCGACCACCCCTGCACGCATTATCAAAGCTCACCGTCCCCGGCGATGAGATTAAAACTCCCGCCCCCCTGACAACTAATTGCCAGTGAGTCCAAAACTGTCACTTTAGCTGAGATCAGTTGAGTTTGCAAGTGTACGGCGAAGGGCTTTGTCATTTCAAGTTGCGACGCTTGCTTTGAGTTTTTACGCGAGTAAAAAGCAGGCGCGATGTCCTTGAATAGAGCAGCCGCACGAGGGCCGGAGACTGACAAGTTCTCGCTTGAGAGGCGAACTCAGGGCGCTTGGCTGAAACGAGTTGTTGGGCAGTGCGCGGCGCTGAACTGTCGAAGCGGCGCGGGGACTCAGGGCTTGCGCGCGAAGATATAAGCGCGGCGGCTTGGATACTCTGCGTCAGCGTAAGGGTCTCTCTCTATCACTTCCTGTAGCTCAAACCCTGCCAGCCTTAGATAGTCTTTCATCTCTTCGGTTTGATAGAAGATAAAATCTACGGAGACCTCTTTGCCCCACCACTCGTCCCGATGGATGATTTCCTGCCCGATATGAAACGTCAGCAATAAGATTCCTTCGGGGCGCAGCACTCGCTTCAGCTCCTGCAAAGCCTGTCCGACCAAAGGGCGTGGAACATGAATGATGGAGTAAAAGGCCGCGATGCCTCCATAAGAGTTGTCGGCCACCCCTTCGAGCGCCAGCATATCGCCCTGCTCAAACCCAATAGCGGGATGCAGGCTCTCTGCTTGCTCAACCATTGCCCGTGAGAGATCAACGCCGCAAACCTTCGCTCCATGATCGTATAAATATCTGGCTATCTGTCCTGGCCCGCATCCCATGTCGCAGATGACCCCCAGAGCGCCGACCCTTTCAGCCAGCCAATCGAGCATCTTCCAGTCAAACGGCTTCTTCTCCATTTCAGACAGAAATTGCTCAGCATAATCCGCCGCCACGCGGTCATAACTCGTTTGCAAATCTTCATTCATCAATTCGGTCTCGGCTCAGGACTTTTATCCGTTATGACTATGGACGACTCCTTGAGAGCGACTCGTCAGGCCGCGTATCCCCAGAGCTTCGTCAAGCCGTCCATCTCGCCGTTGAATTGATCTCTGTCGCAGTTTCCAACACCGTTTACCGAATGCGGCTCTGGACCAATTTCGCCGTCCGTATACTGCCACAGCGTCCAGGTCTGCCAGTTCGCGGGGACATGGGCCGTCGGACCATATTCGGAAAGCCAGAACCAGCAATTAGCCAGCGTCGGATTCTGATTTTCTCCGAGCAACTGCTTGATATAAGAGCCGGAATAAAAGCCCGGCCAGCGCGTGGTCGCCGCCTGGACCTGAGTGACGAACTGCTCGGCCCCTGCCAGCGTCATGCTTGGGCCTGCCGTGTTCTGCTCAAAGTCCAGGACCAGTAAATCGGTTGATTGCGGATTTACCACAGAGAGAAAGTGTTCCGCCTGCGCCGCTCCATCATCAGCCGTACCGAAATGGTAAGCGCCCCACCAGAGACCCGCGGCGAGCGCCTGGCTGCGGCGCGAGAGGTACAAAGGGTCTGTGTAGTCGAGACCCTCCGTTGCCTTGTGAATGATACCGACAATGCCATCGGCTTTGATCGCGTTAAAGTCCGTGACATTGTTGAAGTGCGACAGGTCTATGACGACATTTAATGTCATGTGGCAGCCTCCAAGCTAAAAGAGTATTTCCAAACCTTAGCCTTAGCCACCGCAGGCGCAGAGACACAGAGAGTAGACAAATCAGGATGTGATAAGACTTTCCAACTCATCTTTTCCTGCTTAATCTTCGTGTCTCCGCGCCTGCGGTGGCTGTTTTTGAAATCTGTTCTAAACTGACGACCTAAGCGCCCGGCCCGCATTGGGGATGGCCGCAATGGCATTCGGTCTCGATCTCTCCAGTCGCCGCACGCTCGCAGCGCTCGCCGCAATAGTCGCCCATCATCTGCGCGGGGCAGTTGCAGGGCGCGTGCGCGCAGGTCTCCGTCTGGTCCGGCATCTTTCTGGTCCTCCTTAAAAAGAAAGCTCTCAGGCTGCGAGCTGCAACTTTTTCAGTTCTCGCTTGAGGCGCGCGAAATCTTCCTTGACCTTCTGGCCCAGGTCTTCCCTGTAAAATCTGACCGCCGGGTGATAGCCCACCAAGTACTTGCGGCCTTCATGCTCTATGAGACGCCCGCGCGCTTCGTTGACGCTCCTCACGCCGAGCACTCTTTTGGCGGCGACTCCGCCGAGCAGCATGATGAGGCGCGGGTTAATCAGCTCGATCTGCTCGAAGAGATAATTCGAGGTACAGGTGTCGACCTCTAATTTCTTCGGCGTGCGATTCTTCGGCGGGCGACATTTGACCGTGTTAGTGATAAAGAAGTCTGTGCGGTCTAGGCCCGTGCCTTCGAGGACATGATTGAGGAAGCGCCCCGCCGAGCCGACAAAGGGATGCCCGCTCTCGTCCTCTTCCCTACCCGGCGCTTCGGCTATAATCATCACTTTAGCAGTCGGCCTGCCGTCGCCAGGCACGGCCAGGGTGCGCGAGGCGTACAAAGGACACAGCGTGCAGACGCGTATCTGCGCCGCCAGCTCTGCGAGCCTCTGGGC
>DASWMI010000107.1:0-3033 GCA_036399835.1 Pyrinomonadaceae bacterium | reverse complement strand
GTGCTTGAACGCGAGAGGACGCCGGAAAGCCTTCGCCGCGCGTCACAGACAAAGACCGCCACTGATTCCAAGTATCAGTGACGGTCTTTTGACACTTCCGTCTGAAGTCCTCTTCGATGCCCGTTGTCCTTAGCTTATCTTGAGCCTGTCGCGGCCCTGAAGCTTTTACTGGTTAGCCATGACAGGCTCGCTCTTGGTCCCGATGATGGCGTAGAAGCCTCCGTCCATCGTGATGCGAGTCAGGAGCAGGTCGTCGCCTTCCTTGCGCGTGGCAAAAGCGGAGGTCAGGCGCTCGCTTGATTTCTCTAGCTTGGCGGTCGTCTTGGCGACGACTTTCTTGTTCTTGCTGAGGGTCAGTTCGCCCGTCTCTTCGTCAAAAGCAGCCTTGTACGTGCCGGGCTTGACGAGCGTGCTGCCGACCATCACATTTCTTTCAAAGGTGATCTCTTTAGTTTTGGTTTTAGCCAGCGCCATGCTGCCGAGCATGGTGAGGGCGACGAGGGTCAGGATAGCTTTGCGTAGAATTCTTTTCATAACTTTTCCTTTCAGGGGTCAACATCTTCTTGAGAGCCTATGGGCCGCACAACCTATATTCGAGAAAGGCCGCGACAAAGTTCCATCAAAAACAGAAAAAATTGGCCTCCGCCTGGAGGGCGACAAAGAGATTGGGACGAATGGTCCCAAATCGAAGTTGAGACGGCCCAAAAGCGTGACGATGTGCTAAAGAAATTTTTTCCCCATCAAAAAAAATTGTCGCGCCGCGACTCGATTAATTCTCAGGCGGCGCAAAAATCGTCGCAGTTGCCGCACGGGATTCGACTCTCTGCGGCAGAGGCTTCTCAACCGGAGCGCCTTTGGTGTAACTTTTGTGAGAGCGAATCCCTTGAGCGCAGGCTTGCCGCGATTGTCAATCATGAAAGAGATATATGTCAGCACGGACATAGAGACGGACGGACCCGTGCCGGGTCTGAATTCGATGCTCAGCTTTGGCTCGGCTGTCTACCTCGCCGACAAGACGCTCATCGCTACTTTCTCCGCCAACCTGGAGACGCTGGCCGGGGCTTCGAGTCATCCAGACACGATGAGTTGGTGGGCGACGCAGGGCGAAGCATGGGAAGCCTGCCGGAAGAATCCGCAGCCTCCGTCCATCGTCATGCCGCAATATGCCGCCTGGCTCAAGAGCCTGCCCGGCACTCCCGTCTTCGTAGGGTATCCGGCGGCCTTCGATTTTATGTTTGTCACCTATTATCTTTACAGCTTTGCCGGAGAAAGCCCCTTCTCTTATTTTGCGCTCGACATTAAGAGCTACGCGATGGCTTTGATGAAGGTCAATTTTTCCGCCGTCAACAAGTCCACTATGCCGAAGCGATGGTTCGACGATCTGCCCTACACGCATGTCGCTCTGGATGACGCGATTTCGCAGGGCGCTCTCTTTTGCAACATGCTCGCGGAGAACACCGGACCAAATAAAAAGTGAGGGCCGGGATTAACACTGGCTTGGACAGAGGATGAGAGGAAAGCTTAAAAGCCTGAAGATGAAGGGGTCGCGGGCCGCGACGTTGCTCCTCTGCGCGCTCTGCGCTGTGAGCGGCAGCGCGTTTGCTCAATCCGGTCGCCGCATACAGCCGCCGAGCGCACACGCCCTCAACGCCGAGACCGAGAGCCGGAAAGATAGCTCGGCTGTGATGATCCGGCAAATCAGTGTCAGGCGCGCGGAGTTTTATGACGAGAATGAAAGGCGTGTCGAGGGCCAGCCTTCCGATTGGGCGCTCTACGGCTATGACCGCGAGGGCCGACTGGCGAAGGAGGGCATCTACGCGACAGACGGCTCTTTCCGCAGAAGAGTTTTTTACACCTACGACAGGAAGGGCAACAAGATTGCCGAAGCCGTCTATGGCACGCACGGCTACCCGCTCTATCAATACGTCTTCGCCTATGACGCCGACGGCAGGATGCTCAGCGATACCTATTACAGCTATGATGGCTCTGCCAGATACAAGGGCATCACGCTCTATGATGAAAACGGGAACAAGATAAAATCGCTCCGCTACACTTCAAACGCGAGCCTCAGTTCTTCACGCCTCTACAACGCCGCGGGACAGGTGGCCGAAGAGATAGTTTACAAGGAGAAGGGGGCGGTCGCTTGCAGGATTATCTACAGCTATGACGCGGCGGGAAGAAAAAGCGCGGAAGCCTATTATCAGGCTGGCGGCAGGCTCTACAACGAGAGCCGACCGGACCAGAGCCGCCGCCTCTACGTTTATGACCACAGGGGAAGCCTCGTCGAAGAGCAGAGCTACAACGCGGACGGCTCGATGAGCTGGAAAAAGCTTTACAGCTATGACGAGAAGGGAAACCTGACGGGCGAAGCCCACTACCAGCGCGGCCTCACGCTCCTCTGCCAGCGAATCTACGCTTACGAGTTCGACCCGCACGGCAACTGGACCAAAAGAGTCATGTCCGAAACGAGCGCAGCAGGCGGCGCGGCCTACAAGCCCCTCGAAGTCCTCTACCGGACCATCACTTACTACGAACGATAAATGTTGAATAAGCAGCGGCAGCTTTCAGTTCATCGCTGTCCTGCTTATCCCGCATCCGTTTTCGTTTCAGCTCGCCCCTATTGTCTAAAGCAGGGCGCTTCCATGCCGTTGAGACTCTCGAAATCAAGTCGCAGCCCATGTTGAGTCAGGGCACATCGCGCGCGCGCCTTGACCTGCACTCATCCGCGCACCTACAATCAAGCTCAAGTTCCCCTTCATCGCCCCTTAACATTAAACGCACTTCAAGGAAGGAATCTTATGTCCAGCAACATTAGCGGCGGCAGCCAGGGCGAGACCGGCACCAGAGATATTACTTACGATCTGATTAGCACGGCCTATCATCTGCTTCAGGGCGCTGAAACCCTGACTTTTTACATCGCAGATGCCGAGCAGTCAGGCGATCAGGAGCTTGTTCAATTCTTCCGTGAGACGAAGGACGAGTACACGCGACGCGCAGACAGGGCGAAACAGCTTCTCGCTACCCAGGTGAACA
>DASWMI010000106.1:0-17017 GCA_036399835.1 Pyrinomonadaceae bacterium | reverse complement strand
CTTGTCGCCGGCAACAGAGTAGAGAGCGCGGCCATTCTCTTTGTTCTTCTTGATAATCCAACTGGTCGCAATCGCGCCCTGGCTATCCAGCTTGACATCATAGAATGGTGTAGAGATGAGGACCGTGCGTTGAGAAGTAGTCTCTGGCGCAGGAGCAGTTGTTTGAGTTGGCGCGGACGGCTGTTGTGAGGCGACAGTTTGTGGAGTCGGCTGTTGCGCAGTAGATGATTGATTGGCTTGCTGCGGCTGCGATGTGTTGGAGTTGGCGTTAGTCTGATTCTGTGGGGGAGCAGGGAAGTAACGGTGCTGAAGATAGGTCCACCCGAAAAGGATCAGCGCTGAAATTAGAAGAGCAAGAAGAAAACGCTTTTGTTGCATACAGGGTTAACTAAAACTTTCTTTCCGGCGAAAAAGAGCAAATCAGGCTCGAGGGTCAAGGCGGCTGTCTTGCTCTTTCACTTAACCGGGTCATAGCCGCCGGGATGAAATGGATGACAACGCAAAAGCCTTAGTATACCCATCCAGCTCCCGCGTATCGCGCCATACTTCTCTATGGCCTCGCGCGCATACTCCGAACAGGTTGGAACAAAGCGACAGGAGGGCGGCAACCAAGGCGAAATAGTAAGCTTATAAAACCTGAGCAGCGAAACCAGCACCCAACTCATAGCCTTTATCGCTCTTGTCCGGCCATCTGCTCGTCAAGCGATGCGCGAGCAATGATGCCTTGCAGCTCCTCAAGCGGCGCCGTCATCTTCACATGCAGCAGAGCACGCCTGGCGTTGAGCACCCAGTCATACTTGATCTGTAACTCGTCCAGCGACGCGCTGTTTAAGCGAAAGGCCTCGCGCAGTAGCCGCCTGGACCGATTGCGCTCGACCGCATTGCCAATGGCTTTCCGCGAGGCTGTCAGACCTAACCTGTGATGAGTTAGACCGTTAGGAAGCAGGAAGGCTGTCACTAAACGCCCTTCATAGCGCCTGCCACGGGCATAGACAAGCTTGAATTCGTCCGAGGTGCGTAAACGCCCCTGTTTGAGCAGACGCTTGCCTCCCACTAATAATGCGACGGTGTCAGACGCTTGCGCCCCTTGGCGCGCCGCCTCTTGAGCACCAGCCGACCGTTCTTGGTCGCCATCCGCGCGCGAAAGCCGTGCGTCTTGGCGCGGCGACGATTGTTCGGTTGAAACGTTCTCTTTGGCATAGTAATCCATTCTCCACTTTAACGAAAAGTGTAAGACTAACTGCCGCACAAATTTCTGTCAAGAAAGCAGAGGCCAAGTAAGCGTATTTCGCCGCGCTCCTGAGCTTGTGAGACCTGCTTTAGCGACCTCCTGCCGCGGGCGGATTCGCCAGTTCAGGTTCTTAAAACTCGTTCTATCCCCCGAATTGGAGCTTCGGCCTCTATAATTTATTTGCCAAATACTGTCCTAAAACCATTCTCTACGAAATCCGTTCTGATTTGCGGGCAAGGGAAATCCAGCAAAAATAGCGGGTTTCGAGGGGTCTCAAAAAAAAATTCCAGAGCCTGTGGATTTCTCTTGCTTCTACATTTCTATTGTGCTAGTCTCCGGCCCGTTTCGGAGCTAAAAAAAGCCCGTAAGTTATTGAAAGAGAAATATTTAAAGTAATGCTTTAAGTGGTCCGAAGTTTTCCACAAGCCTGTGGAAAAACCTGTGGAAAACTTTCAGGGCCGGTCTTAAAAGCAGGGGCAAAAGGGTGATTTTGCAACAGCTTCCGCCGCATCACTCAAAGAATTGCTTGAGCGAAGCGGATGCGGGTAATTGTATTAATTTGTGACAGTAACTATTCCTGCCACAAATCTCAGCCTCCCCGACCAAGAGGATGAACATGCTATGAGTACAATGATTGAGGAAAGAATGTGGAGCGACATTCTTCATGCCGTCGAGAAGAGACTCAATCGTCAGAGTTTCGAGACATGGTTTCGCCCGATACGGTTTGGCGGTTGCGATAATTCGGAGCAGGTACTGCATCTGCGCGCGCCCAACCAGGTGGTTAAAGATTGGGTCAGCTCGAACTATTCCGAAGTGTTGGACGAGTCGCTCGAAGAGTTGAAGCTGTCTGAGTATCATGTTGATTGGGTTGTGGAGGAGGAGGAAAACCACTCGACCGAGCAGGCTGCCGAGAAAATTAAAGAGCAGGAGCACGGTTTTGGCCTCGCCGAAGGCGCTAAGGCCAACGGTGGAGGGCAGAAATCCAGCCTCTTTACGCTGCTCGAGGCAGCCGAATCGGATGGCCTAACGCCCGGCGCGACGACCTTCGTTGATATTGAGCCGATTGAGCTTAACCTGAATCCGAAATATACATTCCAGACTTTTGTGGTCGGCTCTTGCAACCAGTTTGGACATGCTGCGGCGCTGGCTGTGGCTGAAGCTCCGGGGAAAACCTATAATCCGCTCTATATATATGGCGGCGTGGGGCTTGGCAAAACGCACCTGATGCACGCCGCCGGGCACGCCATCAAGGAGCGTAACAGGCATTTAAGGCTTTCCTATATCTCAGCCGAAAAGTTTATGAACGAGCTGATTAACGCGATTCGTTATGACAAGGCGCAGACTTTTCGCGAAAAATATCGCTCGATAGATGTGCTTTTGATGGACGATATACAGTTCATGGCGGGCAAGGAGCGAACACAGGAAGAGTTTTTCCACACTTTTAATGCGCTTTACGACGGGCAGAAACAGATCGTCATCACTTCAGATTGCCCGCCGCGCGAGATACCCACGCTGGAAGAAAGACTCCACTCCCGTTTTGAATGGGGCTTGATCGCGGATATAGAGCCGCCTGACCTTGAGACCAAGGTCGCGATTCTCAAACGCAAAGCCGATCTGGACGGCGTGCAGCTTCCGGATGATGTGGCCTTCTTTATCGCTGGTAAAGTCAAAAGCAATATACGCGAGCTTGAAGGCTCTCTGGTACGCCTGGTGGCTATCTCGTCTCTGCGCGGTCAGCCCATCTCGAAGATGCTGGCGCAGGATGCGATTCGCAACATCGCAGAGGATAATCAACCGGCTGGCATTACCATAGAGCAGATTCAGCAAGCGGTCGCCAAGCATTATCGTTTGCGTGTGGATGAGCTGACTTCCAAGAATAATGCGCGCTACATCGCAGTGCCCAGACAGGTGGCGATGTATCTGTGCAAGCGGCTGACCAAACATAGCTTTCCGGAGATAGGACGCGAGTTTGGCGGCAAGCATCACACGACGGTTATCCACAGTGTGGAAAAGATTGAAGCCCTGGTTCTCAAGGACCCGAATTTCCACAGGGTCGTAAGCGACCTTATGGACAATCTTTGCAAATAGTTAGCTCAACTTTCGGTGGAATTTTTTCCACAGCACTCTTTTCAGCTAAGTTCTTTAGAGATAACATTTGATTTTGAGTTTTCCACATTTCCACAGGACCAGCCCAAAAGCGGCCTGTGGAAATGTGGAAAACTTTATGGGCCGATCAGATTTCCACAGTTGGAAAAAGTTTTCCACACTCTTTTCCACAGGGGCTGTGCAAAACAAATCCTTTGTTGATAACAATAAAGTGACTTTTCCACATTTCCACAGGCCCTACTACTACTACTATATATAAATAGAGGTATTTAATTAGTTAGTAGTAGTAAAAGCGGTCGCTTGCTATCTGCCTCTGACTCGCATATAAAATTCACTTTTCTTCATAAGGAGTTTGGTTAATGGAATTCAGCATCAGCAAGAGCGCTCTGCAAAAAGAGCTGGGCTTCGTACAGGGAATCGTCGAAAAGAAAAATACCATCCCCGTCCTCTCAAACATTCTCATTGAATCGGTCGGCGAAAATACCATACGCCTCATTGGCACGGACCTAGATGTGACGATCCGTTGCGAGACGGAAGCCGACATCAAGACGCCAGGCTCTATGTGTGTCCAGGCGCGAAAGCTGTTTGACATCTCGCGTCTACTGGCGGATGCGCAGGTCCGTTTTCGCAAGGAGGAGAACGAATGGGTGACGGTCGAGTGCGAGAACTTTCGTTCAAAGATCGCCGGCGTCTCGCGCGACCAGTTTCCGGAAGTTCCCAGCTTCAAGTCCGCGCCGATGAAACTGCCCGCGGACATTTTCAAATCCTTCATAGACCGCACCATCTTCGCCATCACGCAGGAAGAGTCTCGCTACACGCTGTCGGGAGCGAAATTCATACTGGATAAGACAGGCGCGAAGATGGTCACGACGGACGGACACCGCCTGGCCTATGTAGCTCGTCAGGATTTGGGGAGCCATGCGCCGACCGAGACGATGGACGCTCTGATTCCGCGTAAGACGCTGGCCGAGTTAACCAAGCTGACGGCCTCCTTCGAGGGCGAGATTAATCTAGGCTCCGACGAGAATCACATCTACTTCGAGGTCGGCCCGCGCCTTCTCATCTCGAGAAAGCTTTCCGGGCAGTTTCCGAATTACGAGATGGTGATGCCGAAGGGCAATGACAAGTCCGTCGTCTTCGATAGCGCCCAACTCAACCATGCCATACGCCGCGTCGCGCTCATGGCAGACGACCGCTCGCACGCCATTCGTATGCATCTGGCGCTCAACCAGCTCAAGATTAGCTCGCAAAACGCCGAAGAGGGCGAGGCACTGGAAGTCATCGCCACAGAATATAGCGGCGAGGATACGGAAATAGGATTCAATGCGCAGTACTTGCAGGATTTCCTCAACGTGATTGGCGAGGGCCAGGTTAATTTTGAGTTCAAGGACGGCAACTCGCAGGCACAACTGCGTCCCGCCAACGACGCCGACTACGAATACAAGTACGTCGTGATGCCCATGAGAATCTGAGCTTTGACCCTTTCAAACAGCGCCAGAGAAAATGTCTAGTCTAAATCATGCTATTCGTGTATAAAGTGTTGCGTTTTCAAGCACGCTTGCGTCTCGAAATCCGGATGGGAAGCTTTCCATCCGAAAGAGTTTCTCTGCTGAAGATAATGAATCCGGGCCGCCTGTTAAAAGTCCGGTCGTCTGATTGCTCCTGAACAACCAGCGTAAAAAGGGAAAAGAAGCAGTAATCTTGCTTTACCAATCAAGGTTTACCCAGTTCAATGTGTGACCAAAGAAATTCGCGCTTTCTGACTTTCAACAACTAAACGGAGGCTCAAAGTATGTTAGCAGGTGGAATTTTAGGAATCTTGGCGCTGGTCTGTCTTTTAGGCAGCCTCGTCTGCTGGATCATGGTCTTGATTAGAATGTTCAAGGACGCGGGGGCCGTACAGGGAATCATCGGTCTCATCTGTAGTCTTTGGGCCTTCATCTGGGGCTGGATGAATGCGGGTCGGCTTGGCATCAAAAACATCATGCTGGCCTGGACCGCTTTGCTGGTTTTATACTTAATTCTGATGTTTGCTGCCGGTGGTATGACCGCGATGACCGGCGGTATGCCGACGGCGACTCCTTAAAGCGACCGATGTCATTGAGAATTATTTGAGAGGGCGCGCACGCTTCGGGCGGCGCAAAAGTTCGGCGTGTGATAAAATTGCACGCATGCTGCTCGAATCTCTTGAGGTCCACAATTTCAGGAATCTGAGCGGCAAAGTCTCTTGGGGACCGGGTCTCAATATTCTCTACGGCGACAACGGGCAGGGCAAAACCAACTGGCTCGAAGCCATCTACCTGCTCGCCACCTCCAAATCCTTTCGCACGCAGCGCCCGCACGAGGCCGTATGCTTCGGTGAAGATTTAGCCGTGGTACGCGGTCTGGTCGGGCGCAGCCGCGAAGTTCACCGCGAGCTGCAAGTCACCCTTCAGGGAAACACGAAATCCGTCTCAGTCAACGGCAAACGCGAAGCGGTCGCGCGTTATCTGGGCCAGCTTCACGCAGTGGCTTTCACTGCCGACGAGCTGGAAATTATACGCGGCGCGCCCGAAGCGCGCCGTCGCTTTATAGACCGCGGTGTCGTCTCGCTTCATCCGGCCTACGTCCAGACTCTGGCCGACTATAATCGCGTCATCAAGCAGAAAAATCGTCTCCTTCAGGACGCCGCCGACTCCGAGATGAGCACGGAGCGCGTGATGGAGATTATTGCTCCCTGGAACGAACAGCTTGTCGTTTTGAGCGCCGAGATTCATCGAGCGCGCACGGAATATATCGAGCGACTCAGGAATGCTCTCGAAAGCCGTCTCTTTGAGCGTGAGGACATCACGATTCGCTATGTCTCTTCGCTCGAAGGCAAGGGTGATTTGAGCCTTTACGAATCGCTCATCGCGGAGCGTTTAGAGCTTCGCCTACAGGCGGAGTTGAGCGCCGGTTATAGCCTCATAGGACCGCATCGTGACGAGCTTGAAATCCTGTTTGACGGACGGGACATGCGCACTTTCGGCAGCTCCGGCCAACAACGTAGCGCGTTGATTATACTTGATTTAGCGGCGATTTCAGTGTATTATTCATGGCACAACGAGTATCCACTTTTCCTCATTGATGATGTGGATGCGGAGCTTGACCGGAAACGCATCAGTTACTTGCTGGAGCACCTTGAAGGACGCACCCAGACGTTCATCACGACCTCCAAGGAGAGCCTCGTCGAGCAGTTTGTGGCGCGGGCCAATGTCTACCAGGTCGGTGGCGGTGCGATCATCGGAAATGGTCCTGAAAAAGCTTTAATTTCGTCATCCTCAGAGGGCACGGAAGGCATCTAAAGATCATGGAAAACGAAGGCTCTTCGGAGCAATTAAATTCCGCTCAAGCTAATGAAGAAAATTTTATGAGCACCCTATTGGAAGAGGAGAATAGTTTGGCTACAGCAACAACATCATTACCAACAAAAAAGAAGTCGGCAACCTATGATTCAAGCTCGATCACTGTGCTGGAGGGACGCGAGGCTGTGCGTAAGCGTCCGGCCATGTATATCGGCTCGACGGGCGAGATGGGTCTGCATCACCTGGTTTACGAAGTGGTAGACAACTCGGTTGACGAGGCGCTGGCCGGATACTGCGATACGGTCGAAGTCGCCATTCACCTGGACGATTCGATTACTGTCGTGGATAACGGGCGCGGCATTCCTGTGGACTGGCACAAGGGCGAGAAAAAGTCTGCCGCCGAAGTCGTCATGACCAAGCTTCATGCGGGCGGCAAGTTTGACTCGAATGCTTACAAGGTCTCGGGCGGCCTGCACGGCGTGGGCGTCTCCTGCGTCAACTTCCTTTCGGAAACGCTGCGGCTGGAAATCTGGCGCGACGGCAAGACCTACGAGCAGGAGTACAGACGCGGTATTGCCGTTGGCAAACTGGAACAGACAGGGAAAACGCGTAAGCGCGGGACCAAGATTACTTTCAAGCCTGATACGGAAATCTTCGAGACGACAGAGTTCAGCTTTGACAAGCTCTCCGAGCGCCTGCGTGAAAAAGCCTTTCTTAACAAGGGAATCCGCATCACGATCAAGGATGAGCGCGGAGAGGCCGAGCGCTCGCACGAATTTTATTACAAGGGTGGAATCGCAGAGTTTGTCAAACACCTCAACAAAAACAAGAATACCCTGCATGACAAACCGCTCTATTTTGAGAAGGTTGGGGATAAACTCTCTGTCGAGGTCGCCATTCAATATAACGATGGCTATGACGAAAAGGTCTACTCCTTCGCCAACAATATCAACACCGTGGACGGAGGAAGCCATCTTTCAGGCTTCCGGTCGGCCTTTACACGCACCATTAACGCTTATGCGCAGTCCTCTGGCCTCGCCAAAAACTTTAAAGGCTCTCTGACCGGCGATGACGTCCGCGAAGGGCTTGTAGCGGTCATTTCGGTCAAATTACCGCAGCCTCAGTTCGAGGGCCAGACCAAGGGCAAGCTCAATTCGGATGTCAAGGGGGCTGTCGAATCCTTCCTCAACGAACGCCTGACCGAATACTTCGAGCAGAACCCCACGGTTGCACGCAAAATCGTCGGCAAGGCTCTGGACGCCGCGCGCGCGCGCGAAGCTGCACGCAAGGCGCGAGAGATAGTGCGTAAAGGGGCTATCAACTCCACTATGCTGCCGGGCAAGCTGGCAGACTGCCAGGAGCGTGACCCGGCCCTCTGCGAGATTTACATCGTGGAGGGAGATTCCGCCGGCGGTTCTGCCAAACAGGGCCGCGACCGCAAGAACCAGGCAATCTTGCCGTTAAAAGGTAAAATCTTGAACGTCGAGAAGGCCCGCGTAGATAAAATGCTGGGGCATGGCGAGATTAAAACTCTCATCACGGCGCTCGGGGCTGGCATAGGTAAAGACCTGGATGTCAGCAAGTTGCGTTATCACAAGATTATTCTGATGACTGATGCCGACGTTGACGGGTCGCACATTCGCACGCTTCTGCTGACCTTCTTTTACCGTCAGATGATGGACCTCATCGCGAAGGGACATGTCTATATCGCCCAGCCGCCGCTGTTCAAAGTAAAACGCGGCAAGAAGGAGGAGTACATCAAGGATGAGAGATCAATGGTGCGCTTCCTGATGAAGCAGGCGACAAGCGATATGAAGGTCAAGGGAGCGGGGTCTAAGATTGCGATAGAGGGTCGCGACCTGGCACGCGCGCTGGAGCAGATGGTCGAATTCAAGCGTTATTCGGAGAAAGCTGCCAGACGCCTCGGCAATGATCTGCGTCTGCTGAATCTTCTGCTTGAGGTTCTCGGCGGGACGAAGGGCTTTTTGCGTGAAGAGGGAATCACTCTTCGCAGTGTTTTCGGCCATGAGGATTATGTCGCTCAGATGGAGGGTCTGCTGGACAAAGAGGGTTACAAAACGGACCTGACGGAGGATGAAGAGCATAACATGTGGGGGATTGAGACCACAGCGGATTCCGGAATACAGGTTCGCGTTGATTGGAATCTGGCAAGTTATGTAGAGTTTCAAAAGGCAGTCGAGCTTTACATGACACTCGAAGACCGTCTTCAGTCTCCCTTTGTGGTCGGTGAGAATGGTTCGAGCGAGGCCGTCGAGACGCGCGACGCTCTGCTTGAGCGCGTGCTTGCCGCAGCCAAAAAGGACCTGACCATACAGCGTTACAAGGGCCTCGGCGAGATGAACCCAGAGCAGCTCTGGGAGACGACTATGAATCCGGAAAAGCGCACGCTCTTGCAGGTGAAGATAGATGATGCGGTCGAAACGGACCAAATCTTTACGGTCTTGATGGGCGATTCGGTCGAGCCGCGCCGCCGCTTTATTGAAGATAACGCGCTTGACGTGAAGAATCTGGACATCTAAGCTTTAACGGTCGAGCCTGTCAAAGAATAGATGAAGAATAAAATACGGCTGAGGATTTTCGTTTCCTCAGCCGTATTTTTGCATTCAAAAGCTAGGCATTCCGTTCAGTTGCTATCGTGGCAAAGATGAACGCGAGGGACGATTTGACACACTCGCATATTCCAATTTAAAATGTAATTCCTTTTCCTCCTGTGGATCTTTCCGCTGCGCGCGTCTCGCACACGCAGCGGAATTTTTTTGCCCGAATTCAAGAGGCTCTCAACGAGTCTAAGGCTTCTATATGATGGCCTCCGGTGGTTTGCAAGAGTCTGATTAGCCTGGCGACATCTCTTTCCGGAACGCGCGCCACGAAGAGAGAAGCGCCCTGCTTCAAATCTCTGCGATAGAGCCTGGCCTGAAGCGGCGGCACGTGGTCCAAAATCGCATCGCCAGAATCCTCAGCATCGCGTGTCGGTTCGATAAGCGAGACTTGCTGCGAGTCAAAACCGCCCTTGATGATCGAGTGCAAAACTTGAGTCGCAGCCTCCTGGCTATAAAAGACAGAAACAACTGTTTTACTCATAATTGAATCACTCCCTTGAGTGTTCACGTGAGGGCGGCAGACAATACCTCACAAAGCCATGTCCGAGCGAGGAGCGAGGGAAGATAGTCAGGTCTTCATTGCAGGAAGGGCCACGGGGTCATCTCTTTATATCCCGGTAAAATAATTAAGAGCGGCGTCGCTTGCGGCTTACTTTTTATCATCTCCGGGAATATTCGCCGTCTGCTCGTCCAGGTCCAGGCGTTCTGACTCCGTGACGCCATGCTGGTTAAAGTAGCCGCCCGGGGCGAACTGTCCTGACTCGCCGTAATCCTGCGAGCGCAGGTCGTTTGCAGGGTCCAGGTCAGTCGCGGCATCGGGAATTCCCGTGTCCAGTTTGGGAGCCACAGGATTTGTATCTTCATGAGCTTCAATCGGATTATCGTCTGCCATAACTTTCTCCTTACTCTGAACTTGTTCTGAAGTTCTGTTTAACTCTCGCCGGTTCGCGAAAACGCTCGACACGAAAGCGCGAAAGCCTGAGCCGCGTGCCGGGAGCTAGACCGGCCTTGCGGGCCGCAATCTCCACCTGCTGCGCGGCATCCTTTATACCCTGAATGTCAGGCAGCAGCAGGCCGCGACGCAGCCCCGACTCGTCTTCAACAATCACCCCGTAAATCTTTGGATCAAGCTCTTCAAAAGTCGCTGGTTCAATCTCCGAAAGTATGTCAATCGAGTAAACTAGTTGTGACAATTCTTCGGGCCTGAGAGGAGGAAATCGCGGGTCGCGCGTGGCCGCGCCAATAGCATTGGCGATTAGCTCATCGGCCAGCGTTTCTTTGGTCGGCTCGACCGTGCCGATGCAGCCGCGAAGCTCTCCCTCAAGGGTTTTGATGGAAACGAAGCAGGCGGCCCTGTGGTCCAGTATGGCCGAGAGCTGCGCAGGTCTTTCAAGAACTCTTCCTTCAAGAACAAAAGTCTCAACTGCGCTGCGTGCCAGCGCCGGCAGCTCTCGGCCATCTCCTTCATCGTTCTCTTTACCGGAGTCGTCATGCTCTTCCACCGCCGTCTTCTTCAAAGCGTCAGCCGTTTGCGCGCGGACAAGCTGCGCGACCATGTAGCCGACGCCGAAAGGGGCTTCGTAGTGGAGCACCTCGCAGTCAAGCTCAAGGCCCTCTATGGCGCCGAAGGCGACGAGCATGGAGCGATAGCCGCACTCGCCAGCCAGCCGTCTCAAGTCCTGATTAATATTAACGATTCTCTCAGGCTCTCCCGCGCGCAGGCTCGCCACAATCTCTTCATCGAAAAGATATGCCTGCGGCTCGAATCCGGCGGGCGCTTCGGGCTTGAGCCTGTGGCTCAAATCACCACTCGCGATAAAGGCTATGGGTCGTCCTCTCTCGTCGGCTGCGCGCCTCACGATGTGGCCGAAACGCAAGTGGTCCGCGTTTGATAAAAAGTTATATCCGAGTGCGACGACGCGCCCGCGCCAGCCGTTGCGTTGCAGAAAGTAGAGCGGGACGGCTGTTCCGTGGTCCAGTTTATAATCGGCTAAGCCTGTGACCTCGTAGCCTTCACTCTCAGCCGTCCGCGCAATCTGGTCCAGCAACTCCACATCAACAGGCACCAGTACGTGAACTTCAGGAGCGCGAAAGTTTATGAAGTCTCCTTCAAGCTCTGCGCCGCTGTAAGCGACAAAGGATTGAGGCTGAAGGGGCGCATGAGGCGAGATGATAACGATTGTTTCTGCGCCCGACTCTATCACGCGCTCAGTCAGTTCGCGCATCGCATCAATCGAGCCGAGCACTTCGCTGATGGCCTCATGGCCAACTTCCGGGACCATGATCGGCGGGTGCGGCGCGATACCGGCGAAGACTAAAGAACTTGCGCTCATCTTCTTCAAACGCACATCTCACGGCCAGCAAGCCGCGAGGGCTTAAATCTTTCGGCGCGTGAAAAACATCCGTCACGCGCGCGGAAGAAAGCCGTTTACTCGACCAGACATGCAGGGGCAGCACGCCTTAGAGTTTAACTTTTGAAGCTGTCACGAGGGATGAAGAAATTTTATCATAAATCGCCTCGCGCCTGGCAATCGCGTGGAGCCGAGTCGTCAACTCAGGTTCAAATCGGAGCAACGATAAATACGGATTTGGAGTTTCACACTGGACCACTATGAGCCTGATGAAAAATCCGCTAACTCAACCGGCTTCAAGAGAAATTGCTTTGTCGCGTCCAGGCCATTTATGATGTGCAGTCCGCGTAGAACGAGGCTGGATGAGAAAAGAAGGTACGGTTTTGTCTGGCGGGACGGATAATAGATTTGAGGTGTTAATTGTCGGTGCTGGTCCGGCTGGCTCTTTCGCTGCCGAGTTGCTGGCGCGTGCGGGTGTGCGCGTGTTGCTTTTCGACGGGAGGCCCGCGCATGAGCCTAAGGCATGCGGTGGCGGCGTGACCTCAAAGGCGCTCAAGGCATGGCCGCATCTGCTTGAGGCGACGGGGCGGACGATTGATGAACTGGACCTCTATTCGCCTGCGGGCAAGAGGCTGCATCTCAAGCTCGAAGAGCCTTTCGCTGTCTACTCGCGTCGCGCGTTCGATACCTTTTTATGCAATCGCGCCAGGGCAGCCGGAGCCTGCGTCATCTCAGAGCGAGTCTCTTTTCGCACACGCGCAGAGAAGGAGAGGCTCTGGACCTTACGCGGCCACAAGGGTCGGGCGTGGACTGGACCAATGCTCGTCGCCGCCGACGGCGCGAACAGCCGTATAGCAAAGACGCTGGCCGGGCCGCTGGCGAATTCCGAGATGGAAGTGGCTTTCGGTTATCGCACGCCGCTGCCGAAAGAGGGAGAGGCGCAGACCGTCGTCGCTTTCCTGCCCGGCTGGGCCGGTTATGCGTGGGCCTTCCCGCGCCCCGACCACATCTCCTTCGGCATCGCCACGACGCAGGATGCTTTCGATCATCGGGCGCTAGATCATCTGCTCTGGAAATTCATGCTCGGTTACTACCGTCTGCGTACAGACCCGGGAGCGCGGCTCTGGTCCACCAGACCCGTGGATGTTGCAGGCGACGAGCAACGTGAGGCGGCCTTGCGGCAGACGGCGGAGCGTTATGCGGCGCGGATTCCGGGGCTTGCGGCAGAGACCTGGGATGCGAGACGCGCGGCGGGCGAAGGATGGGCGCTGCTGGGCGATGCGGCGGGCTTTGCAGACCCCGTGACGGGCGAGGGGATTTATTACGCACTGCGTTCGGCAGAGCTTTTCGCGCAAGCCTTTCTCTCAGGCAGGCCGCTCGATTATGAAAGACTCTGGCGCGAAGACTTCGGGAGAGAGCTGCGGCGGGCCGCAGAGATGCGAAGACGCTTCTATGGCACATTCTGGGGCGCGCCGTTTACGGAAAGAATGATTGAGCTGGCGAGCGCGCATCGCGGCATACGTCGTGTACTGGGCGAGTTGGTCGCGGGCGATCAGGGCTACGTGGACCTCAAGCGCAAACTGGCGCTCAAAGCCGCCTGGCCTCTTTGAAGAGCAGCGATGAAGAATAAGCTGAAAAGCAATCCTCTCTTGTTTATCGCCGCCGCGTTTCGTGTTTAGCTATGAAGCGTTTTGTGTGTAGAGGGCGAGCCTTCTTTTTAGCTCTTCCGGGACGGGGACGGTTTCAAAGGTATCGCGTCGCACGGCGATGAGGATGAAGTGGGCCTCCGCGATAATCAACGCATCACCCTGACGGCGCACTTCAAAATTGAGTCGCATGGATTTGTTGCCGAAGCGTCCGACGTAGACTGAGACTTCGAGCAGGTCGTCAAGCTGCGCGGCGCTGCGAAAATCGCATTCCAGATGAGCGCGCGGCAGCCACACGTCCAGCTCATCGAACATCACGCCGTAGGGGAGGCCGACGGCGCGAAACAGCTCGGTTTCGGCAAACTCGAAAAAGCGTATGTAAGCGCCGTAAAAGATGATCCGCGCGGCATCAACATCGCCCCAACGCACGCGTTCCTCAATCGTAAACTTTAAAAATTGGTCCATCAATTCGTCTGCTCATTGGCCCGTCGAAAGATTGAATCAACGAGAAAATTCTTACGGCTGTTGTGCGTCGAGGAAGGCTCTGAGCGCGCGGTTGAACTGCTCCGGCTGCTCAAGGTTAGAGACGTGGCCCGCGCCCTTGATGGTTTCCAGACGCGAGCCGCGAATCTCCCTGTGCATCAGCTCGGCATCCTCCGGAGTAGTAATCCGGTCTTCGCTTCCGACAAGGATGAGCGTCGGAGCGATGATGCGCGGCAGGAGCTGCGTGTGATCTGTGCGGGCGGCCATCCCGCGCTGAGTCGCGGCGACGGCTTCGGGCTTGTTGCTCGTAATCATCTCGCGCACGCGCGCGACTATCTGCGGGCGCTCGGCCAGCGTCCCGTGCGAGAAGAGCTTTGGCATCATCGCGTCGGCGATTGCTTCCATGCCTTCTGTGAGGGCTTTTTGCGCCTGCGTTTCTCTGTGAGCACGTGCTTCATCAGTTTCTGCCTGCGGGCGCGTGTCGGCTAGTATGAATGTGCGCACGCGCAAGGGGAAGCGACGATAGAAGGCTAAGGCGACATAGCCGCCCATAGAGAGTCCGCCGATGGCTGCGCGGTCAATCTGCAAGTGTTCAAGAAGCGCGGCGACATCCTGTGCCATCTCGTCCATCGTGAAGATCAACTCGCCTGTCGCGATCGTCTCGCCATGCCCGCGCAGGTCCGGCGTGATGACGCGATACCTGTCGCGCAGAGCCTCTGCCTGCTCGCGCCAGAGCGAACGGTTAAAAGGAAATCCGTGCAGCAGCACAACGGGCGGGCCGCTCCCCAACACGTCGTAAGCCATCTCGATTCCACGCACACGCGCTGTACTCATCTCAACATTCTCGCTCTCTGAAAGTTAATTGACAGTCTCCTGTCCCTTCATCTTAATAGCCATTTATCCTTTGATAAAGAGCTAAGAATCGTTGTTCCCGTTGCCGCTTATTTTTCCGCTCCGTTTGGTCAGCAACGAAATCGTGGCGAGCAGCTCCGAGGGGTCAACGGGTTTCGAGAGGTGCTGCTGGTAGCCTGCGTCCAGGGAACGCTGGCGGTCGTCCTCGCGCGCATAGGCCGTGAGCGCGACAGCCGGAATGTTGCCGCCCTGCTCGGACGAGAGGGTTCTAATCCTGCGTATCAGTTCGTAGCCGTCAATCTCCGGCATACCTATGTCTGCGACCAGGATGTGCGGCCTGCTGCTTTCCAGTGCTTCAATCGCCGCGTTCGCAGAATTGACGGCGGTCACTTTCATCAAGCGCCGTTCGAGAATCGCGCTCAGCACGGTGAGCGTGTCCTGATCGTCATCAACCAGCAGGACGTGAACGCCTTCGAGCAGCGAGCGGTTGGACCAGGGACTGCTCAAGTCTGTCGCGCCCTCTCTCGTCGCGGCTTCCGCGCTGAGAGCGTCAGGCACTGCGCATGCGAGCGGGAGCTTGACTGTAAAGTTTGCGCCCTCGCCTTCGCTTTTGCTCTCGGCCTGGACCGTGCCTCCGTGCAGCTCGACCATGTGACGCACAATCGCCAGCCCTAGTCCCAAGCCGCCGTGCCGCCTGGTCGTAGTGCTGTCGGCCTGTCGGAAGCGCTCGAAAACAAAAGGCAGAAATTCAGGGCTGATGCCTGGTCCAGTATCGCTGACTGAAATCTCTATATTGTTCGGAGTCTGTCTTAAAGAGACGAGCACACGCCCGCCGCGAGGCGTGAACTTGACGGCGTTGGATAAAAGATTCCAGACCACTTGCTGAAGGCGGCTGGCATCTCCGGGGACGGGTCCGACCCCCGTATCGAAAAGGGTTTCAAGCTGAATACTCTTGGCATTGGCGGCTGGGCGAACAGCATTGATGGCGGCTTCGATGACGGGTCCAAGCTCTACGGGTTTGACATCCAGAATCAGCTTGCCCGTGATGATGCGCGAGACATCGAGTATGTCGTCAATAATCTGCGCCTGCGCCCTGGCATTGCGCTCAATGGTTTCGAGCGCAACCCGCGCCGTCGCTTCATCAAGCAGACCTGTGCTCAGCATATTGGACCAGCCGAGGATGGAGGTCAGCGGCGTGCGCAATTCATGCGAGACTGTGGCGAGAAACTCGTCTTTCATGCGGTTGGATTCTTCCGCGACGGCGCGCGCGCGGCTTTCGTGTTCGAGCAGCCGCACGTTCTCGACGGCAATCGCCGCCAGGTTGGCCGCCATCAGCAGCGCCGTTGAATGCTCTGCCCTGTAGGCGGCGCGCTCGTAGCTCTGGACCTCAATCGTTCCGATAATACGGCTCATGACGGCCATCGGGACGACCAGCGAAGACTGCGGTCGCAGCCCATTGTCCGGCCCGACGACGACGCTCGGATGCCCGCGCGTGGCGGAGATGTAATCATCCGTGATAATGACTTCGCCGGTCCTGACAGCGACGCTGTTTGGTCCAGTCGAGGTGATGGGCATCGGCGGCAGCTCTGAGACATCGAACTCAATCCCGTCGCCCCAGCCGTAAGCGCAGGTCCGCACATCGCGCTGCGGGTCGTAAAGCGAGATGAAGATGCCTATGCAGGGAACAGAGAGAAGGGCGAACTCGCGCAGCGCGCGGAAGATGGTCAGCAGGTCGCGCGCAGTGCCGAGCGACTGGGCCAGATTGTTAATCCTCTCAATCAGACGCTCATACTCGGCAAGGGCGCGCTGGTCCGCCACTCGCAAAGCCGCCTCGGCCTGCCTGCGCTCGGTGATGTCGTGCACAGTGAGGACCGCGCCCGTCACCTGCCCGTTGACTATGATGGGCGCGTTCGAGTAGGAGACGGGAATAAATGTGCCGTCCTTACGAATAAAGATGTCCTCGTGTTCGCGTACTGTCTGGCCCTGTTTGAAGACTGCGCCAATCGGGCATTCGGAGATGGGGAAGGGCGTGCCGTCCGGTCGCCGGTAATGCACAAGCTCGTGCAGGTTCTTTCCCAGAAACTCTTCACGCTTCCAACCGAAAATCTCTTCCGCCGCAGGATTGACAAAGGTCGTGCGCCACTCAGCATCGAGCAGGAAGAGCGCCTCCGCAGCGTTGCTCGTGATGGTGCTGTTAAGCTCCAACTGGTAACGCAATCTCTCTTCGGCCTGCTTGCGCTTGGTGATGTCGCGCTGCGTTCCCCAGGCTCTCAAGAGCCGCCCGTGCTCTATGACGCCGATGAGATTATTGACGATATACTTCCGATTGCCCTCTCGGTCCAGTTCGTGCGATTCCGCATCGCTCAAGCGATAGCCAGCGCGTATGAATGAGCGCAGATAAGCT
>DASWMI010000105.1:0-36172 GCA_036399835.1 Pyrinomonadaceae bacterium | reverse complement strand
ACGTTTCCTCGCAGGGCTGTTGAGCTTTCTGCTGGCCCATCTCTGCTACATCACGGCTTTCACATTGGACGGCGCGCGTCTCTTCTCATGGAGGCTTTTAATTCCCTTTCTGATTTACGGCGGCATCATGTTGAGGATTCTGTTTCCGCATCTGGGGAAGATGAAAGGGCCTGTGCTGCTGTATCTGATGGTCATCCTCCTAATGGGATGGCAAGCGGGGAATCGCTGGCTCTCGGGGACGCAGGCCGCAAGCTCTTGGGCCTTTCAGGGAGCATTGCTCTTTATCGCTTCCGATTCGCTGCTCGCCGTCAATCGTTTCAAGACGCGCCTTGAGAGAGGGCAGGCGCTCGTCATGAGCACTTATTTCCTGGCGCAATTAATGATCGCGATGTCCGTCTGATGCGGTTTGCGGTAGAATGGACCACAAATCGAATCTCGCTCTCGGAAAGGAATGCTCGATTGCTCTCTCAAGAATTTCACAGCCTCTTAGAGCAACTGGCGGAAATGCCCGCCCGTGTGCGAGAGCTTGTCAGTGATTTGACGGACGGCGAGCTGGCCCGCAAGCCTTCTCAAAAAGAGTTCTCGATGCTGGAACAGGTTTGCCATCTGAGGGACATAGAGCAGGAGGGCTACGCCTTTAGAATAAAAGAAATCCTGAGCCGGAGCGCGCCGCTCCTGCCAGACATTGACGGCGAGAAGCTGGCCCGCGAGCGCCGCTATAACGAGCAGAACACGTCTCTGGCGCTGAGCTTATTAACACGGGCGCGGCAGGAAAACGTGCGGACTTTGAGCAGCCTCAGGCTGGACCAGTTAGAGCGCACAGGCAATCTCGAACAAGTTGGACCGATTACGCTGGAGCGCCTGCTACTCATGATGCGCGAGCACGACCTGGGCCACCTGAAGGATTTGAGCGGCCTCCGCACCCGGTTGATTGGACAAACAAAATGATCAAGCCTGAAACACTCTCGGCAGAAGAAACAAAAGAAACGCATGCGCCTTTGGAGTCAGAGCTGGAGGAGTATCAAAGACAGCTTGAAGCCATCAAGCAGGAGGCGCGAAGCTTGATAGAGGGGCTGACGGACGAGCAGTTTAACTGGCATCCAGCCCCGGGCGTCTGGTCCATCGCGGACAACCTGGCCCACCTCAACGTGACCGGCCAGCTCTATCTTTCGCGCATTGATGCCAGCATCGAAGAGGCTCGCTCAAAAGAGCTTTTCGGCGCAGGCCCTTTTCGCCACAGCTTTCTGGGCAACTGGTTTCTGCGCCTCCTGGAGCCTCCTGTGAAGCGAAAATTCAAAGCGCCCAAAATCTTCGTCCCCATGCCGGACCAGCCTTTGGCGAGGGTCGCGCCGGAATTCATCTCGCTTCAAGACGAGGTGCTCGAACGCTTGCACAGGGCCAACGGGTTAAATCTGGCGCGAGCCAGGGTCGCTTCTCCCATCAGCAGATTCCTCAGGCTCAGCCTCGGCCAGAGCTTTCTGCTCATCACCTCGCATGAGCGTAGACATCTCTGGCAAGCCGCACAGGTCAAGGCCGCTCAGGGCTTCCCCGTTTAAGTCGAAAGGTAAAAGTTAAAAGCGAAGATTGTGGACCAGAGCACTTTGGCAAAAACCGCTGCCGCCAGGCTTTCGGCTTTTACTTTGCCTTTTAACTTTTGACTTTCGACTTGTTAGAATTCCCCACATACATCAATGTCTCTGGAAACCGACTTTATCGTTATCGGCAGCGGGATTGCGGGTCTGCGCGCGGCCATTGAGCTGGCGCGTGCGGGCGGGCGCGTGACAGTGCTGACCAAAGACCGGACGACCGAATCAAACACGGAGTATGCGCAGGGCGGTATCGCCGTCGCCCTCTCGGAAGAAGACGAGGTAGCTCTTCATGAAGAAGACACGCTCCAGGCGGGCGCGGGGCTGTGCGATGCGGAGGCCGTGCGCTTGATGGTCGAAGACGGCCCGGCTTTGATTCAGGAGTTAATCGGCTGGGGCACTGAGTTTGACCGCGAAGGCGGGCGGCTTGTCTTTACGCAGGAGGCCGCGCATTCAAGGCGCAGGATTCTACACGCGCACGGCGATGCGACCGGCAGAGAGATCGTCCGCGCTCTGGTGGCGCGTGCGCGTGCGGAGCGCGCTATCTCGTTTCTGGCCCACGCGGCGACCGAAAGCCTGCTGGTGGCCGATGAGCGCTGCTACGGCGTGCGTTATCTGGACCCGCTGGTGCGCGCTCCGCGTGAGCTTTTCGCGCGCGCTGTGGTCCTGGCTTCGGGCGGGGCGGGACAGCTCTTTCTACACACGACGAATCCGGAGGTGGCGACCGGCGACGGGATGGCGATGGCTTTTGCGGCGGGCGCTGAGCTGGCCGACATGGAGTTCGTACAGTTTCATCCGACGGCGCTCAACCTTGAGGGCGCGCCTCGCTTTCTGCTTTCGGAAGCGATGCGCGGCGAAGGCGGGCTGTTGAGAAACTCTTCGGGCGAACGATTCATGCCGCGCTATCATTCTGCGGGCGAGCTTGCGCCGAGAGATATTGTGAGCCGCTCGATTGTCGCAGAGATGGAGCGCACGGCGACGCGCACGGTCTATCTTGACATGACGATGCTCAAAGCGCGTTTTCTCATCCGCCGCTTTCCGAAAATTTATGAGACCTGCCGACGCTACGGGCTGGACATCACGCGAGATTTGCTGCCCGTCTCGCCCGCCGCGCATTACTGCATGGGCGGCGTCCGCACGGACCTGCTGGGCCGCTCCACCTTGCGCGGGCTTTACGCTGCTGGCGAAGTGGCCTGCACGGGCGTTCACGGCGCGAATCGCCTGGCCTCGAATTCTCTGCTCGAAGGATTGGTCTTTGGCGCACGCGCGGGCCGCGCCGCCGCACTGGACACGGCGCGCGAGGGCGGCGCGACGCAGTATGCCGAGATGACTTTACAGTCAGAGAGTGGTCCAGCTGAGCACCGCGCCGGAGAGATTGCCTTTGCCGTGCGCAAGCGTGTCAGGCGCTTGATGTGGGAGCGCGTAGGGATTATCCGCAGCCGCGACGCAATCAAGCGTGCCTTACAGGAGTTCGAGCAAATCTCGCAAGCTCCTCTGGGCCGCGCCTCCAGAAACTTTCTCAACGTCGCGCGTCTCATCGCACGCGCCGCGCTCTGGCGCGAAGAATCACGCGGCGGCCACTTCCGACTGGATTTCCCCAAGCCTGACGACGAGCGCTGGCGCGTTCATTCGATTCAACGTCAGGGCCTTGAGATAACTTCAAGCCCTTCGATTAATTTCACGGCAAAGCAGGATACGGCGATTTCCAGATAGCCAGGCTTTTATATTTGAGAGCGGGGCTTCGTGTCTTGCTCTCAAAGGGGGATGAAAAATTTATGGCGCGATACAGGCAGTTGCACGATTGGACCATGACGCCGCGCGAGGCCGTTGAGCTTCAGAAGAGTTTGCGCGAGCGCGTCCGGCTCAGGCCGCTTGAGAAAACAGTCGAGACAGTGGCGGGCGCGGACATCTCCTTTAATAAATTCTCCGAGACGGTTTACGCCGGGCTGGTCGTCATCCGGCTGCCCTCGCTCGAAGTGGTCGAAGAGGTCGGGGTCGTCAGTCAAACACGCTTTCCTTACGTGCCCGGGCTACTCTCTTTCCGCGAATCGCCATCGGTGCTCGAAGCCTGGTCCAAATTGAAGATAGAGCCTGATGCAGTGATGTTTGACGGGCAGGGGATAGCGCACCCGCGCCGGGTCGGCATCGCCTCGCACGTCGGGCTACTGATAGAGAGGCCGACGCTCGGCTGCGCGAAATCCGTGCTCGTCGGAAAGTACCAAGAGCCGCCGCTTGAGCGCGGGGGCTGGACCGAGCTGGTTGATAAGGGCGAAGTCGTGGGCGCGGCGCTGAGGACCAAAAACAGTGTGCAGCCGATCTTCGTCTCGCCCGGACACCTGATAGACCTCGCGGGCGCCATAGAGCTAACGCTTTTGTGCGACGGCGGCTACCGCCAGCCGGACCCTACGCGCCGCGCACACCTTCTCGTCAACGCTTTAAGAAGAGGAGAGCGAGAGCCGGATTAAGGCAGGAGTAATGAGTGCTGAGTGTTGAGTAGTAAGTTAAAACGGTGCGTTGACGTTAATTTAAAAAGCGTTGACTTAAAAAAGCGAAGAGTGATGAGTTAGCCTTTGCTGACTCATCACTCTTCGCTTATCGCTCGTCACTTTTTTTATTGAGTGACGGTAAACTTGGACGAGGGCGAAAGCGTCTGGCCCGTGACGCGGTCGCGTATGCGTATGGCGACCTCGTATTCGCCTGGCGTGAGGCCGGAGGTCGGGATGAGGCGTGCGAGCGTCAGTCGCTGACCGGCATCGCTCATGCCGCTCCAATCTTCAGTCTGCTTGCCTATCTCCTTGCCACCCTTGAGCAGCACATACTCGACATCTACGGAAGGCCGCAACGTCGTCTGGTCAATTCCGGCATTATAGATTTGCAGGTAAACGCCGACGGGCATTCCCTGTTTGAAGATGCCTGAGACATTCGGGATGACCTTGTACTGGCCTATAAAGAACATGCCGACGGGCGGCTGGTTGCCTGCATCTTCGAGCTTGGCGGCGAGGACTATGGTCGAGGTCGAAAGCTGGTCGGCTGTGTACTTGGGCACGGTAAACCCTACACGCCGCACGCCCGTCGCGCCCGAATTAACATCGCGCACGATGACATCAACCTTGTATGTTCCTGGGGCGAGCGCGATGGCCTTCTGGTAAGCGGACTTGCGCTCCTTCGCCGTGATTAGCTCCTGCGGCGTGGCAACGGTCGTCACGGGGTCTTCAAAGATACCCGCGCGGCGACCGGAGACGGCTGTGATGCGACCGAAGATATTCAGCGAAGCGACCTGCGCGCCGCCGCTATCCTTAAAGGTCAGCTCTCTATTTTCGGTCTGGATGGTAAAGGCCGTGATGACGCGCTCGTCCGACTGGCGGAAGAAGTCTACGCGAATATCGAAGTTGAGCGGATTGTCTTCGACGACGCCGCTGCCGGAAGTGCCGAGCTTGCTTTCGAGGTCGCTAAACTTGACCTGCGGTGGACGATTAAGGTCCGCCAGCAGTTGGAGACGCGAGAAGGGTGAATCCTGCTCTCGCTGGTAGCTCATGTTGCCCGCCGCAAGGCCGGCGATGCGGTCGCCCTTGCTCGATAGCCCTAGAGATTCGGCAAGCGTCAGACCCGCGCCCGGAACCATCAACATAGCATCCTTCTCATCCGGCGAGCGCGCGATGCGATACTCTCCTGTGCCGGTCGGGTCCACAAACTCTATCTCGATGCCGGAGCCGACGCCCGGCAGATAACGATAGAACCAGATTTCAAACGGGTAGGTCGTCGTCGAGCCGCCGCCCTGGTAAGAGGGGCGGTCATAATTTCCGCCAGCCGGGTGCGACTCTATCTCGTCGGCCTTGCCGAACATGATGTAGATACGCCCGCGGTCCGTTTTCCAGCCAGGAATGCCCGAAGCAAAATGCTCGTTGGCGTAGGCTATGCGCTCGTAGTATTCCTCTCTGTACTCGTTCTCGTCCGTGTCCGGGTCCGGGTCACGACGACGCCAGAAGGCTTCTATAAACTGCTCGCGCTCATCATCCGTGGCGAGCTTTTTCCAGGCCCGCTTCTCTTCTTCCGTGATGATGTAGGCCACGTCTTTATCAATCCAGTCTTTGTAAGCCTTCTTCAACTCCGGCTTGACCTTGCGCGGCTTGTCCTGCGGGTCCTGCCCTTTCTCCTGCGCCAAAAGGGCGGGGGCAGCCAGCGCGGCCAGCATCAAAACCATGGCGAACTGGCGTAAAAATTTCGTAGAGAACATTGACGAACAACTCCTGTCTGGGAAGCAAACCGGGCTTCGGGTTTGAGCAACTCGAAGGCGATCAGGTTTTAAACGGTATTATTCAGAGAGCAATGCAAAGGCTTCGGAGCTTTGATTGCGGGGCCATAGCATGGAGCATGTCCATTTCGGCAACCTTGAATTCTAACGGCCCACTCCGAACAGAGTCAAGATGCGGAAAGCCTGCGCGAAGTTGCCCTTAGCAGCCATTTCAGGGCGTCCGGAGAGGGCCGGAATCAGCCTTCCAGCCGCAAGCCCAATTCCCGCGCGGCAACAGCCTGCCTTTCAAGCTCCTCTTACGCCTCACTAGACAACAGATGCCCGCATAGCGTTGGCCTCGCGGCCACAAAATTTTCCGTTTTCCGTTGAGCGAAGAACAACCCTAGAGGCAGCAACAGGTCCATAACTGCACGACTCCCGGATGGGATGGAAGCTGTCCGCCCGGCACATCGCCCGATGGCTTCGGGATGTGCTGCGGCTCAGGCAGCACCTGCTCGGCGACAGAAGCCTTCATCAACCAGTGCAATAGATTCGTCGGGCAAGGTAGTTTGTTGACGTGAAAGAATAAGCAGAGTATATATGGCTTATCGGTAGTTCTTTCCGGTTAGCAAGAGCCTCACTCCTCACGAGAGTCTTGCTCCTACTTAATCTCTCATTACTAATCATAGCGAAGGAGTCCTCAATGGTTAGACCAAATTGGTTATTCTCTAAATCAAGTTCCATCGTTTTCATCCTTACATTTACCTGTTTAGTCTTTCTTGGCGGAGGGGTGTGGACTTCATCGCACAGGCTGGCCTCACATGCTTATCGGCAGGAAATCGTGCCACGCGTAATAAATAAGACTAATGCGTTGCAGGTTCTTAATGTAAAAAGAGTTGGCGAGGGGGTAAGTGCTGATGTTGACGTGACGCTATTAAACCAATCCTCCAAAAATGTCACCGCATATATGATTTCGATGGGCGAGTTTAGTGTCACGACCTGTTGTAGTGCTTTGCCCCCTGGCGAAACTAGAATCGAGCACATTCCCTTTGGCAATATTGAAGCCAGCGCGGCCAAGAACCCGCACCGAGCAGGAGAACTGGTTTTGTCAGCGGTTTATTTAGAGGGTGGCGACAGTGAGGGAGAAGACCCGTATTTAAATAACCTCAAAAGTAGAATTTTGGGCATCAAGGAACAGATTAGGCTTGTTCTCCCTATCTTGCATAACGCATTGAAATCAAGCCAATCGAATTCAGAGAACGTTTTACGCAGGCTTGAATCTCAAGCCTCGCTCCTCCCGACCAAAGATGACCATGTCGCTCTTTTACCCCAGCGGCAGGGTGGTAGAGCTTGGGTCAAAGGCAAGTTACAAAGGGAGATTCAATACCTGAAGAGCAGAAGTAATACGGTTGACGGGTTTGACCTTCGGGGACAGCTTATTGAGCTTATTGCTTCTTATAACCAATTACTTTCAAGACTCTAAAGCCTCACTGACAGAACGCCCGTTGCACCAAAGAGCAGACATCTCACCGGCTTGGAAGGAGCAAAAATGAAGCGATTTCTATTGTGGGTGTTATCCTTCACTACATTCGCCATTCTGGCAGTGACAGCTTATCCCGCTTGTCTGCCACAAAGGACTTATCACACTCTACTGGATACGTGGTGTCAGGAAGGCACTTTAAAAATCGAGAAGCGAGAAAGAAATTATATAGACTGGCCGGATGGAGGAAAAGATTATGTTGATACTGTGGGATACGGCGGTTGTAATAGCCAACTCAAAGCGTGCTACCCCGAATTCATGACTCCAGAAATTTCTGAAGGCCATTGGGAACAGGTTATCGCTGACAGAGTAATTATGCCATTAGGTAATTGCGATTATCCTAATCCACAGAGCAACCGATTCTATGAGGTCAATCACACATGCCGAGTATCTAGCAGCAATAACTGCACGACTCCCGGATGGGATGGAAGCTGCCCGCCCGGCACGTCGCCCGATGGCTTCGGGATGTGCTGCGGCTCAGGCAGCACCTGCTCGGCGACAGAAGCCTTCATCAACCGTTGCTACGGATTCGTCGGGCAAGGTAGTTTGTTGACGTGAAAGTATGAGCAGAGTATATATGGCTTATCGGTAGTTCTTTCCAGTTAGCAAGAGCCTCACTCCTCACGAGAGTCCCGCTCCTGCTGATCTCACGTTAATGTCCATAGCAAAAGGAGCTAATAATGAGTCGTCACTCACAACCACTCAAATATTCACTAATAACATGCATAGTGCTTCTGATTACCGCGTCTATCGTGGGTGTAGTGGCAATCAGGAGCGGCGCAATGAAAAAGCGGCAGGAGAAAAAACTAGTAACTAAATTACCTTCGGTAATCTCTCATGTTCGAGATTTAGAAGTGGTAAGCGCTACTGTTGTTGGAGAGGATACACCAGAGGCAACTGCTGTTGTCAAAATACGCAATAACTCTGATCTAGGTGTAACAGCCGTTGAGATATCAACCAAAAATGATATTGATAGTGGTGCCGTCAATATAGATGGCTTGGATGATCCTGATAACCCAAACGTCATCATTCGGTCACATGAGACCATCACGCTCAAGATGGGACTTAATGAGATGGTCCCTGATGTTCCATTGATAGTCAGCGGGGCCACATACGTTGACGGCACAGAAGATGGGGACGCATGGTCCATAAATGCTATGCGCAAAGTGCGTGAGCGTCGTCACGCAGAACGCAAGGCGCAGAAAGGAGCAATGATGCCATGAAGCTTAAATTAATTTCGGCTTGTTTGCTGCTTGCGTGTCTCGCCGTGCTTACCCTTGTGCAGATCAGGAGCGTGACTGCCACTTGTGGTGATACTCAGAACAAGCGCGCCCCGGATTCTTTTTCAGGCTCGTGTGGTGGTACCGGGACGACAACTACCATCAGCAAAACGGTACACTGGGTAATTTACTGGCTGGACGGTTATTCCCGGCCTCTTGATATAGATGACACAGGAGTATGTTATTCCGCTTTTACAGGTGCGACAACATGTTATCCCGCATTTTATACGCCAACCTTTGAGGAAACTTCTGATGGCACGGCTTATTGGGATGAGGTCACATATTCTGGCAATTATTCCGGCGGGCAATGCATCATTGACACTACGAACCCGCACCATCACCGACAGGGACACAGGTGCTCATCATCTAGCAGCAATAACTGCACGACTCCCGGATGGGATGGAAGCTGCCCGCCCGGCACGTCGCCCGATGGCTTCGGGATGTGCTGCGGCTCAGGCAGCACCTGCTCGGCGACAGAAGCCTTCATCAACCGTTGCTACAGATTCGGAGACTACAACACGGATACCTGCACCTGTACGGGAGGCTGCGACCCCTCGCAGGGCGGCTGCTCTCCGATTCTGATAGACGTCGCAGGCAACGGCTTCTCCCTGACAGATGTGGCGGGCGGCGTCCCGTTCGACCTCAGCCGCGATGGGATTAGCGAACGCCTCTCCTGGACTGAGGCAGGCTCTGATGACGGCTGGCTCGCCTTAGACCGCAACGGCAACGGCGCGATTGACGACGGAGCGGAGCTATTCGGCAATTACACAGAGCAGACAGAGCCTCCGGCGGGAATCGTGATGAACGGCTTTCATGCTCTGGCGGAGTATGACAAAGCACAGCAGGGCGGCAACGGAGACGGCATGATTGATAGCCATGACTCCATCTTTGCTAACTTGCTTTTGTGGCAGGACCAGAATCACAACGGCATCTCCGAAGCCAAAGAGCTGCACACGCTCTCGGAGTCGGGACTAGCATCAATCTCGCTCGATTATAAAGAATCCAGAAGGACGGACCGCTTTGGTAACACGTTCCGCTACAGGGCCAAAGTGCAAGGCTCAGGCGTCGGGGCATTGGGGCGCTGGGCCTATGATGTGTTTCTGGTCCACTAAAGCAGCAAACATAAAGTGACATTCAAACCAGAACACCCGCGAGGCTTCACTGTAAGAGAGCCTCGCGGGTGTTCTGGTCTGAAACAAACCGACTGAGAGCGGCTGAAGCACGCCTGTTAAGGTCTACGCGTTGCGCTTGCGTCTACGTTTGACGGGAGTCCTCAAGGGGAGCAGGTCTTGATGCCGTGTTTCAAGAATGCGCGCCAGATGCTGGTGCGATGTTCCCAGCAGCCGCGCCGCCTGGCTCACGCTGCCCTCGGCCCTCACCAATGCTTGCTTTATCAAATCGTGCTCATAACGCCGCACCTCGATTAGCCCGCTCCCCGAAAAACTCTCTTCCCCCCTTTGCACAACTTCTCCCCGGGGCGGAGCTTCTCTGATTTGCAGAATGGTGCGCTCGCCCAACTCCTCAAAGATGGCTAAAGCGGCCTCGCCCGCGCGATTGACCGCCCCCGATTCCTGCGCCACCCTGATTGCCCGCCGCAACACAACATAACCCTGATCCTCACACCCCAGACGCGCCAGCGCACGCCCATACGTTATCAACGCCTCCGACAATAAGCCCTGCTGACCGCCGCTCTCCAACAACCCGACCGCAGACTTCGCCGCCTTCTCAGCTTCCGCATAACGCCTCTCAGCCAGAAACACACGCGCACGCGTCTCATCCACCTGCGCCACAAAGCTGGAATTCTTCAGATTGATAAATCGCCTGCGACCACACTCTAGATGTTTGTGAGCTTCTTCAAATCTGTGAATCTTGAAATAAAGAAAGCCCAGATTATTTTCAACGTGTGCGAGATAAGGTTTATGTCCCGCTTGTTCAAAGTGATAGCTCGCCGCGGCATATTCGACAAAAGCACGATCCAGATACTCAGTCTGTTTTTCCGACTCCCAAAGATTCTCCAAGACATTAGCAAGGGTATGATGATAACTACCCTTGCGATTGTGACTCTTAATCATCTCAAAGAGATCGGCATTCTCTTGTAGAATGCGAAGTGAAACATGGTAGCGGTTTGCCTCAAGCTCCACAATTGCCCACCGGAGTACAGCTATGGCTTTAAGTTCGCTGTTCGTGGTTAACCGTGAAAGAGCATCCTTTAGAACATCCCGCGCTTCGTCATATTCGCCCGTGCGCCAATAGCATAAAGCAAGCTCGATCTGCGCCTCCGCTATCTTTTTGGCATACCGTAGCGATTCAAAGATGGAAAGACTCTCGCTGATGAGATTTTTCGCCGTTTCCTGTGCGCCTGTAATTTGATTCTTGCTTCCAAGTACACCTGTTAGCACACCCGCACGCAATAGCACTTCGGCTGAGGTAACTTGCTCTAATCCATAAGTCTGAGGGCTGTCGCCAATACGTCGCCACAACTCGCCCATTATCTTACGAGCAGCCTCATAGTCTCCGGCATCTTCCAGTTCTTTAGCCGACTGGCAACGCAGTTCCGCCCGCTGATCGCAGGTTAGGTTTGGATTGTCCAGTTGGCGCATGAGTGAGGTTTGCATGTCCATCTGAGATTCTGCCTTTTGAAGGAATGAAAAATATTGCAAGCCCGCACGTTAGGCGTTCTATTCGAGGCTTGCAAGAGATGTGCAAACCTGTTCTATTGTGTGGCCTTGCAACAAATGTTGCAAGCATTTTCTTGAGGAGAAAATCAATGAAAACCTTGCGCCAGCTCTGTGCGGCTCTCGTCTTGACCTTAGTCCTTGCTCTCTCTGCTATTGCCGACGACGGACAGATGAACACTCCTGGTTTTACTCAGCCGCCGCCGCAGTCTTCAACCTCGACGGATGGTCAGATGGACACTCCGGGCGTGACTGGCTCGAACTCGACGACGACAGCGTGCGGCGAGATAGAGTGCGGAGTGACGGAAGCTCTGCTGAGCCTTATCGGGAGCGCGTTGTCGCTGTCCTGAAGTAGTTCCGTAAACTGAGACCTCACGGGCTGCCTTGAGCTTCACGGGCGGTCGGGTGGTGGTGTGTGCGCGCAGGGATAGGAAAGCAGTAGTTAAACTATGGGAGTGGAGCGGAGCGGTTAAAGATAAGAGATGGTGTGTTCCGGTATCTGCTTTCTCTCGGCTTGAATCGAAATTGCATCGGTAGTTGATTTCAAATTGAAACGCTATCCTGTTGGCTGTTTGCTTGTTCTACGGTGGGGGGTGTGTTAAATTCCAGGCTGTTCAAATCCGTTGGCAGACGCGTTGCGGCTTCTTCTGAAGGGGCGAGCGCATTCCCGGCCCTCCATTACATTCGAGCTACAATTAAGTTTGAAACGGGCTGCCGATTAAGCGTTTATATTGGTTTGAGCATCGCTGCTCCTCGCACACGCACAGGCCGCTAAGATGAAAACTGAAGACCCCACAAACGGTGTTGTAGACCTGGCTGACGCACGTCTGCGCCTGCGCTCGCGCTCGCGCACGCAAGTCTTCTCGCGCGAAGCGCTGGCGGGCGAGATCGAAGAGATGCGTCTTCTGCTGGACCAGGGTCTCTCCTCGCAAGTCAATTCACAGCTCACGCGGCTGATGCAGGCCGTGCGTCATGACGATTCGCTTCTGGCACAGGCACGCTGCCTGCTCTCGCTCGCACTGGAGATGCAGGGACGCTACCGCGAAGCTCTCGAAGCCGTGCAGATGTACGAGTCAACGGAATCCCTGAAGAAGCTTGAAGCGGAGACTATCGTTCCGCTCCGAGTCCAACTGGCAATCTCCTACAACTTCAACGGCGACCACCCGAAGGCCATCGCGCTTCTTAATGTCATCCAGCGCGAGGCTGCGGAGACGGCCAAGGATGTCGAGCTGGGAGCAATCTACGCCGCGCTGGCGCGCGTCTACAGGAGCATAGACGAGCACACGATTGCGCGCGACTATTCGCAGAAAGCCCTTGAGCATTATCGTCGGACGGGCGACTGGCGCGGCCTTTCCGAAACCTACCTGGGACTGGGCAACGCCGATACCATCGAGGGCAATTATGAAGCGGCGCTCAAGAATTTCGAGCAGGCTTTAAACCTCGTCGGAGACCGCACGGCCCCGCACCAGCTCGGCAAGCTTTACGCCAACATCGCCGGAGTCTGCTGGTTTCTCAAACGCCCGCAGGAGGGCATACGCCATCTTGAAACGGCGATCAGTTATTACGAGCGCACGGAGTATAAGGGCAACGCCGTTCTCGGCTATAACAATCTTGGCATCAACCTCATGCTCGTCGGCGATTGGGACCGCGCGCAGCAGGCCCTGGAACGCGCTCTGGCCCTCGCCTCAGAGATAGACAAGGGCAACTTCAAGCTGCCCATCATCCTGGACTCGCTCGGCGAGCTGTGCATGATGCGAGGCGAGCTGGCCGAAGCCGAGAGCTACCTGACGCGCGCCGTAGAATTGGGGACGGAGCATGGCAGCCGCTGGTATTCGGGCCAGTCCGTGCGCACGCTCGGACGCTGCCGTCTAGCTACCAACGACGCCGCCAGCGCACTCGAATACGGCACGCAGGCTCTCTCGCTCGCCGAGCGTATAGGCGACCGGCAGGCGCTCTGCGAGTCGCACCTGCTGCTGGCGGAAGCCAGGCTCAGGCTGGACCAGACGGAAGAGGCCCTCACGCATCTGCGCGAGGTCACGGACCAGACGACCGACTCCGTCACCGATCTGGGTTTCTCAGGCGAGGCGCAACGTCTCTACGGGATGCTGGCTTTAGCGCAGAACGACCCGGCGCTGGCCGCGCAGCATTTCGGGCGCAGCGTTTCCATCTTCGAGATGCTCGGCGATCTATATCGCGGCGCGCGCGCACATTTCGAGCTTGGACGCGCCTACACCTCTGTCCATCCCGAACGCGCCGCGGAGCATCTGGGCCGCGCCGTTCACACCTTCGGCAAGCTTGGCGCGAAAATAGATTTGGCCCGCGCTGAAGAGGCGCTCGCCGCGCTGGACCAGTCCACGCCCGAACAGAGGCAGGAACGCTCCGCCATCTCGCAACTGCTCACGCTTCGGCTGGCCGAAGCGACCGCTTCGCGCGAGCTGCTCCTGCGCGAACTCGGCGCCGTGCTTCACCAGGAGACGGGCGCGCGTCTGATTCTCATCGCGGAGCAGGACGGCAGCGCCGAAGATACGCACCCGAAGACGGTCGTCGCGCACGGCGGCGAGGATGAAGAGACCGCGCGCCTCGTGGACGAATTGTGCAGCGCCAAGAGCAACGCCGAGCGAGAGAAGCTGGCCCACAAACACAAAGCCTTTATCACCGTCCTGCGCGGCACGAACGCACTGCCCGCGACGCTCTTCATAGCCCCACGCGAAGCGAGCACTCTTCCGGGCAACATCTCTATCGAGCCGCTCCTGCGCGTCGTCGAGCTTGGGATGGACGTCTGCGCACTGCGCGCACGCACACACGCCGGAAGCGGCACGCAGCAGCAGAACGAGTTGACAGGCCCCAGCCTCATGCCGGGCTTTATCCACTCAAGCCCCGCCATGACGCGTCTTGTCGAAGAGGTTCACAAGATTCGCTCATCGGATGTCACCGTCTTGGTCACGGGCGAGAGCGGCACGGGCAAGGAGCTGGTCGCGCGAGCTATCCACGCGCTCTCTTCCAGACGTAGCAAAGTCTTCGTCCCTTTCAACTGTACGGCTGTCCCGAAAGAGCTTTCCGAAGGTTATCTCTTCGGCTATCGGCGGGGCGCGTTTACGGGAGCGGTCAATGATTCGGCGGGCGTCATCCGCACGGCTGCGGGCGGGACGCTCTTTCTGGACGAGATAGGCGATCTTCCGCTCGACGTCCAGCCGAAGCTCCTGCGCTTTTTACAGGAGGGAGAGATTCAGCCTCTGGGCGAGCAGCGGCCCAGCAAGGTTGACGTGCGCATCATCGCCGCCACCAACACTGACCTTGAAGAGATGGTCGCGCAGGGAAAATTCCGCGAAGACCTCTACTATCGCCTCAACGTCATACGGCTGCGCGTGCCCCCCTTGCGCGAGCGCCGCTCAGAGATTCCGACCATCGTCAACTATTACATCAACCACTACTCGGACAAGTTCGGACGCCGCGACATCACAGTCACGCCGCAGTCCGTAGACCTCCTGATGGTCCACGACTGGCCCGGCAACGTTCGCCAGCTCTGCAACGAAATCCAGCGCATCGTCGCACGCTCCGAAGACAACACGGAGATTACGCCCGAACAGCTCTCCCCCGAACTCAAGCGCATCTCCGCCCCGACCGCCGCGCAAAGCTCCATCACGCCCATCAGCGCCGTCGCCCCTAGCGCCTCTTCGCAGCACCTCACCCTCGCAGACGCCCTCGCCGAAGTCGAGCGCCGCATGATCGCCGAAGCCCTGCGCAAACACGGCGGCAACATCTCGCGCGCCGCACGCGAACTCGGACTCACACGCCGCGGCCTCTACCTCAAGCTCGAACGCTACGAGATGAGCGCCAGCGCGTAGGAATCCCGAATTGCGTTTGATTGATATTAGAGAAACGGGAGAGGCGTGCGCGCCGCCACCTGCTGCGCAGACTCCTGATGCGGCCTTGAATATGGACCGCCAGAGTGTGAACGAGTTGTGAGAGCCTGTCAGTCTTTCACGATGACGACCCGTCCCGTGCCGAGCAATCTGGGATCGGTATCCGGAACGGTTTCACCTCCGTATTTCGCCGGGTCGCGAATCAGAAAGTATCTTTTGTCATCCTTGTATATCACGCCGTCGATAACGACAACGTGTGCTTTGCCCTCGCGTAAGACAGTCGCCCCCTTTTTAAGAATTGCTTCTAAAGCATCGAGGCCAACGCCTTCCTGCGCCGATGCGCTCAAGCCGTTTTCATTGAAGGCTTTTGGCAGATTATGAAAAGCCAGCCCCGATTTTGCCACTATATTCGCAGCCATTATTCTATTGTCTATGTAATCCATCAACTCATCTCTATCGAGCGGAATTCCTGTTCTTCCTTCAAAGACCATGCGGATTGCGTCAATCCCGCACGACTCCAGGCCGCGTTGATGATAGTGTGTCAGGTGTCTCGGCGCTAATTCTGCTTTATAAAGTGCCTTGTCTTCCCACCACTCCCAGTTATACGGATAGTCCGGATTGGTCCACTGTTTTATCTGACCATCTTCCGCGTCCAAATAGCTGAGGTCTGTTTCCGGCGTGATCCAGTTGTTCTTCTGCCAGAGGGCCAGCCAAGCCTCATAAGGCTGACTGACATCTCTTAGCGCCATCAAATCCTCGCTCATTTGCGAGAGGTCTACCGCCTCGAAGGACATTTCATCGGTTTCGGTGTCGTACCACCATCTCGCTCCACCCAGCAGTCTATCCCAGACCTTGACCGTATCATTATAGTCTTTCCATTTACACTGGATTGTCGGGCGCGGATTTTTGCGAGCAGGGTTAAGCATTGGACCAATACTTACTGGCTGTCCCTTAACCAGCCGTTCGGGCAAATTCTTTTGCGGTTGGCCCAATAAGCCCATACGCGGCTGCACGATTCTGTTTTGTTCGGGGCGATATACACGGGGAGCAGTGCGCGCAGGCTTGGGCTGGATAGAAGTGGGGCGCGGCGTCGTTGAAATCAGGCGCGGCGTCGTGCTTGCTGTTTTTCTCTGTAGAACTTTGGGTGTCGGTTGAGGACGATATGCTGCGGGCGCGATGAGCTTGCGTTCCGTTTGGCCGACAGGCGGCGGCTGATTGATAGCCGTCTTCTTCTGCAAGACCTTTGGCACAGGCTGTGGACGATAGACGGAGGGAGCCTTTGGTGCTTGTCTGGTCTGCATCACATTTGTGTTCCGAGCATGAGCCGTCTGCGGCTGTGCGAGCCTTTTTGCTTGCGGGCCGAGCATGGAAGCAGCCGTCGGAAGGTGCGCGCCCTTGAATGATGATTGCGGATTTGCTGTTTTTGACTGCAAGACTTTTGGCAGCGGCTGAGGTCTGTAAACCTTAGGTGCGACAGGCTGCTTTATCTTTGGCGAAGTGGGAGCGGGCTTGGGCTGGACCAGACCTCTTTGAAGTGGATGTTGATAAAATTGATTTGTCCCTGGCCGAAGAAGGGCTGGCGACGTGGAAGCTTGAGGCTTGCCGGATAAAGGTTTTGGTTTCCTCATAATCTCCACACTCCCTGTGCCTGAATAATCCGCCGTAAGGTGATTTGGCTGTTTAGAGGCGTGGCTTATTAAGGCCAAAACTCTTGTCAAAAGCGCGTATCAAGTCGCCAGCAAGATATTCTCATGCAGACTCAATGTCAAGGTTTATACTTTGAAGTCGAACACGACGACCTGATTCCTGCGCCACTGCGATTCTGGAATGCCGAGCGCTTTTGGCCCAGCCTTAGAGCCAGGCAGCATGTTCTCTTTCTAGTCCTTACAAGCAGACTCTGGTAACATGGCCCGGTCAATTATCCCTTAAAATTTTTCAGGGCCACAGGGCAGCATTGCCCTGCCCGCTGAAGCGAGAGGAACGGGCCGAAGGGTTATATGCAACGCAGGCGAATCGAGATTGAAGGCGAGCGCTATCTGATTTTTTATACTTTTGAGGACGAGGGCGCTGAAGGTTTGTCTACGGCTGATGCGGATGCGGGCCGAGTGGCAGAGCAGGCCGAGCCGCCAGCTGAGCCGCAGACCAATCAACAGGCAGGGGAGGAGCGCCATGTCTGAGCTGCGCTGGAATCCTCTGCTTGGCGAATGGGTCGCCACCGCCACGCACAGGCAGAATCGCACCTTTCTGCCGCCGGCGGATTTCTGCCCGCTGTGCCCTACCAGGCCCGGAGGTTTTCCGACAGAGATACCGGAAGCAACCTATGACATAGTTGCTTTCGAGAACCGTTTTCCTTCTCTGCGCCGTGACCCGCCCGCGCCCGAAGTCTCAGGCTCAGACCTCTACCCTGTGCGACCTGGCGAGGGGGTCTGCGAAGTTCTCGTCTACACGCCGAATCACAATTCGACGCTCGCCGCAGAACCCGTCGAGCAGATAGACAAGCTGGTGCGCGTCTGGACCGACCGCTTCCAGGAGCTTGCCGCGCTCGAGTTTGTGGATTACGTCTATATCTTCGAGAACAAGGGCGAGGCTATCGGCGTCACCCTCCATCACCCGCACGGACAGATTTACGCTTACCCGTTTGTCCCTCCGCGCATCGCGCGCGAGCTGGACCAATCCCGCTCGCACCACTTGAGCACGGGCCGCTGCCTCGCCTGCGACATCATCAGCGAAGAACGCAGCGACGGGCGGCGCGTCATCACCGAGAACGATTCCTTCATCGCCGTCATCCCCTTCTTTGCGCGCTGGCCCTACGAGACGCACATCTACGCATCAAGCCATCTGCAAGCCCTGACGGACTTTGACAGGAAGACTCAGAAGGATTTGGCTGCGATACTCAAAGCCGTCCTCTCTGCCTTCGACAGGCTCTTCAATCTCTCTTTCCCTTACATGATGGTCCTCCACCAGCGCCCCGTTGACGGTGGCCGGTATGATGGCTCTCAAGACGGCTCATATCCTTACTACCATTTTCATATAGAGTTCTACCCGCCGCTCAGGACGGCCAACAAACTGAAGTATCTGGCGGGGAGCGAGACCGGAGCCGGGATGTTTATCAACGATACGCTGGCCGAAGAGAAGGCCGCAGAGCTGCGCTCGCTTGTCTTGCCTGTCAACTGGACCAGTGAGGATAAGGGATGAGGTATGCACTTTAAAGACACAGTGCGCGAAGCTTTTCAGACGACCGAGGGGAGTCGTCTCGGCAGCAAACGCTCTCTGCTCTCCGGTCTTGCCGGACTCGCCTTGATGGCTGCGCTCATCGCCCTTAACTACTGGCTCTTTCGCTACCTTTTTAAGACCAGCTACCTGCGCTTCTACCTGCGGCAAGGCTATCTGGTTAGCCTTGCGCTGACCATCCTCACGCTGATTATAGAGCTGGACCGGAACAGCGACTTGATCTCGGCTCATCCTTTCCGCTACGTCGCCGCGTGTCTCAATCTCATCAAAGTGCCGCTTCAGGTTGTGCTCAGGCGCGAAGCGGGTCAGGCGGCCAGCCATGAAGGCGAGGCTCAATCAAGCCCTTGGGATACTCTGCTCTATCTGGCGCGCTCGATGATGAATATCCTGGACCAGTTCTTCAGCGGCTTTTTCGCCATCTTTTTTATCCTCGTCGTCTCTATCTGGCTCTGGTTCGTCGCGCCGCTGCAATATTTCGTTTACCTAATCTGCGGCGCTCCCGCCAGAATCATGGACAAGCCGCATAAAGTGGCAGCGCACGCGACCGATGAAGTCTTGCACTTGGAGGCATTGCCGGAGATAGACTATTTTACAAAGCCTGTCAGGATGACCTCAGCACTGGCGACGGCGGCTCTCTGGGTCGCTTCAAAGATGATCTAAAAAATCCTGCTGATAAAAATCTAGTCGAGATAGCTCGTCGCCGCCGTCTGCGCGATAAGCGTCGAGAGGGCCGCGTCGAGAGTCTCTTCGCTGTCACCCTTTTGGACGTTGGCGAAGAGATGCCAGCGCTCGGTGTGTTCGGCTGTCTGGCCCGGCTCAAGTTGTTGAAGCGGAGCAAGCGATTCAAGCTCTATAAAGGAGCTGGCCGTGTAAATTTCGTTGTTGCTGCCATAATCCGGATAGCTTGCGCCTTCCAGATAATCGAAACGCTTGACGAAGAGAGTCTCGGCGCGCAGATAAGCGGCCCAGCCCTGCTTGTTGGCGATGCCTATCTTCTGCGGCGAGGCTTTCTGCGCGTCCGTCCTTAGTCGTATGAATTTTTTGCCGAGCGTCCAGCGCGTGTCGCTCAAATCCGTGTAGTGCCAGAGCACGAGCGGGCGCGCGGGCAGGAGGCATTCGTCCCAGGAGCGATAAGGCTCTTGCGGCAGGATGGCTTCTCCGCCGCCGTTCATGATGGTCAGCGCCCATGGAGCAAGCTCTATGGTCCAGAGATTCCTGTTAGTAATCCTGTGATGCACGGTCACGCCCGTCCCCGCAGGGTCGAGCGTCACCGTCAACTCTTTTTGAATACCCGTTGCCTCTTCAGGCTGAGCCGTCAAACGAATCCTCCGGTCTCCGTCAAGCTCGTACTCTACGGGGAGGTTGTCGGGCGCGTAGCTGCGCGGGTTGGCCTCCGGCGCGGCCCAGAGCCTGTGGCCGCCCCAGGGCTTGAATTCTCCGAGCGCCGTCTTGACGGCAGCCTCCGCGTGCAGGCCCAATAGATTGTCCGCGCCCACAAATCCGTAGCGCAGGATACGCGGGCCAACATTGGTCGTCACAATCAGCTCGACCGTTTCATTGAACAAGCGATAGCAGTCAGGCAGGTTGAAGAATAAAACTTTTTCCACTTTGGCATCTCCCCGAACCAGTTATTTGAGCCTCGGCCAGATTATCAGATTTCCCATTGAAGGCGAGCGCGGCCTTGCATCTGATTTGCGTTATATGGTAGCCATAACCATTGTGCGCCACAATATTTTGTAGTAAAGAAGAAATGCTCAAATCATTGCCATCCTGTGATGACGAAATATCATCTCAGCACATTCAGGCCGGATAAAGGGTAGGAGAAACTATCAGAGTGAGCCGCACAAGAATCAGCCTCGATGGCATCTGGGATTTTTTTGCAGACCCGCAGCAACGCCTGCAACCCGACACCCTTTCCAGCGCAGGCCCTGCGCGCCGCATACAGGTGCCCGGCCCCTGGCAAGCACAGTTTGAGGATTTGCGGCATTACAGCGGTGTTGCCTGGTATCGCCACACCTTCCAGTTTCCCAAGGGGCTTTTCGAGCAGAGCGTCAAAGAGCCTCTTTATCTGCTGCACTTCGGCGCGGTTGATTATCATGCTACCGTCTGGCTCAACGGCCAACTGGTCGGAGAGCACGAGGGCGGCTACCTGCCTTTTGATCTAGAGCTAAACGAAGCTCTCCGGCCAGAAGGTTTGAACGAGTTGGTCGTGCGCGTCATAGACCCCGGCCACGACGCCGATGTTGGTCCACAATCTCAGTTTAACTTTACGGAAATACCTCATGGCAAGCAGAGCTGGTATGGACCAGTCGGCGGCATTTGGCAAAGCGTCTATATGGAGGTGCGCCACGCGACGCACATCCGGCGGCTGCACATCACGCCGGATGTCGAAGGCGGGCAGGCCCGCGTCGAGATAGGCTTGAATCGTCCGGCGGGGGAGGCTCTGGGCCTGCTGCTCACGCTGACCGACCCGCAACAGCGCATCACGCATCATCGCTTTGAGATAGACGAAAAGCAGGAGCGGATTGAAGCCACGCTGAGCATCCCTGACCCTCTGCTCTGGGACACGCTGACGCCGCATCTTTACCATCTCGAAGCGTCACTCCATGACGCTCAGGATTCGAGGCTCGATTCCACTGCTTCAAATTTCGGGATGCGCAGCATCTCGACTTCAACAGACGGCCACCTGATGCTCAACGGGCGCATACTCTTCCTGCGCGGCGCGCTGGACCAGGACTATTATCCCGGCACCATCTATACGCCCTTCAGCGATTGGGAATTGGACGACCAGTTTGCCAAGGCCAAGCACATGGGCCTCAACTGCCTGCGCACTCATATCAAGATTACAGACCCGCGTTATTACGACGCGGCGGACCGCGCGGGGCTGCTTATCTGGACCGAATTGCCCAACTGGGAAATCCTCACGCCGGTCGTCAAGGAGCGTGCGCGAGAGACTATCACGGGCATGGTCGAGCGCGATTGGAATCATCCCTCGATTGTCATCTGGACCATCGTCAACGAAGGCTGGGGCGTGGAGCTGGCAGTCAATCCGGAGCACCGCGCATGGCTCGTTGAAACTTACGATTATCTCAAACAGCTAGACCCTCATCGCCTGGTCGTCGGCAACTCAGCCTGCTTCACGAATTTTCACGTCGTCACAGACATAGAGGATTTTCATAACTACTACGCTATCCCGGACCATTACAAGCAGTGGAAAGATTGGGTCGAGACCTTTGCGGCGCGGCCCTCGTGGAGCTTTGCTCACGCTTACGAAAATATCAACGAGTGGCGCGAATTTATGCGCGACCCCTGGAATCCGCAGGCGCGCGAGGCTGCGCCGGAAGTGCGTCGCAGGGGGAGCGAGCCGATAGTAGTCTCGGAGTTTGGCAACTGGGGGCTGCCGGATGTCTCTAAGCTGCGCAACTGTTATGGCGGGCGCGACCCCTGGTGGTTCGAGACCGGGATTGAGTGGGGCGAAGGCTCCGTCTACCCGCACGGTGTCGAGCAAAGATACCAGACCTGGCATCTGGATAAAGTCTTTCCGACCTTCTCGGACCTCGTGGCGGCGAGCCAGCGTATGCAGTTCTGCGCGCTCAAGTACCAGATTGAGCAGATGCGCCGTTTTCCTTCCATCGTCGGCTACATCATCACGGAATTTACAGACGTTCACTGGGAATGCAACGGCCTGCTGGACATGTGCCGTAATCCGAAGGTCTTTTACGACGCGATGGGTAACGTCAATAGCGCGGATGCCATCGTCTTCGATTGGCCGCGCACCAGCAGTTGGTCCGGCGAGCACGTCAGCGTACATCTTTTCCTCTCACACTTTTCGAGCCACGATCTCGGCGGCTGTAGCGTCAGGTGGTATCTCAATGAGCTGCCGCAGATTAAAGGCAGCTTTGAAAAGCTGATGCCTAGAGAGGCTGAGATTATAGATGTCGGGACGGTCGAGTTCGACGTGCCGGAGCTGGACCAGGGCGAGCGCGTTCGTCTTGAGATGCAACTGTTCGACGCCGAGGGCGAGCTGTTGACGAGCAATCACCTGGAGCTTTACTTCTTTCCGCGCCCCACCGGGCAAGACTCCTTTTTGCTCAGCGCGCCGCCCGAGTTGGCCGAATCCTTGCGCGCTCTGGGTTATCGCTTGACGGATAAGCTGGACGAAGCGGATGTGGTCGTGGTGGACCGTATGACGGACGAGCTGCGCTGGTATGTGCAGAGGGGCGGGCGCGTACTCTGGCTGGCGGAATCAACCGAATCGCAACAGACCTACTTGGGTAATCTCAACATCGCCGCCAGGGAGGGGCGTCCGTGGCAGGGCGACTGGGCCAGTAACTTCAACTGGCTGCGACAGGACCGCATGTTCAAAGAGATTCCGACGGGTGGGACAGTGGATTTCGCCTTTGCCAACCTGACGCCGGATCATGTCATCACGGGCCTCAGCCCGCGCGACTTTGCCTCGGACGTGCACGCCGGTCTCTTTGTCGGCTGGATACATCAAACGGTCGCGCTCGTCGCCGAGCGTCGCTTCGGCAGAGGGCGTTTGATAGTCTCGACTTTCTGTTTGAGCAAACACCTGACCTCGCATCCTGTAGCCGCCGTCATGTTGAGAGACATGGTGGCACACCTCGCTTATCACAAGGGGAGCGAGGCAGAGCCTTTGACCGACGCGGACAACGAAAGCTCTACGGACCTGGTCCAGACCACACCTTGAGAAAATGAAAACGGGAAGGGCGAGGCTATCAAATGTGGCCTCGCCCTTCGCTATTTGAGAGCTTCATCCTTCCCGTTCACAACAGCGGATTCTTCCAGACTCTCTTTAACTGAGCAGCGGTTTAAAGCCTGGCTGTTTTTTAATGACGCATGTTCCGGCCAGGTGGTCGTGTATGCAGCGATGGTCTTCGCGGAAGATGAAGAGTGCATCGACCAGATGAAAGAGCGGCCCGATGTAGGGAACGCTGCCGATGAGGTTGGGCACGATGCCTCGCATCAGCGCGTTTGTGGTAAAGCCGCCGTTCTCGCCCGTCTCGACCTTGACGATCCTGATGTTGAGCAGCTTCTTGCCGATGGTCTGCCCGTCTTTACAAAGGAAGTAAAGCTGCACGATGGCGATAGCCAGAATGCCCAGCATCATCACGACAAAGAAGAGGATAAACGGCGTATCGTCCCGCTGGCCCTGCCCGCCGCTGGCCGAAGAGGCGATAAAGAGCAAAAGCAGGCTGACGATAATCACTGCAATGATGCAAACATCGTCTATTAAAGAAGCGACGAAACGAGAGCTGCGGCTGGCAAGCTCCAAAGGGTTGGTGTCATAACCTGCGGGGCCGGGCCAGTAATCCGCATACGAAGGATACGGGTTATAGACGGCGGGCGGCTGAAAGCCGATGGGCGCCGTGGGCACAGGCATGGCCGCCTGCGCTGCATACTCGTAAGATGCCTGTAGGGCGACGCGGCAACGCTTGCAGGCTTCGGCGCTGGCCCAGTTAACGAGGCCGCATTGCGGGCATCGGATGGAATTCATGTGGGGGAATCTCCTTCTGGCGGAAATGTGAGATGCGATTGGATGTCCGGCTTGTTCTGAAAGGCAAGTTCATCCGGTCGCTCTTTGGCATGAGAGGTGGGGCAGTGGGTTTTGAGCGACCGAGCTTGAACCCCCTGAAAATAATATATTTCAGAGCGCGCGCCCGTGTAAAGAGTTTCTTTGCGGGCGGACTGAAGCCACGTTCTCCTCTTGACATTTGACGGTTGTTCAATAGAGTCGCCTTTAAATTAGACGAACTCTTTTCTGCGAGGAGCAACATGGAGACATCTCTTTCCGGCGAGTCCATACGCGACATTACTTCCAGGCTGCAAGAGGCCAACCAGCGGCTGGCCCTTCAATATCCGGGCGAGACGGGCCGTCGCCAGCCCGTCCACACGGTTTACGGCGGCGCTCATCTGTTCAAGGCGGATTCGGCGGGCAGGCTCGGCGCGCTCGCCCTGCGCTCGCTGGACCAGTTCGCGCCCGATTTTGTTACTTTCGCGCGGGCCGTCGGTCTGCCCGGAGCGGAAGAACTGCCGGACTCCGGCCCTGAACTGGACCAACTCAAGACGCGGCTTGAAGCAGAGACTGATGCTCAAGGCGAGGACAAACAGGCGCGGCTGGCCCGGACGATTTACAGGCGTGTGCTCGATAAGCTCAAGCGCGAGCCGGTTGAGGATTTTCGGATTGACTTTGAGGACGGCTACGGCAACAGACCCGACGCGGAAGAGGATGGGCATGCTCAGGCAGCCGCTCTTGAAGTCGCGGCGGGGATGAAGGCCGGCACGCTCTCGCCCTTCATAGGCATCCGCATCAAGCCTTTGACGGAAGAGCTGCGAGCGCGCAGCATGCGCACGCTCGACATCTTTCTCTCGACGCTGGTCCGGCAGACGGGCGGGACGATGCCTGATAACTTCGTCGTCACGCTGCCCAAGATTACCGTGCCCGAACAGGTCGCGGCCCTCGCGGACATCTTCGACCTGCTTGAGCATCAACTAAATCTCGCCGTAGGCTCGCTCAAGATGGAGATGATGATCGAGACCACGCAGTCCATCATCAATCATCGCGGGGAGATTAACCTGCCGCAACTGCTTGAGGCGGCGCGTGGTAGATGTCTCGCCGCACACTTCGGCACTTACGATTACACTGCGAGCTGTAACATCACAGCGGCGCACCAGCACATGACACACCCTGCCTGCGACTTTGCGCGCCACATGATGCAGGTCGCCTTCGCGGGCACGGGCGTTTGGCTCTCGGACGGCGCGACCAACATCATGCCCGTCGCGCCGCATCGAGCACAGGCGGGCGCGGCTCCACTCACGCCCGCGCAGATTGAAGAGAATACGCGTGTGGTCCAACGCGCATGGAGGCTGCACTACGAGCACATACAGCATTCGCTGGTCAACGCTTTCTACCAGGGATGGGACTTGCATCCGGCACAGCTTCCGACACGCTACGCAGCCGTCTATGCCTTTTTTCTTGAGAGCCTCGAAGCGGCCTCGGAACGGCTCAGCAATTTTGTCGAGAAGGCTGCGAAGGCGACTCTGGTTGGAGATGTCTTTGACGATGCGGCGACGGGGCAGGGTCTGCTCAACTATTTTCTACGCGCCATCAACTGCGGCGCGATTACGGAAGCCGAAGCACTCTCTTTATCCGGTCTGACGCTAGAGGAACTGCGCTCAGGCTCTTTCGTCAAGATTCTCAAGAGCCGTCAGAATTTATAAGCGTGCAAACAGCGATTGCACGCCGCAGAGCAAAAGAGTTCTCAAGCGCTCTCGTTCTCGCGGATTCTGGTGACTGCCGAAGCTGAAAGAAAGCCCAGGAGCGAGCCGAGCACGACGTTGAATGACTGAAGCGCTAAAGATTCCTTCTTGGTGTGCTCGTTGGCTTCCTGCTGAATCATTTGCAGGTAGACGGCCTTGGCGTCCGCGTCTGGAAATTGCGTGGCGATTGATTGCAGTCCCTGTTGCAGCGAAGGATTGACGTCGCGCGCGAAGAAGGCCATCCAGCCCGTCGTCAAAAACAGCAGGCCGTAGATGGCTAGGATGCCCCACCAACCCGCCTTGCGCGTCAGCGTGACGCTCTTATTAGCGTAAGTCTTATCAGGCGGCGCTGCGTCAGCTTGCGCCTCGCTCTCCGTGTTACCGGAAGCGCCCTTCACATCTTCATCAGCCATATCTCTTCTCTCCTTAGCAAAGCGGGGGCAAGATATTATGCTCGCTAGATGTATGTCAATATTTACGACTTTCACGCACGCGAGCCTGTCTTTTCGCTCTCTGATTCAAGAGCCACGCCGCGAGGTCGAAATCGCTTGATGTAATCCCTGTACGCAGAGACTTCCTGCGCCGCGCGCTCACTGGTCCAGCCCAGATGCCGGACGGCAACGCTCGCCGCCGCTTCAACAGCATCGAGGCCGTTCGCCGCATTGAGGCCGACGAGCGTGCGCCTCAACAGGCAATCCGAGAGAGTCTGTGCCAGTTCACGCTCGAATGACATGACTATCTCAGCGCCTATCGCGCATGTCAGCGGGCTAAAGCTCTCTCTCAAATCATCAGCCCTCCCGGCAATCTCTAGAACTTCACTGGCGCGTGCGCCGTAAACCCTCAACAATCTTTCCGCAGTCGGCGGGGGCAGCCCGCTCTTCATCTTGAAATCCGGGCTCAAGGTAGTCGCGTCGTCCATTGTTGCGCCGGGCAGAGGTCGCCTTGCAGTCAGACATGAGGGCGCTCTGCGGTTGAGCTTTTTGAAGATTAAATCCACAGCCTGCTCGGAGAGATTCCGATAGGTCGTCAGCTTTCCGCCGATGACGGAGAGCAGCCCTTCAAGCTCCGGTCCATGATCGCGTATGAAGTGTTGACGAGTAATGCCGCTCTCGTCTCTCTCATGCTCAAATGGCAGTGGACGGACGCCCGAGTAGGTGTAGAGGATGTCTGCGCGTGTCAGCCTGGCCGACGGGATGAGGCGATTTGTCTCGCGGAGCAGATAGCCTATCTCATCTTCATCAGCCGAGATGTGGTCCAGGTCGCCTTCATAACGCACATCCGTTGTGCCTATCAGATAGAGGCTGTTCCAGGGGACGATAAAGAACGGCCTACGGTCTTCGAGCGCCTCTGCGTAGAGCGCATAAGCAGGCGCTCCCTCGAAAGGACTGACGATGAGATGGCTGCCCTTTGTGCCGCCGACCAGACGCGGCAGAGAGCCTTTGAAACCATCTCGCAGCAACTGGTCCACCCAGGGGCCTGCCACATTCAGGACCACAGAAGAGAGCGCGTAGCTTTCCTGCCCCGACGCATCCCTGAACTCTACGCCGCGCACTCTTCCCTCTTCCACGATGAGCTTTTCGACGCGCGCGTAGGTCAAGACACGCGCGCCGTTCGCTCGCGCGTCAAGCACATTTTCCAGTACGAGCCGCTCTGCGTACTCGACCTGAGCATCATGATAGAGGGCCGCGCTATGGAGTCCTGCGGGGTTCAGGCCGGGCGCGCGCAGGAGCGCCTCTGCGTGCGAGAGCATGCGATGGCGGGCCACCGATTTGTCGTAGGAAAGCAGGTCGTAGGCGAGCATCCCCGCGCGTATGGTCCAGTGGCCGCGCCCCCTTCCCTGATAAATGGGAATCAGCATCGGGAGCGGTCTGACCAGATGCGGCGCATTGCGCAGAAGCAGCTCTCGCTCACGCAAGGATTCACGAACCAGCCCTATCTCGCCGTGTTCCAGATAGCGCAGCCCGCCGTGAATCAACCGCGTGGACCAGCTCGTCGTCCCGCCGCCGATGTCTCCCTTATCAAGCAGGAGCACGCGGAGTCCGCGCAGGGCCGCATCGCGCGCGATGCCCGCGCCGTTGATGCCCGCGCCGATGATGATGGCATCAAAGCTATCGCTCTCAAGCTGTGGCGGCTGTGGTCCAGTCATTCCTGACAGCTCATAGATCACTCTTCGCGCGCCCAGTCTTTAGCGCGCTCGACGGCCCTCAGCCAGCGACGATGTAGGCGGTCGCGTTCTTCATCCTGCATCCGCGGCTCGTAACGTTGGTCCACCTTCCACTTCGCGCGCAGCTCTTCGCGCGTCTCCCAGAAGCCGACGGCGAGGCCCGCCAGATAAGCCGCGCCGAGCGAGGTCGTTTCCGTAATTAAGGGGACTTCGACCGGCACACCCAGAATGTCCGATTGAAACTGCATCAAAAAGCTGTTCCCGACCGCGCCGCCATCCGCGCGTAGCTCTTTGAGCGCGATGCCCGAATCACGCTCCATAGCCTCCACGACATCGCGCGTCTGGTAGCAGATGCTTTCCAGGGCTGCGCGTGCGAGATGTGCGCGCGTCGTCCCGCGTGTCAGGCCCAGTAGACAGCCGCGCGCGTAAGCATCCCAGTGAGGCGCGCCGAGTCCCACGAGAGCGGGGACAAAATAAACGTCTTCATTGGAGGCGAGCGATTGGGCCAGCCGCGCGGACTCGGCTGCCTCACCGATGATTCCCAGACCGTCGCGCAGCCACTGTATGGCCGCGCCCGTGATGAAGACCGCGCCTTCCAAAGCATACTCGACCGGCTCGTCGCCTATGCCCCAGGCGATAGTTGTCAGCAGTCCGGCGTGGCTGGCGACAGTCTGGCGGCCCGTGTTCATCATCATGAAAGAGCCTGTCCCGTAAGTATTCTTCGCCAGCCCCTGGTCGTAACAGCCCTGGCCGAAGAGCGCCGCGTGCTGATCGCCGGCGATGCCCGCGACCGGAATCCTCTGACCGAAGAAGAGAGCAGGGTCTGTTTCGCCGTAGATATAGGAAGAGGGTTTGACGACGGGGAGCAAGGCGGGCGGCACATCTAAAAGCTGCAATAGCTCTTCATCCCAGGCGAGGCTGTGTATGTTGTAAAGCAGGGTGCGTGAAGCGTTGGAGTAGTCGGTGATATGCGTGCGCGAGCCTGTCAGCTTCCAGACGAGCCATGAATCAATCGTCCCGAAGGCAAGTTGGCCGCGCTCCGCCTGTTCTCTCAATCCGGGCGTCTGGTCCAGCAGCCATTTGAGCTTGGTCCCAGAAAAGTACGGGTCAACGACGAGGCCCGTCTTGCTGCGGAAAACCTCTTCCAGCCCGCCCGCCTTCAGCTCATCGCAGAGCGCAGCCGTGCGCCTGTCCTGCCAGACGATGGCGCGTGCGACGGGGCGCGAGGTCCGGCGGTCCCAGATGACGACCGTCTCGCGCTGGTTGGTAATGCCTATCGCTTTCAGCTCCGCGGCACGCACTCCCGTGGTTTGCAAAACTTCCGCCACCAGCTTGATGCTGACCTCCCAGATTTCATCCGCATCATGCTCGACGCGCCCGGGCTGCGGGTAATACTGCTTGAATTCCGAATAGCTGCGCCCCCTGATATGGCCTTCATAATCGAAGAGGATAACCTTCGTCCCGGTCGTCCCCTGGTCCAGCGCGAGCACATATCCCTCTTTCATCTGCGGCTGCCTCCTCGGGAAGCGATTAAAGCATAAAGAAAGCCGTCGTGCGTCGAATAATCATTGACCCGCACGCCCTCTTTGTCATAGAAGGATTGTGCCGCGCCCGGCCCGGACTCGCGGCGATGAAGAATCGGACACGCGAATAGCTCGCCCGTGAGAGGCGGCAAAGACTTGCAAGGCGGCGCGCCGTCCCCAGACAATTTGTTCCATGAAAGCTATCCTCCTTCTCATCATGTTAACGTGCCTGGCGCTGGTCCAGACGGGCTGCCGCCGCTCAAAAACCTCTTCATCATTAAACGAGGCTTCATCCTCGGTTGCCAGCAAAGAGGCCGCCAGAGTAGGCGAGCAGGCGCAGATGGATGCCCGCGCGCAGTTTGAGCGGGGCAAGGAGCTGTACCGGAACGATCAGGACGAGGAGGCCGCCGAAGCCTTCAAGCAGGCCGTCCAGCTCGACCCGAATTTTGCCGAAGCGCATTTCCGGCTCGGCCTCTCTTACGCCGCGCTCGGAAAGAGAGATGAAGCCGAAGCCTCCTTCGACAAAGCCGCAGAGGTCTACAAGAAATATCTTGACGATAATCCGAAGGATGCCGACGCATATTTCAACCTGGGCCAGTCTTACTACCGCCTGACCAAGTATGAAGAGGCCGTCAAATCATACAAGCAGGCTGTCAAGCTCGACGAGGAGAACGGCGACGCTTATTACGAGCTGGGGCTGGCCCAGATGAAACTGGCCCAGTACGAGGAGGCTACCCAATCGCTTCAGAAAGCGACAGACCTCGACCCCGACAACTTTCGCGCAGTCGAAGCTCTCGACAAGGCTAAAGAGGGAGCCAAGCGTATCAGGGAAGCGCGCAAACATCAGGAAGAGATGTTGAAGAAACAGCAGGCGCAAGAGGAGAAGAAGCAGCAGCAGAACGCCAACGGTAACGCTAACACCAACGCCAACCCCGGCGCCTCTCCCTCCAGCCCGCCCGGTAGCCAAACCCAGCCCTGAGCTGGACCAGAATTGAAGTGAATTACGAGACACCAAGAAATCACGAGCGCGTCCCCATCTCACTCGAAGTCGAATGGGAAGGGAGGGCCGGCAAATACGAGGCGCGCATGAGCGACCTCAGCCTCGGCGGGTGTTATATAGATACCATCGGCGAGGCGAGCGTCGGCGATCTGGTCCATTTCAAGGTGCGACTGCCCGCGGGCCACTGGCTGCGTCTGAGCGGGGTCGTGGTCCACGTTGAAGAACGCGTCGGCATCGGTCTGCGCTTCCCGGAATTTTCCGAAGGCTATACGAAGCTCCTCAAACAATTAATCGAAAGCCAGCAGCCTTAACGTCAAACGCTTTCTCTCAAATCGAACTTTGATGACCTACCTCTGCGGCCTCGCGCGCCTCTCTCTGCGCGGAAGATTCCGTTTTGAAGATTTTCTAAAGAACCGACGGCCCGGCCTCGAAATTAATCGCACCCCAAATAGTGCTCATCCTGCACCATCTCGCATAAAAACTTTTCAAGCTCTTTCGAGTTTCTTAGGAAAAAGCTGTACAGAAGCTCAAGCGCGAACCTGGTCCAAAGCACGGGCACGTCTTTTGCTCAAGCGCCAGAGCAGCAGCATTAGACCCTCGCTAAAGCTTTCTCTTCCGCAGCGCGCAAGGCTTGTCAGGCTTTCTTCAGCGCGCGTGTCGAGCGAGCGGTTCTCTTCCTGTACACAAAAAAAAAGGAGCAGTCGCCCCATGCGTTCCGTCAAATCTTTCTCTCTCCTTCTTCTAGTCTCCTTCTCATTTCTCCTCTGCTTCAGCATCAACGCACGCGCCTCGGATGAAGATTACGCGGACGAGTATGACGTGACGGCGCGCGTTGTGCGCATCAGCCTCTTGCGCGGCGATGTCAACCTGCGGCGCGCGGGCAATCAAGACTGGGAGAAAGCGCGGCTCAATTTTCCGCTTGTCGAGGGCGACACGCTGGCGACCGGAAGAGATGCGCGCGTAGAGCTACAGATTGACGCGCGCAACTTCCTGCGTCTGGACGCGGACTCCGTGCTGCGCATCGTCACGCTGCGCGACGAGGGAGTAGCGCTGAGCCTTTCCGAAGGCACGGCGACCTTGCGTCTCGCGCGTTTTAATCGAGACCGCGAATACTTCGAGATTGACGCGCCGAAGACGACTCTCGCGGCGGAAAAGACCGGACTTTATCGTCTTGACGTGGCGCGCGAAGGCCGCGTGCGCTTAGTCGTCCGCGACGGCGGGCGCGCGCGTATCTATTCCGAGACCTCCGGCTTTACCCTGCGCGACGGGCGTATGGCGCAGCTCGTCAACTATGGAGATGAAGCGGGCGATTGGGAGTTGACGAAGGCCGAGTCATTTGACAACTGGGACCAGTGGGTTGACGAGCGCGAGCGTTATCTGGCCCAGCGTCTGCGCTATGAACAGCGTGATCGTTATTACGATAACACCGTCTGGGGCGCTGAAGAGCTGGACGCTTACGGCGACTGGGTTTACGCCGGCGACGCTTACGGCTGGGTCTGGCGTCCGCACGTCACGGTCATCAACAACTACAACAACTGGGCGCCTTACAGATACGGGCGCTGGACCTGGTGCCCGCCTTACGGCTGGACCTGGGTTGGCGATGAACCCTGGGGGTGGGCGCCCTATCACTATGGCCGCTGGGTTTATTACAACAACTACTGGTGCTGGGCGCCGCGCGGTTACGGCTTTCATTACAAGAGAATCTACTGGCGACCGGCGCTCGTCGCCTTCGTCTATATCCCGACCTCTTACGGCGAGCACGTCGCCTGGTATCCGCTCGGCTACGGGCAACACGACCCGCACTCGCGTCGTTACAGGCATAATCAACAGGAGCGTCTGAGGGCTTTGCGCTCAAACGAGGTGGCACGCATAGAGCGCATCAATCCGGCGCAGTTGCGCGCCGTCACGACGCTGCCCGCGCGCAGCTTTGGAACAGGCGAGGCGCGAGCGCAGGCTGCGGCGGCAGACATCGCGCGTCGCGCCGTGGAAGGCGAGCCTGTCCGGGGGCGGCTGCCGATTACGCCAAACGGTCTTGACGCCAACAATGCTTCGCGCACGGAGAGGCCGGCGCGCACCGGGGCGGCGCGGCCCGCCGTGCTCGTCCCCGCAGCCGAGCGGCCACTGCGTCCGACAGGGGCTGCGGAGCGCAGGGCCGGCGTGGCGCTCGATGAAGAGTTGCGCCGCACGCGTCTCTTTAACGGGCGCGAGCCGCGCTCTTCTTCTTCATCCGGCGCTGTCGAAGAGAGAAGCGGCGCGGCGGCTGCGTCTGAGACCAGGGACACAGGCGCGGTGATGCGTTCAACGCGTCCGGCCAGGGTGCGGCCCGCAGAGCGACTCGAAGACCGCGTGGACGCGGGCGCAAGCGGCAGCACCGACGCGCCCTCCGAGCGACCCTCGCGCCCTGCACGCACAAATCCCGTCAGGCCGTCTCTGCCGCAGGAGGACCAGCCGACGGTCCGTCCCGAAAGGCCAGGCAGGGTCGCACCTTCAGGGCCGCCCGAAGAGAGGCCGGTGGAGACCGAGCGACCAGCGCGTCCCAACAGGCCAGAGCCTTCCGAGCGCACGGAGAGACCCGACCGCCGCGAAAGGGATAACTCGCCGCCGCGCTCCGAAAGACCTGCGCCGCGCTACGAAGCCCCGTCGCGGCCAGACCCGCAGCCTTCGAGACCCGAGCCGCGCAGCGAGTCGCGCCCGGAGCCGCGCAATGAGCCGCGACCCGAACCGCCGCGTAACGACCCGCCGCCACGCAATGACCCGCCGCCGCGCTCCGAAGAGCCGCGACCAGAGCCGCCGCGTTCAGAGCCTGCGCCGCAACGCGCTCCTGAACCTGAACGGCCTGCGGACTCACAGCGCGAGCGCAGCGAGCCTGCACGCCCCGCGCGCTCACGCGATAACGACCAGTGATTAAAGAGACGGGCAGCGCACCCGACGCGCTGCCAATCGCAGAGGACAAAGATGAAGGCAGAGGTATCAAAAAGACGAATGACGAAGCGCGGGCATGGGCTGATGCTCAGGCTTCGCCGCGAGTCCTTGAGATTCTCTCTGCCTTCACTCTGCGAGCTTTTTAATATGCGACGGGAGCGAAGCATATTTACTCTGAAAGCCTACAAGCTTTAAACCTTCCGGTTGAAAGGAAACCTTCATGAGATACTCTACACGAATCTCTCTACTGCTGGCTCTGGTCCTCATTTGTGCGAGCCTGTCTTTCGCGCAGGACCGCGCGCGCGTCGTCAACGCCTCCGTCCTGACGGCTGCGGAAGCTTCCGCCTCATTATCAAAGAGGACTTCGGACCCGACCTTTATCCCGCCCGGCTCGAAAGTTTACGTCAACGAGATTAAAGGCATGGAGGGCTTTGAGAACTATCTGGTCTCTGCTTTCAAGAAGAAGAAGGTGGACCTCCTCGTCGTCACAGACAGATCGCTCGCGGACTTCGAGATTAGCGGCTACTCTGAATCGCAGAAGGCAGGATGGGCCAAGATTATCTTCGGCAGCGGTCGCCCGGAAGAAGAGGCCAGCATACAGGTTGTCAATCTCAGGACCAGCGTCGTGGCCTACGCCGTCGCTTCCTACAAGGTGGATGCCTGGAACGGCAAGAAGAGCACAGCCGAACATCTCGCCAAGAATCTCAGGCAGAAGATGGAAAGAGACCTCAAGAAATAGGGAAAGCCATCCGGGGCTAAGAAAACCATCTTCTGTGGACCAGAAAAGCCATAGAGGATTAACCAAACCTTCAAGGGACCGACCGTATGCAGCTCGCACGCTTTTGCATCTACATTATCGCGCTGGTTATCGCTCTCACGCTCGGAGCTTTCCTCTTCGCTGTCGTGGCGAGCGCACAGGTCCGTGCAGAGCCTGATGCCAGGCCGGACATACAACGCGCGCTGCGGACACGCGCCGCCACACCCGGCGCACCTTCACGCAAGGGCGGCTACACCGCGCTTCGCAGCAGCAACGCCACGAGGGAGTCGCGGCCACGCGCGACGACGAGCGGGCGACCCGTCGCGCACCCTAATGGGTCTCTGGCGACGACACCCGTTTCCGGTTATGAAGGGGCCGCCGCCGTCTCCGCAGGCATCGGCGCGGGCACGCCGCTGAGCCGTCTTCTTCACACCTCGCAACTGAGCAACAGTTCCACCGCCGGAACGAACGAGCAATATCATGACCGGACGCGCGACCTGGTGGCCGACGAGAGGACCACTTTTGATTCCGATGGCGGCTCTTTCGATATTGCTGTGGGGCGCTCCGGCACGCGCTATGAAGTCTTTTCCGGCACGCTCAACGGCGTGCTGACAGGCTTCCTCCGCGTCGCGGTTGATACTAACGGCAACTACATACGCGATTCCGCCGCGACTTACGACCTCAAGCAGGATTACAACTTTCGCTCGGCGGCGGCGGTCGTCTCCGGCACTTCAAAAGCCGGACGCGAGTTCGTCATAGTCTCTTCGAGCGGCTATTACAACAACAGCAACCCGAACGATCCCTTTAATGAATCGTCGCCCGGCGTCGTCCTCCTCGTGCGAGACTTTTCGACCGGAGGCTTTGACCTTGCGCGCTCGCGCGAATTGGTCCGCGTCGGCAGCAACCAGCTCTACAACGCCAACGCGCTCGCGCTGCTGCCCAACAATGAGCTGCTGATTGCGGACTTTACTTCCGACGAGCTGCGCATCGTGCGCGACACGGACCATGACGGCATGCCCGACACGCTCGACAACGTGCCTTACTACTCTTATCAATTCTCGAACGATGCCCCGCTCGACATCGCCGTCAATTCGCGCGGAGTAGTCTTCTCGCATTCCTACGGCAGCGATGCCGTCATGCTCGCCATTTATGATGATGACAATGACGGCTACGCTGATGTTGATGAAGTGGTCGTTGAAGGACTCTCGCTCGACAACAACCTGTTCCTGCACGGGCTGACGGTTGACCGCGAGGGGAATGTTTACGTGATAGAGGATGCTTCGGGAGCTTCGGACACGGCGGCGCTCGGCGGCAACGGCGGGACGCCGCGTATAGACGCCTTCCCGGACCCCGCGCTCAACGGCTTTCTGCGCGACGGCTCAATCTTCGCCCTCGCGGACCTTCCCGCCTCTCAGTCTTTGACTGGCCTGGCCTTCGGCGTGGACACGGCGTTTGGTCCAGTGGGCCATCTCGCGTTGACGAACGCCGCGAGCCGCGTCGGAAGTGCGACGCGCGACGGTCTGGGAACGATTCTCGGCACAGGGCTGACGCGCGGAGCGAGCGGCTTGAGTTCTGCGGACGCGCAGGCGCGCGGCCTGAGTGTGTCTATCGAAGGAATCAGCGCGACCGTGCTCACGTTCAATGATTCGCAGATCAATATTTATATTCCCGATTCGGTGGGCGCAGGCACGCGCTCGGTCCTTGTGATATTGAACGGCAACGTCATAGCCGCCGAGGACGTGACCATCTCGACGGCCAATCCGGGTATCTTCACAGTGCCACAAACGGGCGCGGGAGAGGCGGTCGCGCTTCTCACTTCGGGCTTTCGCTATACGGCTGGACCATTCCCCGCGCAGTTGGACGGCCAGCCTTCCGTCGTCGCGCTCTTCGGCACGGGCTGGCGCAAATCGCTCCCCGTCAGTGTGACCATCGGTGGGCGTGCGGCAATGGTCCAATACGCAGGACCATCCGGTGGCTTTCCGGGACTGGACCAAATCAACGTCGTCATCCCCGATAATCTCAATGGCACGCAGCCCGTCATCGTCACGACGGCGAGCGGCGCGGTGAGCCGCAGCGATGTGTCCATCAGTATCAATTAGCTCAACGTCAATTCTGAAAG